>JARYGW010000030.1:0-24860 GCA_033792295.1 Allobosea sp.
CGATCACGAAGGCGCCGTATCTCTGGTAGGCACGAAAGACCTTCTGTCCGAGGGGCGAGAGCCCGTCCGGCATCGCGATGGCGGCGGGAATGGCCAGGCGCTGGCCTTCCTGGAGCAAGCCTTCGGGATTCCGGCCGTCGCTGGCGATGGCCTCGCCGTCGCGGCCCGGTCTAGCATAGGCGGCGTCGACCGCGATCTGCAGCGCGTGCGCAATCTCGCCCCGGTCCGTCTCGGCTTGAACCAGCAGGCCTGCGAGCTGGCTCGCGCCGGCCGCCACGATGCCCGCGCCGAGAAAAGGGGATCGGCGTCCCCAGCCACTCCCGGCGAGGAGGTCGGCCTCGGCATAGGATTGCGCCGTCGCCCTTTCGGCGCCCAGCCGTTTGAACTGCCAGAAGTTGTGAACGGTGCTTCCGTCGATCACCAGCAATTCGCCGTCGGTTCCCGGTGCGCCATCGGCGTCGGCCGGAATCCGGATCGAGAGGATGCCGGCAGGGCGACCCCAGCTCGCCGGATGCTCGACCGAGACGAGGGGATCCGAAGCCGAGCTCACATGGATAGCGGGAGAATAGCTGCTCCAGGCGACGCCGAAGAGGGCACCGGCCGGCCAGTCGATCCTGGCGAAGCGTGCATTCGGCGCGATCGGCGTGTTCCAGGATGAAGTGGCTGAAAATGGTCGCTCGCCGGGGGAGAAGCGGCCCGGCGGAGCGGCCGCAGCGGGCTTGTCCGCGTCATTCGCCCAAATGGGCGAACACCATCCCACGAGGGCTGCGAGCACGAGCCGGCAGGACCGCGGCGCTAGGGCCCGCATGCCACCCGATCCGATTCGGCCGATGGCCAGGAGAGAACGGAGCCGTGCCCCCGGCCGCAACCCGCGCTCATCTTTCCGTCCGGACCCAATCGATCCGGCGATGGATGAAGAAGCGGACATAGGAGGGGATCTTGAGCAGGCAATAGGCCGGGCCGGCGGCCAGCTCGCGCCCGGAAATGATCTCCTGCGCGAAGCGCCACCACGCGGCAGCGATCACCCCGGCGAAGCAGGCCAGAACGCCCGACGCGATGACGAGCGGCCCGGCCACTCCCATGATGGCGAACCAGATGAGATCGATCCCTGCTGTCAGCATGAGGGACATCGCCAGCAGCGTCAGCGGCGGGGTGCACAGATCGAGCGTGAAGGTGAGAAGCTGGAGGCTGCGCTTCGCGATCGCGAGACCGGTCAGCGGCAGGAAGAACTCACCGATGATCGCAAGGTGTCCGTGTTCCCATCGCGTGCGTTGCTGGCGCTTTCCGGTTTCGGCCTGGGGAAGCTGGCTGACGATCTCGACCTCCGGACAGAAGGATGGGAGCCGGCCTGCGAGCGCGAAGTCGGCGCCGAGCTTCTGGTCTTCCGCGAGATGGCCGGTTGCGAGGTCGCATCGGCGGAGGATGTCGAAGGGCAGGGCCATTCCGGAGCCCATCAGCTGGCACGGCCATCCGAGATGCGCGGAACCCAGCGGCCGCACGAAGGTCTTGATCGTCCAGGCCAGCCGCGAAACCTTGTCGGCGGTGCTCGGGGAGGGCGGCGCCAGCATCGTATAGCGTGCCTGCACGGGGCGCCCCGTCGCGCCGCAGCGCTCGGCCAGAAGCGTCAGCGAGCCCGGTGTCGCCTCGCAATCGGCGTCGATGACGATGACGACCTGCGGCGGATCGGATGCAAGCGATTGAACGCCGTGAGCCAGCGCGTAGCCTTTTCCGATGCGTGTCAGGTCGTGGCGGATGGTAACCTCGGCGCCGGCCCGCAGGGCAATCTGTGCTGTGTCGTCGGAGCAGTTGTCCGCCACCACCAGCAGACGTCCGGAGGGCGGCAGTTGCGGCATGATCGCCGCGATGCTGCGGGCGATGATCGCCTCTTCGTCATGGGCTGGCATGAGCACCGTGAAGCGCGGGCATGGCCCGGATGTCGTCGGGGCGGAGCGCCTTGCGGGAAACAGGGCTGCACCGACCTGTACCGCGAGAAAGATGACCGGGACCGCCGCCAGCAGGCTGGCTGCGAGCAGAGCGAAGGTGACTGCCCCGGTCATGGTCATCACGATGATCCCGGCCCCTGGGTGCTCGTCGGCATTCGTGTCTTGGTGTCGGCTGCAATTGCTGCCCGGATGATCGTTTCCGCCGGCACATTGCCCGCCCGCGGGCGGTATTCCGGTGCGTTCGCGAGAGCTGTCGCGTCACGGTGGGCGGTGCCGTCGAGCGAGCGGGCCAGGATGTCCAGAATCTGCTCGGAGGCATGGCCGTCGCCGAAGGGGTTCCTGGCTTGCGCCATGGCGCGGTAGGCTTCCGTGTCCGTAAGCAGTTCCTGGCAGGCGGAGACGATCGCGGCCACCTCTGTCCCGACCAGGCGCGCGGTGCCGGCTTCGACGGCCTCCGGCCGTTCGGTGCTGTCCCGCAGCACGAGCACCGGCTTGCCGAGAGCGGGGGCCTCTTCCTGGACGCCGCCGGAATCGGACAGGATGATGTGCGCGCTGTTCATCGCTAGCACGAAGTCCTCGTAGCCCAGAGGCTCGATGAGCGAGACGCGCGGATGCGAGCCGAGCATAGGGCCGACGACCTGCCGCACGCGCGGGCTGAGGTGCACGGGACAGACCACGCGCAGATCCGGAAAGCCCTGCAGCAGGATCAGAACGGCTTCGCAGATGCGCTGCATCGGCTCGCCGTGGTTTTCGCGGCGATGCGTGGTCAGGAGAAGGGTCGGCGCGGAGGGAAGCGTCGCTGCCGGGGTGGCCTTGGCGAGGGTCAGGAAGAGCGCGTCGATCGCGGTGTTACCGGTGACCCAGATCATTTCCGCCGGGACATTCTCCTTCAGCAGGTTGAGCCTCGCGGTCTCGGTCGGAGCGAAGTGATAGTCGGCGATGACGCTGGTCAGGCGGCGATAGACCTCCTCTGGAAAGGGAGCGCGCTTGTCGTAGGTCCTGAGGCCGGCTTCGACATGCGCAACCGGGACATTCTCGTAGAAGGCGGCCAGAGCGCCGACGAAGCTCGTCGTCGTGTCGCCCTGCACGACGACGATGTCGGGGCGGACATCCGCGATCACGCGCTGCAGCCCCTCCAGGGCTGCCGTCGTGACATGCGTGAGATCCTGGTCCTTCCGCATGACATGGAGGTCGGCGAGGATCGGCAGGTCGAAATAGGTCACGACCTGATCGAGCATCTCGCGATGCTGGCTGGTCCGGACTGCCAGCACCTCGAAGCGCTCGGCATCGGCCCTGGCCGTCAGAATGAGCGGGGCGAGCTTGATCGCCTCGGGTCGAGTACCCATCACCACGAGAATTCGTTTGCGAGAAGTCATATCGAGCCTCGCTCAGGGCCGCGGAGCCGCGCGCCGGACATGGGAGATCTGAGCGATGGCGCTCCATGAAATCAGGCCGAGGAACTGCGAGTTCGTAACCAGATAACGCTTGAACAGCCGGCGGGGCTCCTGGGCCAGGCGATAGGCCCATTCGAGGCCCGCGCGCTGAACGACGGCTGGAGCTCGCTTGCGCCGCCCCGCAATGACGTCGAAGCTGCCGCCGACGCCGATCACGATTTGCGCGCCGAGGTTTTTCCACTGCTCCTCGATGAAATACTCCTGTCGCGGGACACCCATCGCGACGAAGAGAATTTCGGCGCCGCTTTCAGCCACGGCTCTCGCCCGCGCTTCGGCCTGCTCGGGCCCGAAATAGCCATCGGCATAGCCGCGCACGTCGAGACCGCGGTGCCGGTTCTGGAGGGTTGCGACCGCGGCGCGGACAGTGCTGCCTTCCGCGCCGAGAAAGTAGACGCCCATGCCCTCCCGGACAGCACGGCCGCAGAGCTGGTCGATCAGGTCGATGCCGGCGACGCGCTCCGGCAAAGGCTGCTGCCGCAGATGCGAGGCCCATACGAGCGGTTGCCCATCGGCGACCGTCCATCGCGACATGTCGACGAAGCGCTGGAGCCGCGGATTGGAGCGCATCATCATCAGGATCGCGACATTCACCGTCGACAGGATGCCGCGCTCTCCGGCGTGTATGGCCCGGATGAGCTCCTCCACGGTCTGATCCGCGGAGAGATTGTCGAAACGGCCATTCAGGATCTGGATCTGGGTGGGCCGCGCCGCGCCGAATTCGGAGTACTGGGCAGTGTCTGATGGCATCGGAAGTCCCTCGGGCAAAAGACGTCGGGCGAGCACGGCAGGTCGAAATGCGTTCGAGGTGCCGGATGAAACGCCGGGCGCCCGGCTGCATGCCGTCTGGGAAATTCAATGCCGGAGCAGATGATTGGTTCGGGGAGAAGGAATTCACGCCCTTTCCGAATGAAGTATTCGATTATTTGGGGTGAAAGCTAAGTAGAAATTCCAGGAGAAACGCGCGCAACGGATCGTCAAAAGCGCAACTGGTTGCGCTTTTGACGATGGCGCTTCGGTCGCTGTCCCCTGCGTCAGATCGAATCTGTCCAGCGCGAAGAACTCGCGTGGGCCACCGGCATTAAGCCTCTGCGGCTGTCGAATCTTTCGACGTGCAGTGGCAGCATTCGGTGAGCCAATGTCGACCAATGCTATACCTTCCCGAGCGCGACATGGCTCCACGGCAGTGCTGGCTTATGGAACCCAGCTGTTCTGGACCGTGGTGGTGGCCGCTCTCGAGATGATCGTGATCGTCGCCTGCGCCTATGGCGCGTTTCACGCCTATTCGGCGGCAGCCTATGGCGTGATCTTCTTCCGGAGCGACTATGCGCTCGCTTCCGTCGCGGTGGGGGCGCTGTATGTCGCTCTCTGCATCGCAGACAATCAATACGATCTGCTCGGGCCGCAATGGAACGAGCATAGTTGTTCGCGGGGCGGCGCAGCCCTCGGGCTCTCATTCGTCGCGCTGCTGACGATCGGCTATCTGACGAACAGCCTCGGGGGCTATTCCCGCGGCACCTTTCTCGCGCAATTGCTGGCGACGCTGCTGGGCCAGATCGCCATTAGGGCCGGGCTCAGGCAGGTCATCGATCGTGTTCGCTGGCATGGGCTGTGGCGCCGCGAGAGCATGGTCGTGCTGGTGATGCCGGGAGCCCGCGGGGTGGGGCATGTCCGCGCGCGTCTGGCGGCCCGGTACGAGCATATCCTGCGCTGGTACGACTTCCCTTCAGTCCCCGATGGCGCCGGCCGGAGTGCCTCCTTGGAGGTACAACTTTCCGCGATCCGGCGGGAATGCCGGGTGTTGCCGATCGATGCCGTGCTCATCCTGTTCGGCTCCGACAACATGGAAGTCGTCTCGAATACGGTGGAGACGCTGTCGGAGTTGCCCGTTCGGATCCAGCTCCTGCCGATCGAGCTGGCTGAGCTCATGCGGCGCAGCCGTGTCGGCAATTACGGGCATCTGCGCGTGCTCGAGCTGTTCTGCGGCCCTTGCTCGCTGCGGGACCGGTTCCTGAAGCGGGCGTTCGACGTCGTCGGCGCTGCCGCGCTGCTGGTCTTCCTGTGGCCGTTGTTCATCGCCGTCGCCGCCCTGATCAAGCTCGATACGCGCGGGCCGGTTCTCTTCAAGCAGATGCGGCTCGGCTTCAACAACGAGCCGATCCAGGTCCTTAAGTTCCGCAGCATGAACTGCCTGGACGATGCGCGCGAAGGCTTTCGCCAGGCCGTGCGGAACGACCCGCGCGTGACCCGCGTCGGACGAGTGCTGCGGCGGACCAATATCGACGAGCTGCCTCAGCTGCTGAATGTCCTCAGGGGCGAGATGTCCCTCGTGGGGCCGCGGCCTCACGCGGTCGCCCACAACCACATGTTCGCCGACCAGATCCACCGGATGTTCCGGCGGCACAACGTCAAGCCCGGGATGACCGGCTGGGCCCAGGTCAACGGTCTGCGCGGCGAAACCGATACCTTCGAGAAGATGCAGAAGCGGATCGAGCACGATCTCTACTACGTCGACAACTGGTCGTTCTTCTTCGATCTCAAGATCCTGGTCAGGACGGTCATCTCGAAGCGCGCGCGCATCAATGCCTATTGAGCGGGAAGGATCGTTTCGATGCGGGTCTGCTACTTCGTGTCCGAATATCCGGCGGTCTCCCACACTTTCATCCGGCGCGAGATCGTCGAACTCGAGCGGAACGGGATCTCGGTTCTCCGTGCGTCGCTCCGAAGCAATGGCCGCAAGCTGGTCGATCTGGACGATGTCCGCGAGAAGGCCCGGACGCGCTATATACTCGACGGCGGCCCGGCGGTTTTACTGGCCGCTTTCGCCCGCGCCGTGATGCGAAGGCCGCGGGCCCTGGCGAAAGCCACCCTGGCTGCCATCAGGATGATGCGGCCTTCGAGCCGCCCGGCACCGCTCCATCTGGCCTATCTCGCGGAAGCGCTCGTCCTCGCGCAATGGGTGATCGAGGAGGATGTCCAGCATGTCCACGCGCATTTCGGGACGAATGGCGCGGAAGTCGCCATGCTGTGCCACATCCTGACCGGCGTGCCTTACAGCTTCACGGTGCATGGGCCGGACGAGTTCGACAGGCCCGAATATCTGGGTCTGCCCGCCAAGGTGAAGCATGCCGCCTTTGTCTGCGTGGTCAGCTCGTTCACAGGCAGCCAGCTCTGCCGCTGGATCCCGGTGGAGGAGTGGAACAAGGTGGAGCTGGTGCGTTGCGGGCTGGATGCGGATTTCCTGGGTGCGCCGCCGCCGCGGGTCGTCCCGAAGTCCCGGCTCGTCGCCGTCGGCCGCCTCAGCGAGCAGAAGGGGCACATGGTCCTGCTCCAGGCTCTCGCCATGCTGGCGCGCGAGGGCGTGCCATTCAAGCTGACAGTGGCCGGGGATGGTCCGTTGCGGCCGCAGCTCGAACGCTCGATCCGGGAACTCGGACTCGAGCAGCATGTCGAGCTGGCGGGCTGGATGAGCAATGCCGAGGTACGCACCGCCATCCGTGAGGCACGGGCGCTGGTGTTGCCGAGCTTCGCCGAGGGCCTGCCCGTCGTCCTGATGGAGGCCCTGGCGCTCGGCCGCCCGGTCATCGCGACCTATGTCGCCGGGATTCCGGAGCTGGTCGCGGAGCGGGATTGCGGCTGGCTGGTACCGGCTGGGCATGCCGAGCAGCTCGCCAGCGTCATCCGGCAGTGCCTCCATGCGCCCGACTCCGTCATCTGGGCCATGGGAGCGGCCGGGCGGAACCATGTGCTGGAGCGGCACGACATCGCCCGCGAGTGCCGGAAGCTGGCCGCCCTGTTCAGGGCGGAGCAGCAGAAGGAACCGGCTTTCGTCGACGACGCCACCGAGAACGCAGAAGCCGCAGGCGCCTGCGACGAAACATTCGCCGGCGGGCGCGGGATGAAGCTCGGTGAGCTGATCACGCTTCGCCCCGGGCATTCGGGTTGGGTGAAGGGATGATCGCGCCGTGCCTGCCCCGGTATGGACGAGGAGTGCCCGGATGATCGATGTCTCCGTCGTCGTTCCGACGCATGACCGGCGGCAGATGCTGGCGCAGGCAGTCCAGTCGATCCTGCGTCAGCAGGGTGCCGCGATCGAGCTCATCGTGGTCAACGACGGCTCGACCGATGGGACCGGCCCCTGGCTCGACCGGCTTGCGGCAGCGGATGCCCGGGTCAAGGTCGTGCACCATTCGGAGCCGCGCTTCGTCTCCGGCGCGCGCAATGCCGGCATCGCTCGGGCGGTCGGGCGCTGGATCGCCTTCTGCGACGACGACGACCTCTGGGCGCCCGACAAGCTGGCCGCTCAGCTCGCCGCGATGCGGACCAGCGCGGCGCGATGGGCCTGCACGGGTGTCGCGGTGGTGGATGAGAACCTCCGGGTCATTGGGCACCACCACGTTGCGGGCGGAGACGTGCTGGCGCGCCTGCTGGAGAGCAACCGGATCCCGACGGGCTCGACCGTGATCGCCGAGCGCGAGCTCATCCAGGATGTCGGTGGCTTCGATCCAGCCTTGCGGGGCTCCGAGGATTGGGATCTCTGGATCAGATTGGCCCGGTATTCGCCGCTGGCTGCGGTCGACCGGCCGTTGATCGCCTACCGGCTGGGGCGGGGTTCGCTGTCGATGAACATCCAGCCGATGCGCGCGGGCCGTCTCGCCATCGCCGCGCGTTATGCGGCGCTGGCGGCGGCCTATGGCGTCGCGCCGGACGGGGCCGGGCATGAGCGCTATCTCGCCAGACAGCTCCTGCGCGGAGGTGCGCGCGGGCAGGCCGCCGCCATTTTCGCCGCGCTCGCCTTCAGGCACGGCCGCTGGCGGGAGGTTCCCCGGGTGGCGGCGGCACTGCTCGCTCCGCGCATGACGGATCGCATCGGCCAGGCGCGAGCCGCAGCGGCGGTTCCGGCGCCATGGCTCCAGGAGGTCGAGCACTGGCTGCAGCCGATCCGCGAGGCGCACGAGGCCGTGCCGCAGCAGAGCGGGGATTGGGGCATGGTAAGGGGGCTGGAGGCATGAGAATTCCACTGGGCTCCATCGACATCGGGTCCGGCGGCATGTTTCAGCCGGAAACGGATCGCGCCCGCCGGACGAGTTCGGTTCGCGCAGCCAATATCGAGGCGTTCTGGAGCCTGCTCCAGAGCATCGTATTCGGGGTCCTGCTGATCCGGGCCTCGTCGGACCCGGTCTTCAACCTGCTGGGAGGGGATTCGGGCGCAGCGTCGATGGGGGTGGGGGCACTCTTCAACGTGCTCGTGATCGCGATCGCGGGGATCTTTTTCCTGCGGGCGCCGTTGAAGGCGCCGTTTCCCGTGCTTGCGATCTGGGGGCCTTTCCTGCTCATCGCTTTCGGCTCGACGCTCTATGCGCCGGATTTCAAGGCGGCCGTGCGGCTCGCTTCGGTCATGCTGTCCTACTGGGCCTTTTTCGCGATCCCGTTCTTCATTCTGCGGTCGACGCTCGATGTGACCCGGTTCGTCCTCGCGGTGATCGTGTCGTCGATCCCGCCCACGCTCTATGCCTTTCTGGACATTGCACGGGGACTGTCCGACCTCGGTGAATTCCGCCTGCAGAGCACCTTCTCGCATCCGAACATCTACGCGTTCTATCTCGTGCTGGTGCTGGGGCTCGCGCTCTACGTCAGGGCGTCGCGGATCGTGCGCGTGTCGCCCCGGATCCGCACGCTGGTGACGCTCTACATCCCGCTCCTGATGATGTTCCTGTTGCTCACCAAGACGCGCAGCGCCTGGGGCGTGTGCGGAGTGATGTTCCTGGTCTATGCGCTCAAGATCGACCGCCGGTTTCTCGCAGGCCTGCTGTTGCTGCCGCTGCTCTTCATCGCCAATCCGAGCCTGATGGACCGGTTGACGGACGTCACCGCCGCAACCGAGGTCGACAACTTCTCGCAGCTCAATGAAAGCACGCGGCTGAACTCCTATGTCTGGCGGCAGGCGCTGTGGGAATCCGCCATTCCGCAAGTGCTGGACCGGCCGCTGCTCGGCCACGGTCTCGAATCCTTCAAGCTCTCGACGCCGAGTTTCTTTCCGCTGATCGGCCCACAAGGTATCGACGGACACAATTTCTATCTGCAGATGAGCTTCGAGCTGGGGTTTCTCGGCGTCCTTGCGCTTGCCTGGCTGCTCGGCTGCGTGGCCTGGCGCCTGGTGAGAGGGTTGCGGCGCGACCCGCCCGGGCTCCTGATCATCTGCTGCATCCTGATGGCCTATATGCTCGAGTCCTATTCGGACAACATGCATTTCTACCTGTCGTTCAACTGGTACTTCTGGTTCGTCATCGGCACGATCTATGCGTGGGTCTGCCGCGAAGAGGCCCTGGACAGGGCGGATGGCCGCTTTCGCAAGGTAGCCTAGATCACCGCGCGTCCGCCTGGACGCGACAACGACGATCTATCCCGAGGTTAAGCGGCCGCGGGCTTTCATCCGGCCTGCCCTGAACCGGCGTCGTCGTCTGCCTTTCCCTCGCACCGCAAAGCCGTTTTGGAGCCTGCACTGCAGGAACGGCAGCGGATCACCCAGCGTTTGCTCAGTGTATGCCACCGCGGACGGAAAGCGCCGGGTGGGGGGCGGGGCGCCAGCGATCTGGTCTCACCACGACATGGCTGCTCCGGCAGGCGTCTCCTCCCTTCATCGGCGCATCCGTCGAGCCGAACCGGGCTCCGGAGACGGGCCCTTTTGATTGAAGCGCATGATGGACACGAGAAGCCACCCGCGGGTCATCCACAGCACGGAAGGATTCGATGGCCGAATCCACGCGCAGCCACGGCCGTCTTTCGGTCTGGGCAGCCTGAGACGCCGCAAACGGCTGCTCGGCATCGGCACCATCGCCTGTCTTGCCATCGCTGCGCTCTATGTCGGTCTGCGCCCGGCGACCTATACGGCGTCCAGCCAGCTGCTGATCTACATCAGGCAGATTCTGACGGGCCCCGATCAGGCGATCCTGCCGGGACGAGCCGATCTTCCGATGGTCCAGAACCAGATCGAGCTGCTCCGCTCCGGCAATGTCCTCGCCAAGGCCGTCGACGCTCTGCAGCTGGCCGAAGACCCTGAATTCACCGGTGCTCATGGAGCATCAACCGAGCCGCCGATCGCCGCGCAGGGGCAGCCTTCTCCGGGACCGGCTGCGAACGGTCCAGCCTATCGAGCGGTACTCGGCGCTCTCAGCAGCAGACTCGGCATTCGCCAGGTCGGGACGAGCCACATCGTCACGGTCAATTTCAAGGCCACTGATCCCGGGAAGGCCGCCCGCATCGTCAACACCATCGTTCACGTCTATCAGCAGGAGCTCGCCCGGGCTTCCGATGCCGTCTCGTCCAGAGCGCCGACATTGCGCGAGATCTACCAAAGCCTTGGCCCGAGCGCGCAGGTGCTTTCGGTTGCGGAGCCTCCGATCAGGAGGGATGGGCCGCCGGCGACCTTGATCCTCGCCGCTGCGGCATTCTTCGGCCTGAGCGCTGCGGCGGTGCTCGCCATCCTGCTCGACGCGCTCGACGATACGATCCGCACCGAGCACCAGATGGAATACGTCCTCGGCCTGGAATGCCTCGGCGCGGTGCCCCGCTTCCGGGAGGTCGGTGCCTGGGCCGAGGACGCCGCCGCCTTGCGCCTGCTCGCGTCGGAGCGGCCGGTGCTGCAGCGTGCGGCCGCCATGATGCAGGATGTCTCCACCGGTGGATTGCAGGCGCTTGGCGTGACCTCGGTCCTGCCCGGAGAAGGTGCGACGATGCTCGCAATCAGCCTGGCGAAAGCGGCGGTCGCTGCGGGAAAGCGCGTGTTGCTGGTCGATACCGTGCCGGAAAATCCTTCGCTCTCACGGTGGATCGCAAGCCTGTCGCAGGATCCGCTGTCTCAGGGCGCAGACCTGCGGGCGGAGGCGCTCGACGGCATCGTCGAAGTGCAGCCGGGGCTGCATGTCCTCCCCCTTGCCGAGCGGCTCGGCGGCGGAGACCGCCTGATGCCGCGCGGCCTGCTGGAATACGTTCTGAGCGTTGCGGAAAATTCCTACGACCTGGCCATTGTCGACCTGCCGTCGCTGACCGCCGGTCCGCAGGCGCGGGCCGCCGCCTCATCGCTCGATGGCTTCTTCCTCGTCGTGAAATGGGGAGCGACCCAATCCGAACTCGTTCGGCAAGCTTTCCAGTCGGCTGGCGAGGCCCGCTCCAAGTTCATCGGCTCGATCCTCAACATGGCCGATGAAGAGGCGATGAAACGTTATGGACAAGAACGCCCCGCGGCGCCGAAGCCCGCAGCGGCATCCTGAGACACGTCGTGCCCGTCTCCGGGCGGAGATTTGCAGAGGGAGAGCATCATGAAGGTCGTATTGTTTTGCGGCGGCATGGGCATGCGGCTGAGGGGCTATGTCGACGATGTGCCGAAGCCGATGGTGCAGATCGGATCGCGTCCCATCCTCTGGCATCTGATGAAGTACTACGCCCATTTCGGCCACAAGGACTTCATCCTCTGCCTCGGCCATAAGGGCCGTGCCATCAAGGATTATTTCCTTAAATACGACGAGTCGATCTCGAACGACTTCGTCTGGTCCCGGGGGGGACGGAAGATCGATTTCATCAGCCGGGACAGCGACGACTGGACGATCACCTTCGTGGAGACCGGCCTTCATGCGACGATCGGCGAGCGCCTCAAGGCCGTGGAGCCCTATCTGCAGGGCGAGGAGTTCTTCCTCGCGAATTACGGCGACGGCCTCAGCGACCTGTATCTTCCGACGATGATCGACGAGCTGCAGAGCAGCGACGCCATCGGCTCGCTCCTGCTGGTGCAGCCGACGGCGAGTTTCGACATGGTCAGGACGACGTCTGACGGCAAGATCGCCGAGGTCGCGGCGCTCAGCCAATCCGACATCTGGATCAATGGTGGCTTCTTCGTCTTCCGGCACGAGATCTTCGACTACATCAACCCCGGCGACGAGCTGGTGCGGGAACCGTTCGCGCGGCTGATCCAGCGCCAGGCTCTGCTGGCGCACAAATGCACCGGCTTCTGGCAGTGCATGGACACGTTCAAGGACAAGCAGCGTCTCGAGGAGCTCAACGACACCAATCCACCGTGGAAGGTGTGGAAGGATTGCGCCGGCATCTCCCGCCCGGCGATGGTCAAGGCGGCTCCTACGATGACGCAGGTGGCGTGACCATGCTGCGCCTGAAGCCCGACGGAAACGGTTCGTCTCCGCTGCAGATCCTGTGCCTTGGCTGCCACTCCGACGACATCGAGATCGGCTGTGGCGGCACGGTGCTACAGATCGCGGCGGAGCATCCGGATGCCGTGTTCCATTGGGTCGTCTTCAGCGCGAGCGGCGTCCGCGCGGCTGAAGCCGCCAGCGGGGCGCGGCAGTTCGTCGATCCCGCCCGTATGAAGCGGGTCGTGCTTAAGGAGTTCCAGGACGGGTACATGCCCTTCGCCGGAGCCGACATCAAGAACGTCTTCGAGGAGATCAAGCGTGAGGTGTCTCCGGACATCATCTTCACGCATAATCGCCATGACTCCCACCAGGATCATCGGCTGATCGCCGAACTGACCTGGAACACCTTCCGCAGCCATCTGATCCTGGAATACGAGATCCCCAAATATGACGGCGATTTCGGACAGCCCAGCGTCTTCAATGCGCTTTCGGGCGACACCTGCGAGAAGAAGGTCGATCTGATCCTCGATACCTTCAAGTCGCAGGGCAACAAGCATTGGTTCGACCGCTCGACCTTCATGGCGCTGATGCGGTTGCGCGGAATGGAATGCAATGCGCCGAGCGGGTACGCAGAGGCGTTCTACGCCCGAAAGTTGATGCTCTAGATCGCCATGCGCCTTCCCGGCGCAAGTGACGATCTGGCTCCTTGTTTCAGCAGCGGATTTTCCGACGGGTGGAACCCACTTTTCGATCCGGTGCCAAAGCTGCAATCGAGAATGCCATGCAGGATCTGAAGGGCAGAACAGTTCGCGCCGGGCTCATCAATGTCGGCTCGCGCGGGCTCGGCTTCGTCATCCGCATCCTCGCCCTCATGGTCCTCGGCCGGCTGCTCACACCCGAGGATTACGGGCTGGTCACCATGGTGACGGCCTTTACCGGCGTACTGAACATGTTCGGCTGCTTCGGCCTGTTCCAGGCCGCCATCCAGCGCGACACGTTGAGCGACGAGGAATCGTCGGCGCTGTTCTGGCTGAACCTGACATTCGGCGCGCTGCTGACGCTGACGGCCATCGTGGCCGCGCCGATGGTCAGCGCCTTCTACAGTGAGCCGCGCCTGCTCGCCATCATGGACGTGATCGCCTTCACCTTCGTCATCACGGCCGCCGGCGTGCAGCATGGCGTGCTGCTGCAGCGTCGCCTGGCCTTCGGAACCTCGGCCAAGATCGAGATCAGTTCGCTGGTGGTCGCGACGGCCATTTCGGTCGGCATGGCGATGGCGGGCTACGGCTACTGGGCAATCGTCTCGATGACGATCACCCTGCCGCTGGCCATGACCATCGGCCTGTGGCTTGCGACCGGCTGGGTTCCGGGCAGGCCGCGCTTCGTCTCCGGCCTTCGCTCCATGCTGCAATTCGGCGGCGGAGCGACGCTGACCGGCTTCCTCTCCTACATCACGATCAATACCGACAAGCTCCTGCTCGGCCGGTTCTGGGGAACGGAGGCGACCGGCCTCTACAGCCGCGCCTTCTATCTGATCAATTTCCCGACCGAGAACCTGAACAACACGATCGGAGAGGTCGCCTTCGCGGCGCTGTCGCGAACCCGCGACGATCTCGACCGGCTGCGGCGCTATTTCCTCAAGGGCTATTCGATGGTCGTGACCTTGACGCTGCCGCTGACGGTCGTGTGCGGGCTCTTCGCCGACGACGTGATCCTCGTCGTGCTCGGCCCCCAATGGACGAGCGCCATCGAGATCTTCCGGATCCTCGCGCCGACCATCCTTGCCATCGCGATATCGAGCCCGCTCGGCTGGCTGCTCAATGCGCTCGGCCTGATCCGGCGCGGCGTCCATATCGGCCTGTTCTCCGCCTCCTTCATGGTGGCGGGCATCCTGATCGGGCTCCCCTACGGTCCGCGCGGCGTCGCCCTGGCCTATTCCACCGTGATGGTGCTCAAGCTGGTGCCGATCTCGCTCTGGGCGCTGCACGGCACGGGCGTTCGGGTTCGCGAGTTCGCCGGCGCACTGGCCTGCCCGCTCGCCGCCTGCGCAGTCGCGGCCCTGGTGGGCTTCGGCGTGCACAGCCTGCGCCCGCCGACGCTGCTGCCGGTCTTCCGCCTCATGCTGGATGCCGGCTCCTTCGGCGCGACCTATCTCGTGGTGCTGCTGCTCATCGCCGGCGAGAAGGCGTTGTATCTCGACCTCTTCCGGAGTGTCAGAACCGGCGCCGATCAGGTCGCCTGACGTCTTCCCACAGTTTTTTCGAGCCTGAACACGCGCCCGGCCTGAAGGCCGGGCGCGCATTTCCGATTCCGGCAAATCCTTGAAACAACGTGGCTTCTGCGCCGGAACACGCGCGCTTCTGCGGACATTATTCAGATACGACGCCTGAATGCGAGGGCTGGGGAATGCAGTTCACCGAGACGAGCGTTCGCGATGCGACGATCATCGACCCGACCCCGCATGCCGATGCGCGAGGCCGCTTCATGCGGGCCTGGTGCCTCGAGGAGTTTGCCGACCACGGCATCACCTTCGCGCCGGTGCAGGCGAATATGGGCTTCAGTACGAAGCGCGGCACCGTCCGGGGCATGCATTTCCAGGGCGCGCCGGCCAGCGAGGCCAAGCTGGTGCGCTGCACACGCGGCGCGATGTTCGATGTGGTCCTGGATCTACGGCCGGAATCGCCGAGCTATCGCTCCTGGCACGGCGTCGAGCTCAGCGGCGAGAACGGCCGCATGCTCTACCTGCCCGAGGGGTGCGCGCACGGGTATCAGACGCTCGAGGCCGATACCGAGATGCATTACATGACCTCGGCGTTCTACACGCCGTCGGCCGTGAGAGGCGCCCGCTTCGACGATCCGGCCTTCGGCATCGTCTGGCCTCTGGCCGTCTCCGAAATCTCCGAACAGGACCGCAACTGGCCGCTGGCCGGGCGCATGCCCGGGATCGCCGAGCGGGACCGGTGCCTGACGGCCTGATCGCAGTCGCAGACGTCACCGAAAGAGGAATGCGCAATGGCTCTGGACATGGTGTTGCGGGACTATGAGGCGGCAGGGCGGCCGATCCGCGTCGGCATGGTGGGGGCAGGGGCCACCGGCCGCGCCATTGCGCTCCAGCTCGGCACGCCGGTGCCGGGAATGCGGCTCGTCGCGATCGCCAACCGGACGCTCGCCCATGCCGAGCGGGCCTTTCGCGAGGCGAACATCGATGGCTGGAGCCGGGTCACTTCGGCGCGGGACGCCGAGAGTGAGATTGCGCGCGGAATGCCGGTCCTGACCGACGATCCGACCGTGCTGACCGCCTGCGAGGCCATCGACATCATTCTCGAAGTGACCGGGACGGTCGAGGCCGGTGCGGCGGTGGTGCTCGATGCGATCGCGCATCGCAAGCATGTCGTGATGGTCAATGCCGAGCTCGACTCCCTGATCGGCCCGATCCTGAACGAGCGGGCGCGCGAGGCCGGCGTCGTCCTGACAAATACCGACGGCGACGAGCCCGGCGTCGCCATGACCTTGTTGCGCTATCTGCGGACGCTCGGCCTCAAGCCCGTCGCCGCCGGCAACATCAAGGGCATGGTCGACTATTACCGCAATCCCGATACGCAGCGGGCCTTCGCCGAGAAGAACGATCAGGATCCGCGCAAGGTCACTTCCTTCGCCGATGCGACGAAGCTGTCGATGGAAACGACGGTGCTTGCCAATGCGACGGGCTTCCATGCGGGCCGTCGCGGCATGTACGGGCCGGCCTGCAAGGATGTTCGGGAG
Source organism: Allobosea sp. (assembly GCA_033792295.1). Taxonomy (GTDB): domain Bacteria; phylum Pseudomonadota; class Alphaproteobacteria; order Rhizobiales; family Beijerinckiaceae; genus Allobosea. The sequence goes on from JARYGW010000030.1 coordinate 16,300, forward strand.
ATCGGGGAGCGCCTGCCGGCGCAGGCGATGCTCGAAACGGGGCTGGTGGACTACGCCCTGGGGGCTGCGCCCCATACCGGAGCCTTCGTCGTCATCCATGAGGAGGCACCGCTGAAGCAGGCGCAACTCGCCTATTACAAGCTCGGCGACGGGCCGTTCTACGTCTTCTACACCCCCTTCCATCTGCCGCATCTGCAGATCGCCTCGACGATCGCGCGTGCCGTCATCCAGCATGATCCGACCGTGGCTCCGCTCGGCGGGCCCGTCTGCGAGGTCGTCACGGTGGCGAAGCGCGATCTCAAGGCAGGCGAGCGCCTCGACGGCATCGGCGGGTTCTGCGCGTACGGCCTGATCGAGAATGCCGCGGAGGCGCGCGCCGCCGACGCGCTGCCGATCGGCCTCTCCGAGAACTGCGTCCTGCGCCGCGACAAGAAGAAGGACGACGTCGTCTCCTTCGCCGACGTCGTGCTGCCGGTCGGGAGCCGGGCGGAGGCGCTCTGGCGCGAACAGCAGCTGCGCTGGCCGATGCGCGAAACGCAGGCTTCGCCGGCGCGCGTCCTTGTCGATGCGGTGTCGTGACATGGCGAGCTATTCCGCAAACGGGTGCTTGCAGAGGTCGGGGCGCGCTCCGGCCACACCGGATTCCTTCATCGCTGCGAGGCTGGATCGGCCATGCTGAATCGCTCCTTCTGGCAAAACCGCAAGGTGTTTCTCACCGGACATACCGGCTTCAAGGGCGCCTGGCTTTCGCTCTGGCTGGAGGCGCTGGGCGCCGATGTCACCGGCTATGCGCTCGATCCGCCGTCCGAGCCGAGTCTCTTCGAGCAGGCGAGGGTGGGCGAGTGCATCCGTTCGATCCGCGGCGACGTGCGCGACTTCGCGCATCTGCAATCCGCGATCGCCGCCTGCAATCCCGATGTCGTCATCCACATGGCGGCCCAGTCGGTGGTTCGCGCCAGCTATGAGGAGCCGGTCGAAACCTATGCGACGAACGTCATGGGGACGGTTCATCTGTTCGAGGCCGTCCGCCGGCTCGAGCGGCCTTGCGTCGTGGTCAACGTCACCAGCGACAAGTGCTACGAGAACCGGGAGTGGGTCTGGGGTTATCGCGAAAGCGACCCGATGGGCGGCCACGACCCCTATTCCAACTCCAAGGGCTGCGCGGAGCTGGTGACCGGCGCCTATCGCGACTCCTATTTCGCGCCGGAGATGCTGCCCCGGCACGGCGTGGCGCTGGCGAGTGCCCGGGCGGGAAACGCCATTGGCGGCGGCGACTGGACGGCCGACCAGCTCATCCCCGACCTGATCCGGGCTTTCCTGGACCGCCGCCCCTGCCGCATCCGTAATCCCAGGGCGATCCGGCCCTGGCAGTTCGTGCTGATGCCGCTCCACGGCTATCTCCTGCTCTGCGAGCGGCTCGCGGAGGACGGCGTCGGCTTCGCCTCGGGCTGGAATTTCGGGCCGGCCGAAACCGATGCCAGGCCGGTCTCGTGGATCGCGGACAAGCTCGTGGGGGCATGGGGCGAGGGGGCTTCCTGGACGCAGGACGGGACGGTCCATCCCACGGAAGCGCAGCTCCTGCGCCTGGACACCTCCAAGGCGAGGACGCTGCTGGGCTGGCACCCGGTTCTCCAGCTTGATCAGAGCCTGCTCTGGATCGTCGAATGGTACGAGGCGTTCCAGGCCGGCAAGGATCTCCAGTCCCTCACGCGCCGGCAGATCGAACGCTACGAATATCTGCTGCAGGACGACGCGGAAACGCATGCCGCGGCAGCGCGCCGGATGAAGGCCGCTTCCGCTCCTCTGCTCTCGGCCGCCGATGGCTGACCCGGACATTGAACGACGGCAAAAGGAAAATACGCTCATGCCGAACGCTGTTGTGCTTGGAACTGGAATGGCCGGCTTCGGGGCGGCTCATCGCCTTCGTGACGAGGGCATCACCCCGATCATGTATGACAAGAACGCTTATTATGGCGGGCATACGATGTCGTTTCGACACGAGCCGGGCTTCGTCTTCGATATCGGGCCGCATATTTCCTTCACGAAGGACGAGCGCATCCAGGACCTGTTCGCCGAAAGCGTCGGTCAACTCTATGAAACCATCCAGATCAACCTGAACAATTACTGGCGCGGATACTGGCCGCAGCATCCCGTCCAGCTGCATCTTCATGGACTGCCCGAAGACGTGGTCGTCAAGGTGATCGCCGATTTCGTGGAAGAGCGGCAAAAGCCCGAGGGGCCGATCAACAACTACAACGACTGGCTGCTCGCGAGTTTCGGCCCGACTTTCGCCGAGCTCTTTCCGAAGCAGTACACACGCAAATATCACCTCACCACAGCCGAGAACATGAGCACGGACTGGCTGGGGCCGCGCATCTACCGCCCGACGCTGGAAGAAGTGCTGCGGGGCGCGATTTCCGCCTCGTCGCCGAACATCCATTACATCACGCATTTCCGCTATCCGCGGCAGGGCGGATTCGTCTCCTACCTGCAGAAATTCGTGCCCTTCGGCGATATCAGGCTGAACCACGAACTCGTGTCGATCGACCCGCGGGCGCGCCAGATCGCATTCTCGAATGGCGAGCGGACGGCTTACGATCTCCTGATCTCGTCCGTGCCGCTGCCGGACCTCGTCCCGATGATCGCGGGCACGCCGCGCGACGTTCTGGAGGCGGCGCGCCGGCTGGCCTGCTCGTCCTGCGTGCTGGTCAATATCGGCGTGGACCGTGAGGACATCTCCAACGCCCATATGACGTATTTCTACGACGAGGACATCTGCTTCACGCGTCTGGGATTCCCGCACATGCTGTCGCCGAACAATGCCCCGAGAGGCACGGGAAGCATTCAGGCCGAGGTCTACTTCTCGGACAAGTACAGGCCATTCACCGGACAGCCCTCCGACTGGATCCAGCCCGTCATCGACGATCTGCGCCGGTGCGGATTGTTGCGCGACAGCGACCGCATCCTGTGCAGCAACGCGATGTATCTGCGCTACGCCAACATCATCTTCGATCTCGAGCGGGCCGCCGCGCTCGCGACGGTGCACGGCTATCTCGACGATCTCGGAATCTCCTACTGCGGGCGTTATGGCGACTGGGGGTACATGTGGACGGACGAAAGCTTCAAGAGCGGTGAGGCGGCGGCAGAGACGGCCCTGTCGCGGCTCGCGGCTTCCCCCGTCCGGCGGCAGGTGCAATTCGCATGAGCGACAGGATCGGCATCGATCTTCGCGTGGCCCCGCCAGTCGACCCATCCTGGGCCGAGCGGCAGGGGGCAGGCGTCGAACCGGCCAAGGCTCCGCCATCAAGGCCCAGCCGCATCGCCCTGCTGGGGCATTGCGGCACTGGCAATCTGGGGGACGAGGCCTCGATCGCCGCCGTGCTCGACAACATCACCCGCAGATCTCCCGACGTATCCATCGTCGGCCTTTCGATGGACCCCGAAGATACGACACGCCGGCACGGAATTCCCTGCCATGCGATGCGTCAGACCATTTTTCCTTTCGAGCGCGAATGGTCCTCGGCATCGCATCCTGACGGGTCGAGCGGGCTTGCGGGCAAGCTGAAGGCATTCGCCAAGAAAACCGGGCCGCTATTCCGCGTCGGCAACGCGCTCCGGCGCGTGCTGATCCTGCGGCCTGCCCAGTTCATTCGCGAAACCGCCTTTCTGGTGCGGGCGCTGCTGTTCCTCTGCGGCATCGACATGCTGGTCATCTGCGGAGGGGGACAGCTTCTCGATTGGGGCGGACCTTGGGCGTTCCCCTATACGTTGTTCAAATGGGCGCTTCTCGCGAAATGCGCCCACGCCAAATGTGTTTTCCTGAACAGCGGCGCGGGGCCGCTGGATGCGCCCCTGAGCCGCTGGTTCGTCCGACGAACCCTCGGCATGGCCGATTACGTATCCGTGCGGGACCGGGCCTCTGGCGCGCTGCTGCGGAAGATCGGGTTCAGCGGCGCGATGAAGGTCGCGGCCGATGCCGTGTGGAATCTCCGGCTGCCGGAGCGCGTCAAGAAGCCGCCGGTCGCGGCGCGAACGGAGTGCGTGATCGGCATCGCGCCGATGGCATACGGCGATTCCTCACGCCACTGGCTCGATGACAATCAGATCTATCGCGATCTGATCGCAAACCTGGCCGCCTTTGCTGGCCAGATGCTCGGGCGTGGGTATCGGATCAAGCTTTTCAGCAGCGACATCTGGTTCGATTCCAAGGCCATTGCCGATCTCGAGGCTGCCATCCGACAGAACGATCCGGCATTGGCGCCGGATCGCGTCACGCAGGAACCCGTTTCCGATATCGACGAATTGTTCGCCGCGTTGTCCGGGCTGGATTGCTACGTCACCTGCCGCTTCCACGGTGTCATATTCGCGTCGTTGCTGAATGTGCCGGCCATTGCCCTGGCGCCGCACCCCAAGGTCACCACACTCATGGAGGAGCTGGGCCTGTCGGAGTATTGCGTCGATATCAGCCAGTGCAGCGCGGACGATCTGACAGCCAGGACGGAACGACTTCTTGCCAACGCGGAGGAGATCAAGGCCCGCATCGGTAGGAGCGTCGCGGATTTCCGATCACAGCTGAACAGGCAGTTCGACGAGTTGTTCCTGGAGAACGGTACAAATCAAGCCGCGAAGACAAGATAAAAACTGCGAGGGTGGGTTCGATGGCTGAGCGCAATGGACCGTTGGTAAGCGTGGTGACGCCCGTGTACAACGGAGAGAGCTTCCTGAGAGAATGCATCGAAAGCGTGCTGTCGCAGACGTACGAGAATTGGGAATATATCATTCTAAACAATGCGAGCACTGACGGAACGCTCGATATCGCCGAGGAATATCGCCGGAAGGATAGCCGGGTTCGCGTGTTCAGCAATGACGAATTGCTTCCGATCATCGCCAACCACAACAAGGCGTTCGGCCTCATCTCCGCGGACAGCAAGTATTGCAAGGTCGTCTCAGCCGACGACTGGATTTATCCGGAGTGCCTCGAAAAGATGGTCGGTCTTGCCGAGGCGCATCCATCGATCGGCATCGTCGGAGCGTATCAGCTGAGTGGTGGAAGGGATATATGGTACGTTCGGAACGCCGGTCTGTCGTATTCGCAAGCAGTCGTTTCGGGGCGGGACATCTGCCGGGCTCAGTTGCTCGGTACGCTGCGGGTTCTGGGAAATCCGACATCGGTCCTGTATCGGGCGGATCTGGTGCGCAACAGCGACGCGTTCTTCCCGAATCCTACGCAGGAAGCGGACACCAGCGCTTGCCTGAAGCATTTGAGATGCGCGGATTTCGGCTTCGTGCATCAGATCCTGACGCATGAGCGTATTCACTACGACCGGGTGACCACGACGTCGCTCGAGAAGAACGCCTATCTTTCGGCGGAGATCAGTGATTGCCAGGAATATGGCAATTGGTACCTCTCCCGGGACGAGAAGGACGCGCGGATCGACGAATTGCTGGACCAGTACTATACCTACCTTTCCGTCAGCGCGTTCAAATTCAGAGACAAAGGGTTCTGGAATTACCACACGGGACGACTGCGCGAGCTTGGGTATCGCTTCGACAGGTTGAAGCTTTGCAAGGGTATCGCAGCGAAGTTGGTCGATTCCATCCTGAATCCAAAGGGGACGTTAAAAGCGATAAGCAATCGCGTTCGGTTGTATTACCTGTTCAAAGGGATGCAGGCGCCGCCAAAAAGCGGATAAGGCTGACGTTGTGTTCTTCAGCTGAATGCGCGCGGTGTGCGCAGAGTTCGCCACGAATTTCGGATCGCGATACGGTATCGGTCGAGGCTCGGAGCGATCTGTCATCCGTATAATGCAGCTGTGATGGTTAATCATTTGATAATTAATTTGCCGGTGAGGCGAATTTTAGGTAATACTATCGCCTTGAGTGCCGGCAGATCGATTTCAGATCGGTCTGATTCTTAATGTGTTGCGGGCATTTCGGTGGTTGACAGCGTCTCTCGCAGGCGGCGGCTTAAGGCGAACGGGGCCGTTCCCGGAGGTGGCCGGGGCGCGTCAGCCAAGTTATGGGGCGCCAGATGCGATTGCGCAATCCACATCGAAAGCGGGTGAGGCCGTAGCCGATCGAGAGGGGTGTTCTCTCGTGGATACGGTTTTGCGGATTCTTTCGAAATACTACTCGTGCGTGCCAATCAGGGCTGCGGCAGAAGGGCAACATCGATCGTTATTTATCGCTGAAAGGAAAATTGGGAGAATTCATACGCTTTGTTCGATGCGGTGAATACCTTGTTCGACTGGATGTGCCTGGGGGGAGGAGACTACGAGAGCTGCGTTACGGTCAGGAGAGTTCAATGGCAGAGAGTAAGGGGAATGGTATTGTTATCCTTGGAAAGTACTCCCTGATGAAAGAGGGGGTTTCAAGGGTGCTGCAGGCGAATGGCTTTCGTATATTGACGTCTATTTCTAATATCGAACGATTGAAATCCAGGCCCCGGATTCATAAGGTTTTATTTCTCATCGTACATGCCAGTGACGATTTCAGCCTGATCGTTTCCGAGATAGAGCTGTTGAAAGAACAGTATCCGGAGGCTCACGTCGCGGTCGTTGCCGAGCATTTCGGTCTGGCCGAGCCGCCTCTGGCGTTCAAGGCCGGTGCCATCGGCTATCTTGTGAATGCGGTGTCCTGCGACGCTTTCGTCAAGTCGATCGAGTTGCTCATGCTGGGCGAGGCGATCTTTCCTCCGACGTTTTCGTCGTGCGCGCCGACGGCCGAGAAGCCGCGCCGCCGCTCAAAGGATGATCCCGCTGCTCTGCCCGACGATGAAAAGGCGTCTCTGTGTGCCGCTTCCGAGACCGTGGCCACGCCGCTGCTGTCGCCGCGCGAAACAGCCATTCTGCGATGTCTGATCGAGGGGGACTCCAACAAATTCATCGCGCGCAAGATTGGTATCACCGAGGCGACGGTGAAGGCGCATGTCAAAGCCATCTTGCGGAAAATTCGCGTCCAGAACCGGACGCAAGCTGCCATCTGGGGAATGAATAACGCGCTGCTGCTGCAGCCGGCCAATAGCAATGCTCTGTTCATGCCCGCCACCGCGGAAAACGCGTGACCTTCTTCCTGACCAGCGCTCTTTCCAGGCCAAGGCTTTTCCGGGTGGCCGATACTCTCGCAGGGACTCGTCACCGAGCGGCCTGACGCAGCGGGCTGGAATGATTGACGATATCCGCATTCACGCGAGCAGGCATCAAGCTCGACGGTTCGGCTTCCGGAGAAGGTTGGCGTCCCCGAGGTCGACCGGCAGGGTCGCCCCCCGGCCGGTCGGGCCGGCGGTTTCTCTGGTGCTCATTGCGCCAGGGAAACCGTGGCCCCGTCCCCATGATGCGCCCTTGTCGATCGACGAGCTGGCGGCGAGCCTGCATCGCAGGGAGCGGCACCCCTGTCAGCGGGGGGGCGATGTCCGTGACGAACCCGGCCCGAGGCCGATTGAGATCGCGCTGTGAAACTGATCGACAGCGCTTCACTGCCGCTTTCCTGAAAGTGTACAGCGGAGGAGAGGGGCCGCGAGCCGATATGGTATCCTCAGCCGTGCTGCCTTCCATATGTCGATGTCGCTGCGTCGATGACTTTTGGCAGAGATCCAAGGTCGATGTAGAGAGTTTTTTAGTAAAAAATTTTGATAGTCGACAATATATCGCGGGTGTACGATCTAATTTACTTATCGCCATCTTGTTTGAAATGATTATAAACTAGCTAATAATAATTGACAGTTCTCCTCCGCCGGAATTTAACGCGTTCCGTCCCGTGAACCGCGCAGGAGAAGATCCCCATGGCGTCCTATTCATCCCGAGCTCTTCGGATCGGTGTTCTCGCCGTCACCCTGGCTGCCGCCGGCGCGGTCCGGGCCCAGGATGGCATCACGGTCTACAACGCCCAGCATGCCAGCTTGACCCAGGCCTGGGCCGACGGCTTCACCAAGGAGACCGGGATCAAGGTGACGCTCCGCAAGGGCTCGGACACCGAGCTCGCGAACCAGATCGTGCAGGAAGGCGCGGCCTCCCCCGCCGACGTCTTCGTGACCGAAAACTCTCCCGCCATGGTGCTGGTCGAGAAGGCCGGGCTGTTCGCCGAGCTGCCCAAGGACGTGCTCGACCAGGTGCCGGCGCAGTTCCGCCCCGTGAGCGGGCGGTGGACGGGCGTCGCCGCCCGCAGCACCGTCTTCGTCTATGACAAGCGCAAGCTGAAGGAAGCCGACCTTCCGAAGTCGATGCTCGACCTGGCCGATACCAAGTGGAAGGGGCGCTGGGCAGCCTCGCCGTCGGGAGCCGATTTCCAGGCCATCGTCGGCGCTCTTCTCGTCCTCAAGGGGGAGAAGGTCACGGGTGACTGGCTCAGCGCGATGAAGACGAACTCGAGCGCCTATCGCGGCAACAGCGTCGCCATGAAGGCGGTGAATGCCGGCGAGGTCGAGGGCGCCGTGATCTATCACTACTACTACTTCGGCGATCAGGCGAAGACCGGCGAGAACAGTGCCAATGTCGGGCTGCATTACTTCCGCAACCAGGATCCGGGTGCTTTCCTCAGCACTTCGGGAGCAGGGGTGCTCGCCT
>JARYGW010000310.1:0-6613 GCA_033792295.1 Allobosea sp.
CGCATCGGCCAGCTCAACGACCTCGTCGCCACCTTCCGCACCGGCCGCGAGGCGGTGGGACAGTCGGGCTATCCGCAGCCGCTCCCGGCCGCAGCCTCCGCCGCAGGCCCGGCCAAGGCGCCGCCGCGCACCGCAAGCCGCCCGGCTCCGGCGGCGGCAGCCGGCGATTCCGAGCCGGAACGCCTGCGCCAGCTCGCCGAGGCCGCCTTCGTCCAGTCCCGCACCGCCCCAGCCCCCCGCAAGGTCGCCAATGGCCGCGCTCAGGACACCGGCTGGGAAGAGTTCTGAAAACGGACGCGAGATCCGGCCTCGCTCCATTCGCTGCAAACGACACGGCGCCCGAAAGGGCGCCGTGTCGCATTGAACCCTGCCGGATTCAGCCCGGCAGGCGATAGTCCTTGAACATCTCGCGCAGCACCGTCTTCTGGATCTTGCCGGTCGCGGTATGCGGAATGGCCTCGACCAGCACAACATCGTCCGGCAGCCACCATTTCGCGATCTTGCCGGTCATGAAGGCGAGCATCTCCTCCTTGCTCAGCTTGCGCCCGGCCCTCGGCACGATCACGAGAAGCGGCCGCTCGTCCCATTTCGGGTGAGCGACACCGATCACCGCAGCTTCCGCCACATCGGGATGGCCGACGGCGAGGTTCTCCAGATCGATCGAGGAAATCCATTCCCCGCCGGATTTGATGACGTCCTTCGAGCGGTCGGTGACCTGCATGTAGCCGGCCGGATCGATCGTCGCGACGTCGCCGGTATCGAAGAAGCCCTGATCGTCGAGGATATCCTCCTCGCGCCGGTAATAGGCGCCGGCGACCGCCGGTCCGCGCACCTTGAGCCGGCCGAAGGTCTTGCCATCCCAGGGCAGATCCTGGCCGGCATCGTCCGTCAGCCGGAACTCGACGGTGAAAGGAGGATGCCCCTGCTTGACCTTGAGATCATAGAGCGCATCGCCCGAAAGCTGCTCATAGATCGGCTTCATCGAGCAGAAGGAACCGAGGGGGCTCATCTCAGTCATGCCCCAGGCATGGGCGACGGTGACGCCATACTTGCGCTCGAAGGTTTCTGTCATCGCGCGCGGACAAGCCGAGCCGCCGATGACGACGCGCTGCAGCGTCGAGAGCTTGCCGTTCGTCGTCTCCAGATGCTGCAGGAGACCGAGCCAGACAGTCGGCACCGCCGCGGTCATGGTCACGCCCTCGCCCTCCAGCAAATCGTGCAGCGAGGGACCGTCGAGCTTGGCGCCCGGCATCACCAGTTTCGCGCCGGTCATCGGTGCCGAATAGGCGAGCGACCAGCTGTTGGCATGGAACAGCGGCACCACCGGCATCACCGTGTCACGCGCCGACAAGCCCATATAGTCCGGCGCGGCGCAGGCGAGCGCGTGCAGTACGTTCGAACGGTGCGAGTAGAGCACGCCCTTCGGACCGCCGGTCGTGCCCGAGGTGTAGCAGAGCCCGGCCGCCGTGTTTTCGTCGAGGCCCGCCCAGGCGAAATCGTCGTCGGCCTCGGCCAGCCATTCTTCATAAGCGACGGCTCCCTTGAGGCTCGTCTGCGGCGTGTGCCCGGCATCGGTCAGGACGACATAGCGCTCAATGCTCGGCAGCTTGTCCCGGATCGCCTCGATCATCGGCACGAAGGTCAGGTCGAGGAACATCAACCGGTCTTCGGCGTGATTGGCGATCCAGGCGATCTGTTCAGGAAAGAGCCGCGGATTGACCGTATGCGTGATCGCGCCGATGCCGCTGATGCCGTACCAGAGCTCGAGATGGCGATCGCTGTTCCAGGCGAGCGTCGCGACGCGGTCGCCGAGCCTGATCCCTTCCCGTTCGAGACGCTTGGCCACGCGCAGGGCGCGGCTCCTGATCTCCTGGTAGCTGCGCCGCCGCAGCGTCCCGTCCTCGACGGCCCGAGTGACGACCTCGCGGGTGCCGTGCTGGATCGCGGCGTGGTCGATGATGCGATGAAGCAGCAGGGGCCAGTTCTGCATCAGGCCGAGCATGATCGTTTCTCCCGAGCGCTATCTGTTTTACGCAGGATAGCGACGGCTGCGGCGGAAAGTGAAGTCAGCCCTTCGAAGGCTCGCCCGCGGGGTCGAGATGGTTTAGGTCTGATCTGTCAATTGCGGGGGAGGACGCCAGTTGTCAGCACAAAAGCCCGTGCCGCAGGCCGCATCCGAGGCCGATCGCGTCTGGTTCCGCGTCATGCGGCTGCATCAGCGCATGCTGACCCAGATCACCCTGCGCATCCGTACGATCGGGCTTTCGATCCCGCAATTCGACCTGCTCTCGACGCTGACCGAGCAGGAAGGCATCAGCCAGAGCGAACTGGCCGAACGGCTCTACGTTACCAAGGGCAACGTGTCCGGGCTGGTCGACCGGCTGGTGCAGGCCGGATTGGTCGAGCGTCGCGCCATCGCCGGTGACCGGCGCTCCTACGCCATGCATCTGACCGCCGAGGGCCGGCGTCTCGCCGAAACGGGCATCGCCATCCAGCGCGATTTCGTTGCCAGCACACTGGGCAAGCTCGCCCCTGCCGAACTTTCCGAACTCGACCGACTTGTCGTGCTCTGGCGCGACCTCGCCCGCGCCGTCGATGCCGAGCCGGAAGCGAAGTGAGGTCGCCATGCCAGCCGGCATCGAGCTGATCGCTTCGGCGAGCGCCCTGCGCGCTGCGCTCCTGGACCGTCGCTTCAGCGCAACCGATCTGCTGGAAGCGACCTTCGCCCGCATCGACGCGCTGAACCCGCGCCTCAACGCCATCGTCGCTCAGGACCGCGACGCGGCACGCGCCATGGCGAAAGCCTCGGACGAACGCATCGCCAATGGCACCGCCCGGCCGCTCGAAGGGCTGCCGATCACCATCAAGGACGCCTTCGACATCGCCGGCCTGCCCTCGTCCGGCGGGCTGCCCGCCTATCACGATCGCATCCCGACGGAGGATGCAGCCGCCGTCACGCGGCTGCGCGCCGCCGGCGCCGTCATCGTCGGCAAGACCAACGTCCCGGTCTTCTCCGGCGATTTCCAGAGCTACAACCCAGCCCATGGCGTGACCAGAAACCCCTGGGACGAGGCCCGCTCACCCGGCGGTTCCTCGGGTGGTGCGGCCGTCGCGGTCGCGACCGGCATGAGCGCCTTCGAGCTCGGCTCCGACCTCGGCAGCTCGATCCGCTGGCCGGCCCATGCCTGTGGCGTCTTCGGCCTCAAGACGAGCTGGGGGCTGGTCTCGACCTGGGGCGCGATCCCGCCGCCACCCGAGCGGCGCACGGCGCGCAATGCCGACCTCATGGTCGCCGGCCCTATCACCCGCGCGGCCGAGGACCTCGACCTCATCCTGCCCGTGATCGCCGGTCCCCGCGACGCGGTACGCCCCGCCCCATCCTTGCCCGAACCCCGCAGCAGGAGCGCAAAGGGCCTGCGCGTCGCGCTCTGGGCCGAGGATTCTTTCGCGCCGGTCGACCGGGAGGTCTCCGAGGCCGTGCGCGAGGCCGCCCGCCGCCTGGCCGAAGCCGGCGCGATCGTGGACGAGACCGCCCGCCCCTCGGTCAGCTTCGCCGATGCCTTCGAGGTCTATGCGCTGCTCAACCACGCCGTCGTCGCCTACGGCCTGCCACCGAAGGTGCGCGCTCGTATCCAGGCACAGGCCTCGCGCTTCAGCCCGAACGATCTCTCCCATCAGGCGCTGCAGGCGCGCGGCGCGCGAATGACGCCGGGCTTCTATCACCAGCTCGCCCAGCGCCGGCTCGCCCAGAAGCGACAATGGGCCCGCTTTTTCGAACGCTACGACGTCGTGCTCTGCCCGCCCGCCCCCGTCGCCGCGATCCCCCACGATCACGCTCCGGACATCCATGCCCGCCGCCTGATCGTGAATGGCGAGGAGCGCCCCTATCTCGATTTCCTGCTCTGGGCCGCTCCCGCGACCGGCGCCGACCTGCCGGCGCTCTGCGCTCCTGTCACGCAATCCCGCGACGGCCTGCCGCTCGGCGTCCAGATCATCGCGCCCTTCGGCGAGGATCGCACCGCCATCGCGGTCGGCGCCATGCTGGAGGCCGCTGGCAGCCATTTCATTCCGCCACCACCCGTTCGCTGAAGAGCAAGGCGCGCGCCCTTACAATTCCGGCCGCCTTGCAGCAGAGTCTGCCGTCCCCTGCGTCAAAATCGCTCAACATTTGCGGGCATTTCGGCATAGAGTGGCAAGAATACTCAACAGGGAACGGAGCCGCTGATCATGCTGACCAATCTGGCCGTCCGGGATATCGAGACCCTCGTCCATCCCTACACCAACCTCGCGACCCATCGCGAAACCGGGCCGCTGGTGCTGGAAAGCGGCAAGGGCATCTACGTCTACGACACCACCGGCAAGGAATATATCGAGGGAATGGCGGGGCTCTGGTGCACCGGCCTCGGCTACTCCAACCAGGAGCTGATCGACACCGCCACCGAGCAGATGAAGAAGCTGCCCTTCACGCACATCTTCGGCGGGCGCAGCCATGATCCGGCTATCGAGCTCGCCGAGAAGCTGAAGGAGATCGCTCCGGTTCCGATCTCGAAGGTGTTCTACGGCGCCTCCGGCTCCGACGCGAACGACACCCAGGTCAAGATCGTCTGGTATCTCAACAACGCGCTCGGCCGTCCGCAGAAGAAGAAGATCATCTCCCGGCTGAAGGGCTATCACGGCGTCACCGTCGCCTCGGCCTCGCTGACCGGCCTGCCGAACAACCATATCGATTTCGACCTGCCGCTGCCCGGCATCCTGCATACCTCCTGCCCGCACCATTACCGCTTCGCCGAGCCCGGCGAGAGCGAGCAGGATTTCTCGGCGCGCCTTGCCGCGGAACTCGAGGAGATGATTTTGCGCGAGGGACCGGACACGGTCGCCGCCTTCATCGCCGAGCCGGTGATGGGCGCCGGCGGCGCGATCACCCCGCCGGCCGGCTATTTCGAGAAGATCAACGCCGTTCTCGCCAAATACGACATTCTGTTCATCGCGGACGAGGTCATCACCGGCTTCGGCCGCACCGGCAAGATGTTCGGCACCGAGACCTACGGCATGGCGGCCGACTCGATCTCGCTCGCCAAGCAGATCACCTCGGCCTATTTCCCGCTCAGCGCCGTGATGATGAACGACAAGATCTACGACGTTCTGGTCGACCAGAGCCGCAAGATCGGCACCTTCGGCCATGGCAACACCTATGCGGGCCATCCGGTCGGCTGCGCCATCGCGGTCAAGACGCTGGAGATCTACCAGCGCGAGAAGATCGTCGGCCACGTCGCCAAGGTCGCTCCGACCTTCCTCCGGCGCCTCGAGAAGCTGACGGAGCACCCGCTCGTCGGCGAGGCCCGTGGCGTCGGCCTGATCGGCGGCGCGGAGCTGGTCAAGGACAAGCAGACCAAGGTCCCGTTCGAGACCAAGAAGGGTGTCGGCGCCAAGGCGGTCTCCTTCGCATTGCAGGAGGGGCTGATCACCCGCGCCATGGGCGATCGTCTCGCCTTCTGTCCGCCGCTGGTCATCAACGAGGCCGAGATCGAGGAGATGTTCGATCGCTGCGAGCGCGCCCTCGACAAGACGCTGGCCTGGGTCAAGGCGGAAGGGCTGCTCGCCGCCTGACCGCCCCGACAGCTTCGACGGACAAGGAAAGCCGGGCATGATGCGCCCGGCTTTTTCGTTGCCTTCAGCAATATGGCGAAATGCGGTGAGGTAGCACGAAACGCCACGAACAAATCACGATCGCGCCCCGTGACTGTCCTGATTCACGGTCAGCTTTGTCGGGTCGGCAGTCGAGACCTTGCCGGCATCGGACAATCAGCGAAGTCAGGAGCCATGATTCATCTCGACGCGCGTTCCCACACGCAATCCCGGAAGGGCTTTCACGACGCTTCGGCACGAGAAACCTATGCATCGCGTTTCCGCCCCATCGCGATTCAGGCGGTTGCAGCCGGAACCCGGCGGAACTCCAGCGCGTTGAAGGAATTGGGCGAGGCACGCAAGGCCGAACTGCCGAGCGTTCTCTGCCACGGTTTCGACGACTGAAACCTCCCTTCGATACCCAAGACCCAATAACTGACCGGCGCGGAGCAATCCCGCCGGTCTTTTCGTGCCGCTGGAGCATCGGCCCGAAAAGTGGGATGCGGTTTTCCGAAAAGCCGATGCAGAATCAAAGAGCCAGATACTCTAGGCATTGCGCGAACACGCAGACCGGAAATGAAAATGGCGGGCGCCGTCCGGCGCCCGCCATCCAGGAAATAAGATCGCGAGAAGCGTCAGACCACAACCACCTTCGCGCCGACCGGCACGCGATTGAACAGGTCGATCACGTCGATATTGCGCATCCGGATGCAGCCGGAAGAGGCAGAGCGGCCGATCGTCTCGGGCTCGTTGGTGCCGTGGATGCGATAGAGCGTGTCGTGGCCGTTCTGGTAGAGATACAGCGCCCGGGCGCCGAGCGGATTCTCCGGCCCGCCATTCATGCCGCCCGCAACGGGCTTCAGATGCGGCCAGCGCTTGACCATTTCGGCCGGCGGCGTCCAGCGCGGCCATTCGGCCTTGCGCTGGATCACGGCCTCGCCGGTCCAGCCATAGGCCTCGTCGCCGGTGGCGACGCCATAGCGGATCG
>JARYGW010000311.1:0-6612 GCA_033792295.1 Allobosea sp.
GTCGCTTATGAGCCGGTCTGGGCGATCGGCACGGGTTTGACGCCCACGGCCGACGACGTCGCCGAAATGCACGCCTCGATCCACTGGGATCTGGCGCGGATCATCGGCAAGACCGCGGCGGCCGGTGTGCGGCTGCTCTATGGCGGATCGGTCAAGCCTTCGAACGCGGCCGAACTGATGAACGTCGCCAACGTCGATGGCGCGCTTGTCGGCGGCGCCAGTCTGAAGGCAGAAGAATTCCTGGCAATCGCCCGAGCCTGCGCCTGCGCCTGAATCCGCAAACAGCCGATTCGTGGCTTCTCCGGCGTCACTGCGAGAAGCGGGGCGACCCGGGCGACAAAGCAGTCCAGAAGGATCGGGTTGAGTGTGTCAGCCAAATCCCACTGGATTGCTTCGCTCTGCACGCAGAGGTGATGCGGCACTCCAGGCTCTCAGTTTCGGGGATAGGAGCCCTGAACCAGGAGGGCAACGAATACGAAAACGAACAATCCGGCGGCGAGGATGTAAGTTGTTCTCCAATCCGGGAGAAGAGCGAAGCTGAACGGGTATATAAATCTGTGCAGCAGCAGTGATCCGGATATAACAAACGCAAAAAGCAGGGACAGACCTGCTCCTTGAGCGTCGATGACAGCGCCTTCCGGCAGGAAAAAGAACGCTGACAGAACGGCTACAAGAAACAAGCCGATAACTATGTTCTGGACGTTAAGCATCGTTGCGCCGATTTGATAAAATCCGCGGTCAGTGTGCCGGCGATATATAAATTTTCGTCGAGCATGGGCGGCGAGGCAGAAGATCGGGACGAATTCCCATATGCCATCCGCGGCGGCGCTGCGTTCATGAATCTCGATTTTGCGGGTGGTGCCGGCGGCGAGCCCATGTTATGTGCCGCGCCGAATTCGCCTCGATCTTCGAGGAGGAGCGGGTGGCCCTTGGCGGCGGCCCGCGCCGTGCCCATTTTCGTGAGACCATGCAGAACGTTCTCATCGTCATCCACCTGATCATCGTCGTCGCGCTCGTCGGCGTCGTGCTGCTGCAGCGCTCCGAAGGCGGTGGGCTCGGCATGGGCTCCGGCGGTGGCGGCGTCGGCGGCTTCATGACCGGCCGCGGTCAGGCGAACGCTCTGACGCGTGCGACCGCGATTCTCGCCGGCCTGTTCTTCCTGACCTCGATCGTGCTGGCCGTCATGGCCAATCGTGGCCGCGAGCAGCGCTCGATCATCGACGGTGCTCCGGCGACGACCGCGCCTGCCAATCCGGGTCAGCCTGCGGCTCCCAGCGCGCCGAGCGCACCCAATGCCGGCGTGCTCGACCAGCTGCGCCAGCTGCAGAACCAAACGCAAGGCGGCGCGCAGCCGCCGACGCCGCCAGCGGCGCCGCAACAGTAAGGACAGGGCAGGGGCCGGGTGACCGGCCCTTCTCTTTTGATGTGAGGGCGGGCCGGGCGACCGGCCCTCTCTTTTGTGGACAAGCGCGCAGGGCAAGGCGGGACTGCCCAGAACGCGCTTAGCGAATCGAACCCGTGGCGATAGAGGTGAATTCCCATGACGCGGTATGTTTTCATCACCGGCGGCGTGGTGTCCTCGCTCGGCAAAGGCCTGGCGGCGGCGGCTCTCGCGGCCCTTCTCCAGGCACGGGGCTACAAGGTCCGCCTGCGCAAGCTCGATCCTTACCTCAACGTTGATCCGGGCACGATGAGCCCGTATCAGCACGGAGAGGTCTTCGTCACCGACGATGGCGCCGAGACCGACCTCGACCTCGGCCATTACGAGCGCTTCACCGGCCGGCCCTGCAACAAGGGCGACAACATCACCACCGGCCGCATCTACATGGATATCCTGACCAAGGAGCGGCGCGGCGACTATCTCGGCGCCACCATCCAGGTCGTCCCGCACGTCACCAACGCGATCAAGGAATTCGTCCTCACCGGCAATGAGGGCTATGATTTCACGCTGGTCGAGATCGGCGGCACGGTCGGCGACATCGAGAGTCTGCCGTTCCTCGAATCGATCCGCCAGATCAGCCAGCAATTGCCGCGCGGCCAGTGCATCTTCACGCATCTGACGCTGCTGCCCTATATCCCGACCGCCGGCGAGCTGAAGACCAAGCCGACGCAGCATTCGGTCGCCGAGCTGCGCTCGATCGGCATCCAGCCCGACATCCTGCTCTGCCGCACCGACCGCGAGATCCCGCGCGAAGAGCGCCGCAAGCTCGCCCTGTTCTGCAATGTCCGGGAGACCGCGGTCATCGAGGCCCGCGACCTCTCCTCGATCTACGACGTGCCGCTCGCCTACCATGCCGAGGGGCTGGACAACGAGGTGCTCGCCGCCTTCGGCCTCGACGCCTCGGTCGAGCCCGACGTCTCGAACTGGACGCGCATCTCCGAGCGGGTGAAGAACCCGGAAGGCGAGGTCACCATCGCCGTCGTCGGCAAGTACACCGGCATGAAGGACGCCTATAAGTCCCTCATCGAGGCGCTGACCCATGGCGGCATCGCCAACAATGTGAAGGTCAACCTCGACTGGATCGAATCCGAGGTCTTCGAGAAGGAGGACCCGGCGCCCTTCCTCGAGCATGTCCACGGCATCCTCGTGCCGGGCGGCTTCGGCTATCGCGGCGCCGAGGGCAAGATCAAGGCGGCGACCTTCGCCAGGCAGCGCAAGGTGCCGTATTTCGGCATCTGCTTCGGCATGCAGATGGCGGTGATCGAGGCAGCCCGCTCGCTCGCCGGCATCAAGGAGGCGAGTTCGACCGAATTCGGAGAGACCAGGGAGCCCGTCGTCGGCCTGATGACGGAGTGGCTGAAGGGCAACGAACTGGAGCAGCGCGCGGCCGGCGGCGATCTCGGCGGCACGATGCGGCTCGGCGCCTATGCCTCGCAGCTCCTGCCCGATACCAAGATCGCCAGGATCTACGGCTCGACCGAGATCTCGGAGCGCCATCGCCACCGCTACGAGGTCAACATGAACTATCGTGAGCGGCTGGAGGCGCAGGGCATGCGCTTCAGCGGCGTCTCGCCGGATGGGTTGCTGCCGGAGACGGTCGAGTACCCCGACCATCCCTGGTTCATCGGCGTGCAGTATCATCCCGAGCTGAAGTCGCGCCCCTTCGAGCCGCACCCGCTCTTCGCGAGCTTCATCGAAGCCGCGGTGATCCAGAGCCGCCTGGTCTAATCCGGCGTGTCGCGGGCGATCGCCGCCAGGGGTGGCGGTGCTCCTCGAAGGCGGCTTTCTGCGGAGCTGGGAAGCCTGGATCGGCGAAGGCTCCGACGGCGACCGCGATCAGCTCCGGTCGCCGCGCCGGCTCCCAGAAGACCGTGCTGCCGCAGCCCGGGCAGAAATGCTGCAGGACGCGAAAGCCGCTGTCGCCGGGGCGGCCGTAATCGGCTGAGGGGCCGGCAGCGCTGACGGCCTCGCGCGGGAAGAAGGCCGCAACGCCATAGGCGCTGCCCGTCCTCCTCTGGCATTCCTGGCAATGGCAGACCGCGACGAGGGCCGGCTCGCCCTGGCAGGTGACGCGCAACCGGCCGCAACTGCAGCGGGCTTCCCGGGTGCTCATGTGGCGCATCCTCGCTTTAGATGATGGCCGGCGCAGCTTTCTGCGATAACGCTGGCAGCGTGTCGCTACTGACGCATAGTCGGACATCGGATCGGCGACGGGGCGGGGCGGGGCGGAATGACGATCTCGATGGCGGGCCTGCCCGCATTTCTGCTGTATTTCGTCGTCGGCACGGCACTGGTCGCGGCCTTTGCCGTGATCTATCTGCGGATGACGGCGCATGACGAGATCGCTCTGATCCGCAGCGGCAATCTCTCCGCCGCAATTGCTCTGGGCGGCAACCTCGTCGGCTTTGCCGTTCCGCTGGAAACGGCGATCTCCCAGGCCAGCAGCATCCCGGATTGCGTTCTCTGGGCGGTTGCGGCGATGCTCATTCAGTTCGCGGCCTATGGCCTCGCACGCATCGTCATTCCCGATCTCTCGCAAAAGATCGCGGAGGACAGATTGCCATCGGCCGTGATGCTGGCCGTGATCGCGGTTATTTCGGGCACGCTGGCCGGCGCCAGCATGACGATCTGAGGTCTCGGCCATGAAGCGCTCCACACAGATCGGGCTGGCCGCCGTCGGGGTCGTGCTCGTCGCCTCGATCTGGTCGCGCTCGGACGAGGATTCCCAGGAAAACCTCGTCTACAACAACCTGAGCGATTGCCGCGCCGGCGGGCAGCTCAGCGCCCAGCAATGCGAGACGGCCTTCTCCGAAGCCACGGCCGCACGGCTCAAGGACGCGCCGAAATACAACGCGCAGAATGAGTGCGAGGCGCAGTACGGAGCCAATGGCTGCTCGACGGCCACGATCAACGGGGTGCAATATTTCATCCCGGCCCTCGCCGGCTTCATGCTGGCTCGCGGCCTGGCCGGTGCCCAGGCGCAGCCGTTGCTGCCACCCACCGCGGCAGCCTGCCCGCCGAACTCGCCGTTGCCGGAATGCCAGCAGGCGCGTGCCGCAGCCTCATCGTCATCGTCGTCCTCATCATCGGGCGGCAGGTCGCGAGCCTATTCGACGACGACCGGGCGTGGCTTCACGGCAGCCTTCGCCTCCGGCTCCCGAGGTGGCACCGTCACGACCACGAGGGTTTCGTCGCGGGGCGGTTTCGGCTCCACCGCCCGTTCCTACTCTTCGCATTCCTCTTCCTGAGATGCGCCGCCTCGCCCTTCCGCCACGCCCGGACTGGACAGCGCAAGTCGAGCGGCTC
Source organism: Allobosea sp. (assembly GCA_033792295.1). GTDB lineage: Bacteria > Pseudomonadota > Alphaproteobacteria > Rhizobiales > Beijerinckiaceae > Allobosea. The sequence continues at coordinate 4,748 of JARYGW010000311.1, forward strand.
GGCTTCGCCTTCCACACCATCGACGGCGAGATCTACTGGGATGAGAGCGCCGCCTTCTCCTTCACGCTGGAGGAGATCGAGCGCGACATCGAAGCGCCGACGCAAGCCATCGAGGAGCTGTGCTTCGGCTTCGTCGAGAAGGCGCTCGCCAGTGAGGAGATCCTGACGAAGCTCGCCATCCCGGCTGCGCATTGGGATTACATCCGGCAGAGCTGGCAGCGCGGCCAGCGCAATCTCTATGGCCGCCTCGACCTCGCCTATGACGGACATGGGCCGGCGAAGCTGCTGGAATACAACGCCGATACGCCGACCGCCTTGTTCGAATCCAGTGTTGTGCAATGGGACTGGCTCGAGCAGGCGTTGGCACGAGGCGCGATCCCCGCCGGCAGCGACCAGTTCAATTCGCTGCACGAGCGATTGGTCGCGGCTTTCGGCGGCTTGCGGACGCCGTCGCCCTATCGCCTGCATCTCACCTGCGTCCGGGGCAGCGCCGAGGACAAGGGCACGGTCGACTATCTGACAGATTGCGCCGCCCAGGCCGGGCTCGACGCGCGGTTCACCTATATCGAGGAGATCGGTCTGCTCACGGATGGGCGCTTCTGCGACGGGGCCAGCCAGCCGATCGAGACCCTGTTCAAGCTCTACCCCTGGGAATGGATCTTTCGCGAGCGCTATGGCGATGCGCTCGCGGGCTCGCGCTGCCAGTTCATCGAACCACCCTGGAAGGCGCTCCTCTCGAACAAGGGGCTGCTCGCCTGCCTGTGGGAGATGGAGCCGGGACATCCCAATCTGCTGCCGGCTTTCTTCGAGGGCGATCCGCGTTGCGCGACCCTGTCGGCCCGTCATGTCCGCAAGCCGCTCTATTCGCGCGAAGGCGCCAATGTGACGCTTCTGGAGCGTGGCTGGGTGCTCGACAGCGACGACGGTCCCTATGGCGCCGAGGGCCATGTCCTGCAGGATGCCGCGACCAATCTCTTTTCGGATGGCGGCCATTATGCCGTGCTGGGCTCCTGGCTGGTCGCTTCGCAGGCCTGCGGGCTGTGCCTGCGCGAGGATGTCTCGACGATCACGAAGAACACTTCGCGCTTCCTGCCACACTATATCGAGCCGTGAGCGCGACGCGACATGACCGCGCCGTGAAGAGTTGCTAGCCTTCGGGCTCGACAAGCCTGCCGAAAGAGTTTGCCATGCCTTCATCAGCCTCCGCGCCTCGCGGCCTCGACCATCTCGTCATCGGCGTCCGCGACCTCGACGCGGCGGGAACCCTTTATGAAAAACTCGGCTTCAAGGTCGGGGCGCGCAATCGCCATCCCTGGGGCACCGAGAACCGGATCGTCCAGTTCCCGGGCTCCTTCCTCGAACTGGTGACGGTCGCCGATGCCGGGGCCATCCCGCCGGCCGGCGAGCGGACCTTCTCCTTCGGCGCCTTCGTGCGCGACGCGCTGGCGGGGCAAGGCGAGGGCCTTTCGATGCTGGTGCTCGAAAGCAAGGATGCCAAGGCCGATGCTGCGGCGTTCAAGGCCGTCGGGATCGGTGATTACGAGCCCTTCTTCTTCGAGCGGCAGGGCAAGCGGCCGGATGGTTCGGTCGTGCGTGTCGCCTTCGAGCTCGCCTTCGCCGCCGATCCGAAGGCACCGGAATGCGGCTTCTTCGTCTGCCAGCAGCACGAACCGCAGAATTTCTGGAATCCCGAGTTCCAGCAGCATCCGAACGGCGCGACGGCCCTGACATCCGCGGTGATGCTGGCCGACGATCCGGCCGTCCATCGCGCCTTCCTCACCGCTTTCAGCGGCGGGGCCGAAGTGCTGGAAGGCAACGAGGATTACGTCCTCGCGCTGCCGCGCGGCCGGCTCGACGTGCTCGAC
>JARYGW010000312.1:0-4316 GCA_033792295.1 Allobosea sp.
AGGCTGCGCGCGAGCGTATCGCCGCCGTGCAGCCCCTCGCGCCGGAGGCCTTCGCCGCAGCGCCGTCGAAGCGTTCCGAGCCGCGCATCCCCTTCCTCAGCATCGTCGAGGCCGGGCTGGTGAAGGCCGGCGAGACCGTGATCGACGAGAAGCGCCGCCACAAGGCCGTGGTGCGCGCCGACGGCACGCTGATGCTGGGCCCGGCGATCGGCTCGATCCACAAGGTCGGCGCGCTGGCGCAGGGCCTGCCCGCCTGCAATGGCTGGACCTTCTGGCATGTCGAACGCGAGGAGAAGCTCGTCTCGATCGACGTGTTCCGCAGCGCCGCCCGCAGCGAGCTCGCCAAGGCGGGCTGACAGGCACCGGACCGAATGAGATCGCCACTTTGCGTCCCCGGAACGCGTGGCGATCTATCGTTTCTTCGAGCGGGAAAGCCCGGCCCGCTCCACGACCTTCAGCATCAGGCTCGGCAACGGCTCGCTGGCGAGCGCCGCCAGCGGCGTGAAGCGCATTCCCGCCGGGGGCGCGGTACGTGGCGGCACCTCGGCGGTAAAGACCGTCAGCTCCAGCGGAAAATGTGTGAAGACGTGCCGCACCGGCTCCGGCAACCGGCTCCAGCGCATCGGCAGCGGTCCGTCCTGGGCGGCACCGTCGAGCTCGTAATCGGCGCGCCACTCGCTCGTCGGCACTTCGGCCATGCCGCCGAGCAGCCCCTTGGCCGGGCGCGTTCGCAAAAGGATCGCGCCGTCGGCGCGGGTCAGCACGAAGGCGGCGCCGTAGCGGATGACACCGGCCTTCTTCGCCGCCTTGCGCGGGAAGCTCTCCTGCGTGCCCCCGATCCGTGCGCGGCAAGGCTCGCGCCAGGGGCAGAGCCCGCAGGCCGGGTTGCGCGGCGTGCAGATGGTCGCGCCCAGATCCATCAGCGCCTGAGCGAAATCGCCCGGCCGGTCATGCGGCAGCAGCGCCAGAACCTTGTCGCGAATCAGCGGCCTCGCACCCGGCAATTCCTCCGCGATGGCAAAGAGCCGGGTCATGACGCGCTCGACATTGCCATCGACGGCCGCGGCCGGCCGATCGAAGGCGATGGCGGCGACGGCGCCTGCCGTATAGGCGCCGATGCCGGGCAGAGAGCGCAGGGCCTCTTCCGTATCGGGAAAGCAGCCGCCATGACGCTCCATTACGGCTTGAGCGCAGGCATGGAGATTGCGGGCGCGCGAGTAATAGCCCAACCCAGCCCAGGCCTGCATGACGTCCTCGGACGGCGCCGCCGCCAGCGCCTGCACCGTCGGGAAGCGGGCCATGAAGCGCTCGTAATAGGGCTTCACTGCCGTAACCGTCGTCTGCTGGAGCATGATCTCGGAGGCCCAGACGCGATAGGGGTCGGCGCGCTCGCCCATACCCGCACGCCAGGGCAAGGCGCGGCGGTGCCGGTCGTACCAGGCGAGAAGATCGGCCGCACGCGGCATCGGAACAGGAACGTCCATGCATCCGATTTAACGCGAGAGGCCGACGCTGTCGAAGGGGTGGGGCACGTGGGAGGATCGCTGGACGCGATCAACGGAAGGCGGCCCTTGCAGCTGCCGCAGAAGCCGTTCGGGACATGCCGGCTTTTGCGGGAAATTTTGCGACGAGGGATTGGCAGGACCGCCCCCCAAACGCTGCTATTTCAACGTCGCAATGATGGCATCGATATCCTTGCAATCCTGCGCGGAAGGCGCCTGCGTGGCGCGTTCGTCGATTGCCGTCATCGCGTCGTGAGCCTTCTTGACGCGCTCGATCATCGCCGGCGACTGATCCTTCATCAGCATGTCGGAAGTGAGATCCGTCACCTGCATCGACCGCTTGTTGAGTTCCAGCTTGGTGCAGCTTCCGGCAACGGCAGGAACCGCCTCGTCATCCTCGTCTGCGGCCGCAGGCCCCGCCTTCGCAGCGCCGTCCCGCAACCGGACGGTCGAGATGGCGAGATTGCAGGCCGGAGCGAATTGCTCGGCCTTGTCCGCCCGGTAGATGCATTCGAAATTGTAAGCCTTGCCGCCCGCGACCGTGAAGATATAGCGCTTGATCTGCGGGCGATCCTTGCTGAAAGGCATTCGAACGTTCTGGAAGACCATGTCGATGGCGGGCTGGCCGAGCATGGTGGTCATGGACGAGGATGTGAGCGTGATCGAAGGCAAACGCGCGATCGCCTTCGTGAACGCGTCCGTAATGCCCGGGCGTGTCGCCTCGCTCACCTCCTTGAAATCTCCCAGGCCACGAGGGCTGAGAAAGGTGACGATGACGTCGCCATTCGCCGGCGAAGATGCGGTTACGCCGGTCACATCACCGGTTCCATCGGCGAACTCGTGATCCAGTGCGAAATCCAGCGGATAGTTGAATTTATAGGACCCATCGGGGGCATCGAAAGTCCGGGTGCCCTGCGCGGCGACTGCGGTCGGCATGGTCAATGCAAGGCCCGCTAGCAGGCCGGCACGTGCAAAAAGCAACATCGTCTTCCTTCTGTCTGTCTTGTCGAAGCGACCTATCGCGGCCTGTCGATCTTGATGGATCGATCGAACTCGACGGCCATTTCGGTCCGATGAAACGTCTTCACGACCATGGTCTCGGTCACCGCCGCCAGCGGAAGACCGTTTTCCGCGTTGAAATAGGCCGTCACCGCCAGCTCGCGCGGAACGATGTCCTCGATCGGAATCACGTAGCTATAGGAGCGTACCTTCACGCCGCTGCTGGCGGACTCGCCATGGCAGACGAGTTCCTTGAGCCTGCTCACGTTGAAATAGTTTCCGTACAGACCGCCATCGATCAGCTCAGCCATCTCGGCGGCCGCCACAGGCTTCCAGCAGTCGCCCTCCTTACTCCATCCTTCCTTGCGGATATAGACGGCGTCAGTATGCCCGAGCGGTGACTTGTCGCTGATATGGACCGCTTCGGGCGGAGCGAATTCATAAGTCTGGGGCGGAAGTTTCTTCGTATATTGCTTCCCGTCGATCTCGTTCGTGACCTGCTCGTGCATGATCTGCCGATAAGGGCCGGCCTCCGCCTTCCATTTGTTCGAAGCCGCAAATCCGCCGGGGCAATCGGCATGGGCAGCGCCCGCACTTGCGAGCAAAATCGGAACAATCGCGATAGAATAAAGTTTCATCTCACCATCCCGATCCACCGCCCGTTTGCGGCGGATACACAGCCCATTCCGATGCATCCGCTTGCAGCCCACAAGCGCCGCGCCCACAATACGGTCATGTCCGCCAAACCGCTCGCAGAGCTGATCGACGATTGCATCGCGCCCGTGCTCGCCGCGCAGGGTTTTGCGACGCGTGCCATCGTGACGCTCTGGCCGGAGATCGTCGGCGAGCGGCTGAGCCAGCGCTCGCGCCCGCTCAAGATCGACTGGCCGAAGCGCCGTCCCGGACCTGGCGAGGTCGCGGAACCCGCGACGATGGTGGTCAGGGTCGAAGGCGCCTTCGCGCTGGAGATGCAGCAGCTCGGCCCGCTGGTGGTCGAGCGCGTCAACACCCATCTCGGCTGGCGCGCCGTCGGCAAGCTCGTGCTCAAACAGGGGCCGGTGGCGCCCGCGCAGCCTCCCGCCCGGCCCGTGCCGGTTCTCGATGCCGCGGCCGCGGCGCGGATCGACGATCAGGTCGCGTCCGTCGCGGATGAAGGGCTACGGGAGGCCCTCGCCCGGCTCGGTCGCGCCGTGGCCCAACGGACACGGCAGGACGGCTCGTGCAACAATTGACACGGCTTCGTGAGCAGAACGCCGCAGGTGCCGATGCGCTCTTGCCACAATGCACCGGCCTCTATAGCTCCCGATTTCGACCTTTGACCCTTCGAGGACCCCTTACGATGACGAACAGGCGACAGCTCATGACCGGCGCTGCCGGGATCGCCGCCGCCGCGCTGATCGGCACACCCGCCGCTCGCGCCCAGACCAAGCTTCCCGATGCCGGCCCGCTGGGCGATGTCTGGCTCGGCCCGGCTGATGCCAAGGTCACCGTCATCGAATACGCTTCGATGACCTGCTCGCACTGCGCGCATTTCCACGAGACGACCTGGCCGGAGCTGAAGAAGAAGTACATCGACACCGGCAAGATTCGCTTCACGCTGCGCGAATTCCCGCTCGACCCGCTGGCGATGGCCGGCTTCATGCTCGCGCGCTGCAACGGCAACGACAAGTTCTACCCGATGACCGACCTGCTGTTCTCGCAGCAGAAGAACTGGGCCTTCGTCGACAAGCCGGTCGATGCGCTCTCCGCGCTGGTGAAACAGGCCGGCTTCTCGCAGGAATCCTTCGAAGCCTGCTTGAAAAGGCAGGACATCTA
>JARYGW010000312.1:4326-6605 GCA_033792295.1 Allobosea sp.
CCATTACGCGGGTGAAGGACGGCGGCGCCAAGGCGGGGATCGACGCCACCCCGACCTTCTTCGTCAACGGACAGAAAGTCTCCGGTGCAGTCTCGATCGCCGAGTTCGACAAGGTGCTGGAGCCGCTGCTCGCGAAGTGAGCGGAGCGCGTCATCGCGCGCTCACAAAGTCTCGTCATTCTCAGCCTCCGTCCCGAGGGGCCGCGCCGCGGCGCCTCGAAGGGCGGGGGCTGAGCTGTTCCAGGCCGACGGCGCGCATCCATGCATCTGACGCGCCTCAAGCTGACCGGCTTCAAGACCTTCGTCGAGCCGACCGAATTCCTGATCGAGCCGGGGCTGACCGGCATCGTCGGGCCGAATGGCTGCGGCAAGTCCAATCTCGTCGAAGCCCTGCGCTGGGTGATGGGCGAAAGCTCGTTCAAGAACATGCGCGGCTCGGGGATGGACGACGTCATCTTCGGCGGCTCGAACGAGCGCCCGGCCCGCAATATGGCCGAGGTCGCACTCACCCTCGACAACAGCGATCGCAAGGCGCCGGCCGCCTTCAACGAGCTCGACACTCTCGAAGTCACGCGCCGGATCGAGCGCGAGGAAGGCTCGACCTACCGCATCAACGGCAAGGAGGTGCGGGCCAAGGACGTGCAGCTCCTCTTCGCCGATGCCGCGACCGGCGCGCGCTCGCCCGCGCTCGTGCGGCAGGGGCAGATCAGCGAGATCATCTCGGCCAAGCCGCAGTCGCGCCGGCGCATCCTCGAAGACGCCGCCGGCATCGCCGGGCTGCACAGCCGCCGCCACGAGGCCGAGCTCAGGCTGAGGGGCGCCGAGGAGAATCTGACCCGCCTCGAAGATGTGCTCGGCGAAATCGACGGGCAGATCGAGGCCTTGCAGCGGCAGGCGCGGCAGGCCGGGCGCTATCGCAGCCTCGCCGCCGATATCCGCCGGGCCGAGGCGATGCTGGCGCTGATCGCATTGCACGAGGCGCGGGCGCATCAGGCGCAGGCCGAGCACGTGCTGGAAGAGACGGTCCGCGCCGTAATCGACCAAACCGGCATCCAGGCGGAAGCCGCCAAGCGGCAGGCCATCGCCGCCCATGAGATACCGGCCTTGCGCGAGGGCGAAGCGGCAGCCGCCGCGGCCCTGGTGAGGCTGAAGCGCGGGCTCGACGAACTGGAGGCCGAGAATCGCCGCGCCAGGCAGCGGGCGGAGGAACTCGGCAAGCGGCTGGCCGAATTGCAGACCGATCTGGCACGGCAGGAGAGCATCGGCCGGGATGCGGCCGAAAGCCTCACGCGGCTGGCCGGGGAAGACGCCACGCTCGCCCGCGAGAGCGAGGGCGCCGGAGACAACACGGAGGCCGCCGCCGAGGCGCTGGAGGAGGCCGAACGCGCGCTGGCTGCCGCCGAGGCGGAGCAGATTGCGGCGCAGGCCGCCCTCTCCGACCTCGCCGCCCGCCGCGGCGCGCTGGAGCGGGCGCTGCGCGAGGTTCGCGAGCGCGAGGCGCGGGCAAAAGCGGAGCATGACAAGCTCAAGCGCGACCAGGCAACATTGGAAGCCATCAGCATCGGCGCGCCGCTCGATGGCTTGCGTCAGGCGCTCGCCGCTGCCGAGGCGGCTTTGCGAGCGGCCGACGCACAGGCAGCCGTAGCGCGCACGACCCTGGCCGGTGCGCGGGAGCGCGAGAATCAGATGCGTGGGCCGCTCGCCGAGGCGGACCGGAAAGCCCAGCGGCTCGAAACCGAGGTCGGCACGCTGCGCAAGCTGCTGGCACCGGCGACGGGCGATCGCTGGCCGGCCATCGTCGAGGCGATCAAGGTCGCCAAGGGCTTCGAAGTCGCGTTGGGCGCGGCGCTCGGCGACGACCTCGACGCTTCCGCCGATACGGCCGCGCCGACGCATTGGCGCGAGACCGGCTCCGGTGAAGGCGACCCCGCCCTGCCTGCCGGAGCCGAAGCACTGGCGCAGTCTGTGAAAGGACCATCCGCGCTCGGGCGTCGCCTCGCCCAGATCGGTGTGGTCACGCGAGTGGAAGGGGAAAAGCTGCGCGCCCTGCTCCATCCGGGGCAGATCCTGGTCTCCCGCGAGGGCGATGTCTGGCGCTGGGACGGCTTCACCAGCGCCGCCGATGCACCCTCCCCCGCCGCACGGCGGCTGGCGGAGACGAATCGGCTCGACGATCTCCAGCGCGAGGCCATCGCCGCGCGCGAAATGGCCGAGGCGGCATGCAAGGCGCTCGAAACGGTGAGCGGAGAGGCGCGTGTCGCAGCCCAGGCCGAGACCACG
>JARYGW010000313.1:0-6597 GCA_033792295.1 Allobosea sp.
GAAACCGCCGAAGCGGAGGCCTGAGAATGTCGACTGCATCCGCTGGCGCCCGTCGCCCCTTCTTCCGCCGCCGCAAGTCCTGCCCGTTCTCGGGCGAGGGCGCGCCGAAGATCGACTACAAGGACGTCCGTCTGCTCTCGCGCTACATCTCCGAGCGCGGCAAGATCGTGCCGTCCCGCATCACGGCGGTCTCCGCCAAGAAGCAGCGCGAGCTCGCCCAGGCGATCAAGCGCGCCCGCTTCCTCGGCCTGCTGCCCTACGTCATCCGCTGATCCGCTAGACGGATTTTGGAATTTCCGGAGGCGCACCCAGCGCCTCCGGCTTTCGCATTCAAGATCAACCAGTCGCCCGGCGGTGAGACTCCCCCGGGTTCGTTGAGGCAAGAAGCCTCTCACCCTGCCGGACTCGGACATCAGGACCGGGCCAGCGAGCAGCGGGACAGCAGGACGGACCATGATTCCGATTGTCGGCATCGGCGCGGGCCTCGTTGCGGCCCTGCTCTTCTCAGTGGTGATCACCGGATCGCCGCTGTCGGCACTGCTGTATTCCGCCGCCCCTCTCCCGATCTTCATCGCCTCGCTCGGCTGGAACCACCGTTCCGGATTGTTCGCCACGGCCGCAGGCGCGCTCGCGGTCGCCGTGGCGCTGGCCCCGACCGGCGGCATCGCCTTCGCCTTGATCATCGGCCTGCCGGCTTGGTGGATCGCCTATCTCGCCTTGCTCGCCCGCGCGGATATGCAGGGCGCCACGGAATGGTATCCGCTCGGCAATCTCATGGTCTGGATCGCCGCCACGGCCGCGCTCGCCACAGTCGGCAGCGCCCTGGTGATGACGACCGATTACGAGACCTATCGCTCGGTGATCGCGCGCATGATCGAGAACCTGCTGAACGAGATGGTGCGCGGGCGCCTGATCTCGCTGCCGGCGGGAATCGAGGTCGGCGAGCTGGCCCACAGCCTGGCTCCGGCTGTGCCGCTCGGCATCGGCGCCTCCTTCGTCACCACCATCACCGCGAATCTCTGGCTTGCCGCCCGCGCCGTGAAGGTCTCCGGACGGCTGCCCCGGCCCTGGCCCTTCATTCCGGCAACCTCCCTGCCACGGAAGGCGCTGCTGCTGTTCCTGCTCGCGGCCTTCCTCGCCTCGCTCGGTGGTTTCATCGGGCTTGCGGCGACGGCCTTCACCGGCGCCCTGCTCGCCGCCTTCATGTTCAGCGGGCTCGCCCTGCTGCACGACATCTCGCGCGGCCGCCCCTGGCGGGCGCCGATGCTGATCTCGGTCTATGTCGCGCTCATCGTGATGCAGGCCGTGCTGACACCGCTGCTCGCGCTCATCGGGCTCGCCGACACACTGTTCGGCCTGCGCAAGCGTGCGGCGTTGCCTCCTCCGCCTACCCAAACCTGACATCCGAACACCAAACTCAAGGAGAAGAAAAATGGAAGTGATCCTGCTCGAACGCGTCGCCAAGCTCGGCCAGATGGGCGACATCGTCCGCGTCCGTGACGGCTTCGGCCGCAATTTCCTGCTCGCCCGCGGCAAGGCGCTACGCGCCACCGAGGAGAACAAGAAGCGCTTCGAGAGCCAGAAGCTCGAGCTTGAGACCCGCAACCTCGAGCTGAAGTCGGAAGCCGATGCGGTCGCCGAGCGCCTGAACGGCCAGAGCGTCGTCATCCTGCGCCAGTCGGGCGAATCCGGCGTGCTCTACGGCTCGGTCTCGACCCGCGACATCGCCGAGGCCCTGACCAAGGACGGCTTCAACGTCTCGCGCAACCAGGTGACGCTGAACCACCCGATCAAGACGCTCGGCCTGCACACGGTACCGGTCGTGCTGCACCCGGAAGTCGCGGTCACCATCACCGTCAACGTCGCCCGCTCGGCCGAAGAGGCTGATCGTCAGGCTGCCGGCGAGAACGTCACGGCCCGCGAGGAGTTCGACCTCGACGACCTCGGCCTCGAGGTCGGTGCCGCGCTGGCCGAGGCCGGCGACGACGAGCGCTGAGCCTTACCGCTCGGGCAACGAGTCAAGGGCGCCGTGGCAACACGGCGCCCTTTTCGATTCCGGCCTGTGAACTGCGTGGATTCGGCACAACGCTGCTGGCGGAATCCGACAGGGTGCTAAACTAGGCTTTTCCGACTCAGTCGCCGCCATGTGTTTCGCGTCCAGCGGCCAAATGTCGGCTTGAAATGTAGGTAAGCATTTACTTACCAAGGCAGCCATGGCCACCGCGACCGCCCTCGTCACCCGCCTCGACAACCGCGAGGCCGAATACCGCGTCCAGCCTCACAACATCGAGGCGGAGCAGGCGTTGCTGGGCGCGATCCTGGTCAACAATGACGCCTTCTACCGCGTCTCCGACTTCCTGCTGCCGGACCATTTCTTCGAGCCGATCCACCAGCGCGTCTTCGAATTGACGGCGAGCCTGATCCGGGCCGGCAAGATCGCGACGCCGATCACGCTCAAGACCTTCGTCAACGACCTCGATCTCGGCGAGATCACGCCGAGCCAGTATCTCGCCCGTCTCGCCGCCGAGGCGACGACCGTCATCAATGCCGGCGATTACGGCCGCACGATCTACGACCTCGCCGTGCGCCGGCAGCTCATCGGCGTCGGCGAGGAATTGGTCAACGTCGCCTACGACGCCCCCGTCGAGATGGCGCCACGCGAGCAGATCGAGGATGCCGAGCGCAAGCTCTACGAGCTGGCGGAAAAGGGCCGCTACGAGGGCGGCTTCCAGAAATTCGACGGGGCGCTGCGACTGGCCATCGACATGGCGGCGAGCGCCTATCAGCGCGCCGGCGGCCTTTCCGGCATCTCGACGGGCCTGCGCGACGTCGATCAGCGCATGGGCGGCCTGCAGCGCTCGGACCTGCTCGTGCTCGCAGGCCGCCCGGCCATGGGCAAGACCTCGCTCGCCACCAACATCGCCTTCAACATCGCCAAGGCCTGGCGCGGCGAACGGCAGGAGGACGGCTCGATCAAGACGGTCGATGGCGGCGTCGTCGGCTTCTTCTCGCTCGAAATGTCGGCCGACCAGCTCGCGACCCGCGTCGTCGCCGAGCAATCGGGCATCTCCTCCTACAAGATCAGGCAGGGCCGAATCACCGAGGGCGACTTCGCCCGGCTGACGGACGTGGCCGCCCAGATCGAGAAATTGCCGCTCTATATCGACCAGACCGGCGGCATCTCGATCGCGCAGCTGATGGCACGCGCCCGGCGCCTGAAGCGCCAGAAGGGGCTCGATGTCCTGTTCATCGATTACCTGCAGCTGCTCTCCGGCTCGTCCAAGAACAGCCAGAACCGCGTGCAGGAGCTGACCGAGATCACGACCAGCCTGAAGGCGCTGGCGAAGGAGCTCAACGTCCCGATCGTCGCGCTCTCCCAGCTTTCCCGTCAGGTCGAAAACCGCGACGACAAGCGCCCGCAGCTCGCCGACTTGCGTGAATCCGGCTCGATCGAGCAGGACGCCGACGTGGTGATGTTCGTCTACCGTGAGGAATACTACCTCAAGGGCAAGGAGCCGCGCCCCGGCACCGAAGAGCACAATAAGTGGCAGATCGAGATGGAAGCGGCCCACGGCCTCGCCGAGCTGATCATTGGCAAACAGCGCCACGGCCCGACCGGCACGGTGGCCTTGCAGTTCGACGCGGATGTGACACGCTTCTCCGACCGCGCCGACGACCTGCGCCTCCCGGACCGTGAATGATGCCTGTCGAATCGCCTGAAACCGGCGCCTATGGCGCGACCCTGACCATTGATCTCGACGCGCTGGTTTCGAACTGGCGGCTCCTCGGCAAGCGCGCCGGCACGGAAGCCGGCGCCGTCGTCAAGGCGGACGCCTATGGCATCGGCATCGAGCCGGCCGTTACGGCGCTCAGCCGCGCCGGCTGCCGGAGCTTCTTCGTCGCCCATACCTCGGAAGGCATCCGCGCCCGCAGGGTCGCCCCCGAGGCGACGGTCTACATCCTCAACGGCCTGCTGCCGGGCAGTTGCGGCATCTATGCCGAGCACGCGCTCTCGCCGGTGCTCGGCTCGCATGAGGAACTGCTGGAATGGGCCTCGTTCCGGCAGACCGGCGCGAAGGTGCGCCCTGCGGCGCTGCATGTCGACACGGCGATGAACCGGCTCGGCCTCTGGCCGGGCGAGGGGCTGAACCTCGCTCGTGAGAAGTCGGGCGCCATCGCCGCTGCCGATATCGGGCTGGTGATGAGCCATTTCGCCTCTTCGGAAGACGAGGCCGACCCGGCCAATGCCAGACAGATCGCCGCCTTCGCCGAGATTGCCGCCGCCTTCCCGGACCTACCGGCCTCTCTCAAGAACTCCTCGGGCCATTTCCTGAAGAACTGCCCGTCCTACCAGCTCACCCGGCCGGGCTATGCCCTCTATGGCGGCAATCCGACACCGGGCAAGCCGAGTCCGATGCAGCCGGTCGTCGGTCTGGAAGCGACGATCATCCAGACCCGCGAGGTCGAGGCCGGGACACAGGTCGGCTATAACGGCCGCTGGACGGCCAAGGGCAGGCGCAAGCTCGCCACGATCTGCCTTGGCTATGCCGACGGGTATCCGCGCAATGCGAGCTGGACCGACACGATTACCGGCGGCTCGGCTCTTCTCGATGGCGTGCTCTGCCCCTTCGTGGGATCGGTCTCGATGGATCTGATCATCATCGACGTCACCGATGCGCCTGCCGCCGCCGCCCGGCGCGGCGCGAGCGTGACGCTGATCGGCGGCCCGCTCGATCTCGAAGCGGTCGGGGCCGGGGCCAAGACGGTAGGCTACGAAATCCTGACCAGCCTCGGCCGCCGCTACGCACGGCGCTATATCGGCGGCTGATGGCCAAGCGCGGTCCGACCTATCACTGCCAAGCCTGTGGCGCGGTCTATCACCGCTGGCAGGGCAAGTGCGACGCGTGCGGGACATGGTCCTCGCTTGTCGAGGATGCGCAGGCAGCGCCCGTCCCCGGCGGCGGGCGTCCCTCCTCCAGCAGGCGGGCACGCGGGCGCGTCTTCGCGCTTGAGTCACTGAAGGGCGAGACGCAGGACGCGCCGCGCATCGTCTCCGGCATCGGCGAGCTCGACCGCGTCACCGGCGGCGGCTTCGTGCCGGGCTCGGTGCTGCTGATCGGCGGCGATCCCGGCATCGGCAAGTCGACGCTGCTGATGCAGGCCTGCGCCGCGCTGGCATTGGGCGGACGGCGCGTCGTCTATGTCTCGGGCGAGGAATCGACAGGGCAGGTCCGGCTACGTGCCGAGCGCATGGGGCTGGCCGAAGCGCCGGTCGAACTGGCGGCCGAAACCAATGTCGAGGATATCGTCGCGACGCTGGGCCAGGGACAGCGCCCTGCCCTCGTCGTGATCGATTCGATCCAGACCATGTGGTCGGGCGAGGTCGAGAGCGCACCGGGCACAGTGACGCAAGTCCGCGGCTCGGCCCAGGCGCTGATCCGCTACGCGAAGACCAGTGGCGTCTGCCTGATCCTGGTCGGCCATGTCACCAAGGACGGGCAGATCGCCGGCCCGCGCGTGGTCGAGCATATGGTTGATGCCGTGCTGTCGTTCGAAGGCGAAGGCGCGCATTCCTTCCGCATCCTGCGCGGGCAGAAGAACCGCTTCGGCGCCACCGACGAGATCGGCGTCTTCGAGATGACCGGCAAAGGCCTGTCGGAGGTGACGAACCCCTCGGCGCTCTTCCTCGCCGGTCGAGACCAGCCGGCGCCGGGCGCTGCGGTCTTTGCCGGCGTCGAAGGCACGCGCCCAGTGCTGGTCGAGATCCAGGCGCTGGTCGCGCCGACCGCGCTCGGCACGCCGCGGCGCGCCGTCGTCGGCTGGGAGAACAGCCGGCTCGCCATGGTGCTCGCCGTGCTCGAAACTCATGGAGGTCTGCGGCTCGGCCAGCACGACGTCTACCTCAACGTCGCCGGCGGCCTGCGTGTCAACGAGCCGGCGGCCGACATCGCTGTCGCGGCTGCGCTCGTCTCCTCGCTCACCGGCGCGATCCTGCCGCAGGAGGCGGTGTATTTCGGCGAGATCGCGCTGTCGGGCTCGATCAGGCCGGTATCGGTCGCGGCCGCGCGCCTGCGGGAGGCGGCGAAGCTCGGTTTCGAATCGGCGCTGATGCCGGCCGGCGGTGCCGACCATGGCGACGGCAACGGCCTGTCACTGCGCCGTTTCGGCCATGTCACGGAACTCGTTGCCGATATTGCCGCACGCGCGCCGCGCAGAGATGTGAAATGACATCTGCGGACGGGTGACGCAGAGGCCCGGAGCGCGTATAGCAAAGCCGAAACGGTGGTCCGCCTGCGGGCCGCCGCGCCTTGAGTCATCAGCAAAGCGGCCCTTTCATGCCTGTCACCATTCTCGATCTCGTCGTCATCGGCGTGGTTCTGATCTCGGCTTTGCTGGCGGCTGTCCGCGGCTTCACCCGAGAAGTGCTCGCCATCGTCTCCTGGATTGCTGCTGCGGCGATCGCCTGGGTGTTCCACCCGCAGCTCGTGCCTTTCGTGAAGCAGTACATCCCGGCGAGCTCGGCGCAGGACACGATCGCGCTGGTCGCCTCGATCGCGGCGCTCTTCCTCGGCACGCTGATCATCGTCTCGATCGTGA
>JARYGW010000314.1:0-6592 GCA_033792295.1 Allobosea sp.
TATTTCGTCTGCCCGGAATGCGGGCACCGCTCCGACATCTTCGCCCATGGCGGGGCACGGCACGAGGCGGAGCGGCTTGGCGTCCCCTTCCTCGGCGAGATCCCACTCGCCATGCCGATCCGCGAGACCTCCGATGGCGGCCGACCGATCGTCGCCAGTGATCCGCAGAGCGCGCATGCCAAGGCCTATGTCGCATTGGCGCGCCAGGTGCAGGCCTCGCTCGGCGGCGCGACGCGGGCAGCGCCGCGCATCGTCATCGAGTAGCCGCCCGACAAGGGACGCATGAGCGGCTTGACGGCGCCGCCATTTTGTTCTTCTTTTGTTCTCGATCGAACAATGGAGGGCCCGATGGCCGTCTATCCCACCCGGCATATCAGCGTCGGCATCGCCCGCCCGGCGGAGGAGGTCTACGCCTTCCTCGCCGACCCCGCGCATTTCCCGCAATGGGCGGAAGGGCTCGGCCACGGCTTCGTCCATGTCGAGGGCATGACCTGGCGAGCGGAGACGCCGATGGGGCGAATGCGGGTGTTGTTCAGCGAGCCGAACAACCATGGCGTACTCGACCATGCCGTGATCCCTGACAACGGTCCAGCCATGCATAATCCGATGCGGGTCGTCGCCAATGGCGACGGCGCGGAGGTGATCTTCACCCTGTTCCAGCGCGACAGCATGTCCAGCGACGAGATGGCCGCCGATGCCGGCATGATCGCACGCGACCTTGCGGCGCTGAAGGCACTGCTGGAAGGCGGGCGTCGCTGAAGCATCGGTTTGCCCCGAAAGCCGCGCTCCGCTTTTCGGTCCGATGCAGTCAGGCCGACCTCTCAAGGATGGCCTCGGCTTCCGCCAGCTCCTCCAGAGTGTTGATATTGAAGAAGGGATCGACCGGCCCCGCCGGCCACTCCGCTATCGCGACGCCGTGCTTCGCGGTCCAATGTCCGACCCGGTGCTCGCCTGTAGCCAGGGCGGCGCGCAGATCCTGCCGCAGCGCGACCGGCCAGAGTGCGATGGCGTGATGCTGCCGCCCGGCCGATGCGGCGCAGGCGAGCGGCGTGCCCGCAGCCACGCGGGCGGCACGCAGACGCGCGACGAGATCGACCGGAATGAACGGGGTATCGGCCGCGACGCTGATGAGCCAGCCCATATTGGGCCGCTCGGTGGCAAGCCAGTCCATCCCGGCGAGAATGCCGGCAAGCGGACCGGCGAAACCGAGTACAGAATCAGCCAGCACGGGCAAGCCATAGGCAGCGAAGCGAGCGGGATCGCCATTGGCGTTGAGCAGCAATTCGCCGCACTGGCCGCGCAAGCGCTCGACGACATGGGCCAGGATCGGCCTGCCGGCGAGCCGCTGCAGCGGCTTGTCCCCGCCGCCCATGCGGCGGGCGAGACCGCCGGCGAGGATGAGGCCCGGTATCTTTCCGGGCGCCGGATCGTTCATGACGGCAACCACAGGAGCAGTTTCACCACCGGCTCAAGCTGCGAGCCGGGTCACATCCACGGCCCAGCGCTCGACGCTTTCCGCATCCGCCGACAGCTCGACCCAGTCGTCGCCGGCGAAGGAGCGCCAGGCCGGAAGGAAATCGCGCCGGACCGCGAGCAGGACGGGCAGGCCCGCCAGGACCGCCTTCCCGATCTCGTCACGCAGCCCCTCGCCCAGGGCCTCCTGCTTGCCGAACTTGTTGACGATGACGAGATCGGCCCGTTCGCCCAGCGCACCGGAGAATGCGGCGGCGGCGGCAGCCAGCCCGGCCGCGTCGAGCCGGCAGCCTTCGGCGGAAGGACCGAGATCCTGGCTGATCGGAAAGCGGGCGCCGCTCGCCAGGTCCTCCAGCGACATCGCCATGCAGCGATCGGCGCATTCCGCGTCATTGTGCTGAATCACACCGCCAAGCCTGAGGCCGCGGAACCGCAGCCGCGCGACGACGCCCTGCATGAAGGTGTCGATCCCGAAATCGCTCGGATAGGAAATGGCGGCCAGCCGGATCATGCCCGTTTCATCTCACGAAGCCGCATGGCACGCCAGAGCTCCGCGCGAGACCGCTGCTGCGACAAGATGCCGGATAAGTGTTGCGCCGCACCTACAGTCGCACCCATCGTCTCTCGCTAGGGTGGCAGCGGCTCAATCCGGGCGGCCGGGCTGGCCAGAGGCCTGTGACCTGACCGGAACGCATGAACCGATCCCCTTCCCAGACCCAGCTCGACCCCGCAGCCGACGCAGCGCGGCTGCTGCGACGCATCGGCTTCGCGACGCTCGCCCTGGTGCTGCCGCTGGCGGCACTGGTCTCGCGCCGCGCCGCCGTCGTGCTCGTGCCGATCGGCATCGCGCTGCTGATCATCGCGGCCCTCGTGGAAGAACCCGGCCAGTTCCTCGCCGAACTGAAGTCAGCCTTGCTGAGCCGCCTCGGCCTCATTCTCATCGGGCTGATCGCCTGGTCGGTCCTGTCGCTGATCTGGAGCCCCTATCCAGGCACGGCCGCCGAGAAAGCCGGCAATCTCGCGCTTGCCGTCGCGCTCGGCTTCCTGGGACTCTCCGCCCTGCCGGAGCGCATGCGGTCCTCCAACCTCAATCTCGCCGCCCTCGGCACCGGCGTCGCCGGCGTCTTTGCGCTCGGCCTCATCATCGTCGCGGCATTGCGCCATGCGGACGCGCCCCAGGGCGCGGTCGAGCGCGGCGTCTCGATCATCCTCATCATGGCCTGGCCGGCCCTGGCATGGCTCCTGTCGCGCGAACGCGGCATGACGGCGCTCGCGCTCGCCCTCATCGTCGGACTCCTGGCACTGACCCGCTTCGAGGACGGCGAGACCATGGCGATGATCTTCGGCGCGGTCGCCTTCGGCGCCGTCACTGCCGGCCGCGACGGCGCGACCAAGGCGATCGCGACGATCGTCGCGGGGCTGATGCTGTTTGCGCCACTCCTGCCCTTCCTACTCGCGCCCCTCGTCTCCCTCCTGCCGGGTGCATCCGGCGACTTCGCCCAGATGCTGTCGATCTGGGCGGACGTCATCCGCCAGTCGCCCGTGGAGCTCATCACCGGGCACGGCCTCGACACCGTTCTGCGCGGCCAGATGACCGGCGTGCTGCCGCAGCCCTCGCCCGTGACCCTGCTGTTCGAAACCTGGTACGAACTTGGCCTGGTGGGCGCGGCCACGGCCGCCGCCTGCCTCTATTTCGCGATCCGGGCCGCGGGACGGATGCCCGGCGCGCTGTCCGCCGGCGGCGTCGCGGCCTTCACCACCGCCTTCGCGCTCGGGACCTTCGGCTTTGCGCCGCTGCTGCCCTGGTGGCTGATGACGCTGACGGCCGTGGTGCTGATGTTCGGCGCCATCGCACGCGGGCAATACCGGACGGATCGTCCGGCCGTGCCGTTGCCGATGCGCAGCGTGGGCCATACCCGCCCCAAGGCCGGTACTCCACCGGCATCCGGCGCATGAGATCGCGGGGCGATCTCCGCGACACCGAGCCAACGCCCACTCTATAGACCGAAAAGCGGACTCCACTCTTCGGAATAATCCGCTGCGATACCAATAAGATAGATCATCGTCATCGCGTCCGACAGGACGCGATGACGATCTAGCGGCTCAGCGCTGCAACCAGCTTGAGCTTCGGCATGTTGGAGACGTCGACAGGAATGTCGTAGGCCTCCTTCATCGCGTAGCTGAGCGTCTGGTGATAGAGCGGCAGGTAGATCAGCTCGCCGCGCAGTTTCTGCCAGAGCCGGGCGACGATCGCCTCGCGCTGGCTTGGGTCGATCTCGCTCGAAAGCCTGCCGATCAGCGCATCGACCTGCGGATCGCTATAGCCGGTGGCGTTATAGAAGCCCCGCTGCCCGTCACGGCTATGGTAGAGCGAGGAAAAGACCTGCTCGCTGTCATAGGTCGGCGAGCCCCAGCCGGCGAGAAAGAAGCCTGGCCCCGGCATCCGCCGCAGCGCCTGGGATTGTGCGGCCTGGGGCTGGGCCACGACGGTGAGCCGAATTCCCACGCGCGCCAACATCGGGACCAAGGCACGGCAGGTCTCCTCGTCATAGGCATAGCGGTCGTTCGGACAGTAGACCGTGGTGGAAAAGCCCTCCGGATAGCCGGCCTCGGCAAGGAGCTCCCTGGCGCGCCCGGGAGCAAAGGGAGGTGGCGTATCGAGCTCGCTGGTCCAGCCGTTGACGAGGGGCGAGATGATGAGGCCGCTCGGGAGAGCATCTCCCCGCATGACGGCGCGCTGGATCTGGTCGCGGTCGATCGCAATGCTGATGGCACGCCGGACACGGATATCGGCGAAGGGATTGCGCCCGCCGGCCTGGGTGCCTCGCGGCGCCGGCGAGGCGACGTCGAACCCCAGAAAGATCGTCCGATTCTCGACACCCGAGGTGACCGTCAGATTCGATTGAGCGTGCAGGCGCGGCAGATCCTGGATCGGCACGTCCTGCAGAAAATCGACGGATCCCGCGAGCAGCGCCGCAACGCGGGCGTTGGCATGGGAGATGGGCTGATAGGTCAGCTCCGCGATGCCGAGCGGGACATGGCCGCGGTTCCAATAGGCATCGTTGCGCTTGAGTTCCGTCCTCACATGCGGCTGGCGCGAGACCAGGACGAATGCGCCGGTGCCATTCGTATGAGCATTGGCGAAATTGGCATCGGATGTCGCCTCGTCCGGGATCTGCACCGCCCCGTGCCGCTCTGCCCAGTCCTTGCTCATCACAAAAATCGTCGGCGTGTTTTCGATGAAAGTCGGGCTCGGGCCACGCGTCCTGATCCGGACCGTAAGGTCGTCAATCTTCTCGATCGCGACGACGGAGGCGAGGTAGTCGCGGAAGCCGGAATTCGGCTGCATCGCCCGGCGATAGGAGAAGACGACGTCGTCCGCGGAAAAGCGGCTCCCATCCTGGAAGGTCACGTCACCACGCAGCTTGAACTCCCACACCGTCGGGTCCTCGAGCAGCATCCGCCAGGAAACGGCGAGCAGCGGCCCGAGCCGGCCAGTCCGGTCGCGCTCGGTGAGGCCTTCATAGATGTTCTGGACGAGGGCGATGGTCGGCCCTTCATTGGCGACGTGAGGGTCGAGCGTCAGTGCGTCGCCCGAACGCGCCCAAACGAAGGCCTGCGCCATGGCCGGCGTGAGGACGACCAGCAGCGCGAACAACAGGGCGGCGGCCAGCCTGCGCGGCATCCCCTCTCCTCTCCTCCCTGAAAATACGGTATAGGCCCGGCGGGGCCGAGCTTCACCTGATCTCGCGGACGTCACTCAGCGCGACAGTTCCGCAATCAGGCTCCGGGCGAAGCGCGTGCCGGCTTCGAGTTGCTCGACAGCGAGGAACTCGTCCGGCTGATGTGCCTGCGCGATGTCGCCCGGGCCACAAACCACCGTCGACCAGCCCGCCTGCTGAAAGAGGCCGCCCTCTGTGCCATAGGCGACGACATGCCGGCCGTTGTCACCGGTCAGCCGGCGGCAGAGCGCTTCGGCCGCGCCATTGGTCTCCGGCCCCATGGCAGCGGTTTCGGAGGTGACCTCGATCGCGATGCCGCTTTGTGGCGCGATCGCCTTCATCGCCGCCTCGAGCTCGGCGGCTTTCGCCCGGTAGCGGGCCTGGTAATCGTCCAGTTGTTCGCCGGGAATGCCACGCACCTCATGGGCGAAGCTGCAATGCTCGGCTGTGATGTTGACGGCCGAGCCGCCCTCGATCTCGCCGACGTGCAATGTCGAATAAGGCGGCTCGAAAAGGCTGTCCGCAGCCGCGCGCGCCTTGTTGTCGGCCATCGTGGCCGTGTGCCAGTGGACCAGCTCGCCCGCGACCATCACGGCCGGCACGCCGATGTCGACACGGCTCGAATGCACGGCATAGCCACGTACCGTCGTGCGCATGCGCAGCACGCCCTTGTGCCCGGTGACGACCTTCATCATCGAAGGCTCTCCGACGATCACCTCCGAAGGCTTGAATCCTTGCTGCTGCATCGCGGCGATGAGGACGCGCGCGCCACGGCAGCCGACCTCCTCGTCATAGGACAGCGCGATGTGGATCGGCCGCTTCAGCGGCGCGGCTAGCATCTCCGGCACCAGGGCGAGCCCAATCGCGTCGAAGCCCTTCATGTCGCAGGCGCCGCGGCCATAGAGCCTGCCGTCACGCTCGGTCAGCGTCCAGGGATCGGAGCTCCAGTTCTGTCCTGCGACCGGCACGACATCGGTATGGCCCGAGAGGACCACACCACCATCGCACTGCGGGCCGATGGTCGCATAGAGATTGGCCTTCTCACCGTCCGGGCTGGGAACGAGCGTGCTCTCGACGCCGAGGGAGGCGAGATAGTCCCGGCAGAAATGAATCAGGTCGAGATTGCTGCGCTGCGATTCCGTGTTGAACGAAACCAGCTTGGCCAGCATCTCTTTCGGCGTCATCGTCACAGCGTCCCTCCCTCGGAACTTTCTCATGAGGCTCTGCGTCGAAACTCCACCGAGCCGCGGAGCACTCGAGGTTTCGCCGCAGGCAGATTCCGTGCCGGCAGGCTAGAGGGTGACCAAGGCCGCGGACAAGCCCGGAGACGGAGCATGCTTGACGCAGGCCTCCGCGCCACGCTCTCGTATCCCACCGGCTGCAAGCCGCAGAAAGGA
>JARYGW010000315.1:0-6569 GCA_033792295.1 Allobosea sp.
GTGCAAAGGCTGCCCATAGGCCCTTATGCATTGGCGTCATATGCAACCTTCACGGTGCCGGCCTGTATAACCAGGCGGACGTCACGAAGAGCTGCGAAGTCGGCCAGCGGGTCGCCTCCAACAACGAGGATATCCGCTGCGAGGCCCGGCTTCAGACTGCCGGTCTCATGGGCGATATCGATCACCTGGGCGGCGTAGCCGGTCGCTGCGACGATTGTGTCCATCGCGCTCATTCCACCCTCCTGCATCAGTTCCATTTCCAGTGGCAGGTCGTCGAAGCGCGTGAAGCGCCAGCCCGCATCCGTGCCAGCGACGAACGTCACGCCGGCCTCGCGAAGCTTGCGGAACTGCAGAAGGTTCTGAGCCGCGGCGTTCTCCCAGCGTGCGAGGAAGGCGGCATCGGTCGGCGAAAGCGTTTCTCTGCCGCGCAATTCGCGAAGCACGGCACCGCCGACTGCGAGCGTCCCCGTCACCGGAATGCCGGACTTGGCGAGCTTGTCCGCGACCGCAGGCTCATAGACCTGGCGGCCGGTGCGGTCGGCGATGAAGCCGGCATGCTCGAGCTGATCGAAGCCTGCATCGATCGCCATCTCGATCGAGCGTGCGCAGAGACAATGGGCCGTCGCCTTGCGGCCGAAGCGATGAGCCTCTTCGACGAGGGCGTCGAGCTCGGCCTGGGAAAAAGACGGGTTCCATGACTGTGTGCCGACGGTGCCCCCGCCGCTCGCCATCACCTTGATGAAATCAGCGCCGAGCTTGACCATTTCGCGGACTTTCCGGCGCACGCCATCGACGCCGTCGGCCTCGCCGCCAAGATACCAGACATGGCCGCCGGTGACGGTGATCGCCTGGCCACAGGCGACGACGCGGGCGCCGTCGCCATGGCCCAGCTGCAGCGCGCGGCGAACATCGATCGCGGTGCGGCCCTTGGCGCCGAGATCGCGGACCGTGGTGATACCGGCCTTCAGGGCCTTCGCGGTCGCGTAGGCGGACGTCGCGACAAGGACGCCTTCGGATTCGCGCACGGCGTCTTCCAGTATGGTGCCGTCGCCGGGCAGGTTGAGATGAACATGCGTGTCGATCAATCCGGGCAGGATGGTCGCGCCGGGGTGATCATGGACGTCGGAACCGGCCAGATAGGAGGGCAACTCGCCGGTGACGATGCTCTCAATCTTGCCGCCCGACACGACCAGCGTGGGGTTCTCGACGGGCGCCGAACCCGTTCCATCGATCCATCGGGCAGCTTTGACCAGCGTCTTCACGGTGTTGGCTCCGGCAATGTCGAAAGGAAGTCGCAGAGGAGCCGCCGGCGGCGACCCCTCCTGGAGGTCAGTCGGCGAGGGTGGCCGCGCCAAGGTATTCGAAGCCGCCGCCCGAATAGGTGACTCCGGTCAGCTTCTTCGAGGTCATGACCAGATCGATATTCTGGCGGATCGGCAGGATTACTGCCTCGTCCATCAGGATCTTCTGGATCTCGGCGTAGATGGGCAGTCGCTTCGAGGGATCGGTCTGTTCACGGCCCTGCTTGAACAGCTCATCGAGCTTCGGGTTGGAATAGTGGCTCCAGTTAAAGTACTGTCCCGCGGTGAACCAGTTACTGAGAGCGTCGGCGTCCACCCCGATATATTGCAGCGGCGTCAGCGACATGTCGCCGTTGATGTTGGCGGCGAGCCAGGCGGGCGAGGCCAGCTGCTGGACGTTCACCTCCATGCCGATCTTCTGAAGATAGTTCTGCATCGCCTGGGCGAGCAGCGGATAGGAGGTCGAAGTCGAGATCGCGGTGATCGTCAGTGTGAGACGCTTGCCGTCCTTCTCCCAGAAGCCGTCCTTTTTTGTCCAGCCGCCATCCTTCAACGTCTGTTCGGCCTTGGCCGGGTCGAAGGGATACATCGTCTCGAGCGACTTGTCGTAGGCCGTCATCGAAGGCTGAAGCGGCGTCAGCGAGGGGGGGATCGCGCCGGCTTCCGCGAGCTGGACGACGCCCTTCTTGTCGACCGCATACTGGATCGCGCGGCGCACGGCGATGTCATTGGTCGGGAATTTCTTCGCATTGACCGGCGCACAGATGCCGAGTCCCGTGATCGGGACCGGGATGGCAGTGAAGCGGCCCATCTTCTGCATGGCGTTCCAGTGCACGCCCGGCGTCTGTTGCATCATCTGCGACTGGCCGCTCTGGAACTGGCTGACGCGAGCCTGGGCGTTCGGAACGATCTGGAACTTGACCTCCGCGATGTCAGGCGGGCCCTTGTGTCCGACGGAGGCCGGGTTCCAGGCATAGGCCTCGTTGCGCTTGACCACGAGGCTCTGGTTGGGCTCGTAACTGACGAAGGCGAAAGGGCCCGTCCCCGTCGGATGCAGCCCGAGATCCTTGCCGTATTCGGCGATCGCCTTGGGCGACTGGATGCCGAGATAGGGCACGCCGAGCTGGGTCAGGAGCGGCGCGTAGGGCGTCGCGCATTTGATATCGACAGTGTATTTGCCCGTCGCCACCGCCTCCTTGCAGGGGCCGAGCAGTGCGATCGAAACCTTGGCCGGCGTTTCCTTGTCGGTGATGTACTTGATGTTGGCGACGACAGCCTCGGCATCGAATGCGGTGCCGTCATGGAATTTCACGTCTTCGCGGAGCGTGAAGCTGTATGTCTTGCCGTCGGGCGCGATCGTCCAGGACTTGGCCAGCAGTGGCTCGACCTTGAAGTCGGGCGTCAGCCAGACCAGCGTATCGAAGATGTTGATGAGGAGCGGGCCCTGATTGCGCGCTCCCGTCGTGGCGGGGTTCAGCGTATCGATCGGCTCTGCCCAGCCAACCGTCAGCTTGGCGTTCTTGTTGGGCGCCTGGGCCTGCGCGCTGGCGATAGCCAAGGCGGAAAAGGCCGTGGCGGCCAACCATCCACGAAACGGTGCAATCATCGCCTTATCCCCTTTTGTCGTGAGCGGCTTCAGCCGCGGTTGAGCGTCGGATCGAGTTCATCCCGCAAACCGTCGCCGACAAGGTTCACGCCGACGACGAAGAGCGACAGGAAGAGGCCGGGGAAGACGGTGATCCACCAGGCGAGCATGATGTAGTTCTGCCCGTCATTGAGGATCGCCCCGAGTTCCGGTGTCGGCGGCTGCACGCCGAGCCCGATGAAGCCCAGCGCCGTGATCCAGAGCGCGGCGATCCCGAGCCAGGTCGTGGTCAGGACGATGATGCCGGAGAGCACGTTGGGCAGGATGTAGCGCAGGATGATCCGCGGCTGCGAGGCGCCGGCACAGCGCGCGGCCTCGACATAGGGCAAGCCGCGGACCTCAACCGTCGCTCCCTCGACCAACCTTGCGAAGACCGGCACGAGGATCGCGGCAATTGCGAATACGCCGTTGACGAGGCCGGGGCCGAGGATCGCGGTGACGGTCAAGGCAAGCAGGATGCCCGGAAAGGCGAGCAGCAGGTCGATCAGCCGCATAATGCCGAAGCCGAACGCTCCGCCGGCATAACCCGCGACGAGGCCTATGGCCGTGCCGACGATCGCGCCGAGCAGCACCACGGACAGGCTCGCCAGAATGGTGGTGCGCGCGCCGATCAGCACACGGGCGAGCAGATCGCGGCCGAAGGCGTCGGTGCCCATCAGATGAAGTGCGGACGGCGGCGAGAAGGTCGCCATCGGGTCCTGCGCGACCGGATCCACCGGGATCAGCAGCGGCAGGACGAAGGCCAGGAAGCCGAGCAGCGCGCAGATGACGAGCCCGAGCGACAGACTGCGGTGACGCAAGGCGCGGAGCATGGCACGGCGGCGCGACCAGCGCCTCGCCGCCGGCTGCGATGGATCGGGCTCGATCGCGAAGACCGGCAGTGCCGGCGTGGTCTCCGTCATCGCGCGATCCTCGGATCGAGGACGGGATAGAGGATGTCGACGATGAAGTTCGACAGCGCGTAGATCAGCGCGATCATCATGATCAGCGCCTGCACCGTCACGTAGTCCTTGGCCAGGATCGCCTGGATCAGCAGCCGGCCGATGCCAGGCCGCGAGAAGACCGTCTCGACGATTACCGAGCCGGACAGCAACTGGCCGATCTGCAGGCCGACGACGGTCAGGATCGGCAATAGCGCGTTGCGCATGACGTGCCAGGCGAAGAGCCGTGGCTCGGACAATCCCTTGGCGCGCGCCGTGACCACATGCTGCTGGGATAGCGCGGCGATGACGCTGGAACGGATGAAGCGGGCGTTGAAGCCCATCGTGCCAAGCGCGAGCGTCACGGCCGGCAGCACGAGGCCTTTCAGCCCGGTTCCACCGACGACGTCGAAGACCGGCCAGATGACGGCGAATAACAGGATCAGCAACAGGCCGAGCCAGAAACTCGGGATCGACATGCAGACCAGCGCCAGCGCCATCCCCGCGGTATCGGCTGCGCGGTTGCGTTGGATCGCTGCAGCGATCCCAATCGCAGAGCCGAACAGAAGTGAGAGCGCCAATGCCGCGAGGGTGAGCTGGGCGGTCGCTGGGAAGCTCGACGCGATCAGCGACGAGACCGGCTGCTGGTTGGCGTAGGAATAGCCGAAATCGCCCCGCATCACCTGGCCGATCCAGATGAGATATTGCTCCGGCAATGGGCGATTCAGGCCCAGTTGCTCGCGGAGCCGAAGGATCATCTCTTTGTCGCCTGCGCCGGTCCCGAGCATAGCGATGACCGGATCACCCGGAATGAGACGGATGATCAGGAACGCGACGATCGTGATACCGAAGGTCAGCGCCACGATCGCGAGCAGACGCTTCAGAACGTAGCTCGCCATCCCTAAGCCCCTCTTTCAGAGGTAGCTGCGGCATTCCGGGAGATGCCGATCTTTGGCGCTTCGTTGCAGAAGTGTATCATAGGAGTGGAACAGTTTCATGCGCCGAAGCCCGCGTCAATCGGTTCCGTGTGGAACGAGTTACGCAAAAATCATGCGCCCGGCCTTCCCCGCAGCCAGACAAGGATGACGTTTCTAGGCCATGGATTTCACGATCGATCGCAGCCTGCCCATTCCCGTTCGCCAGCAGCTCAAGGGCCTGATCGAATTCGCCGTCGCCTGTGGCGAACTACGCCCAGGCGAGGCACTGCCCTCTGTACGCGATCTCGCGCACGAACTCGGCATCGCGCCGATGACGGTGAGTCAGACCTATGCGGATCTCAAAGGTCTTGGGTTGCTCACGACCAGAGCGGGAGCTGGCACCTTCGTGACGGAAAGCTCCGGGGGAAATCCGGGATTCTCCGCTTCTCTCACCTCTCTTCATCGTCAGATTGATCAACTCATCGATGACGGTCTCGCTCTCGGCTTGCGGACTGCCGATCTGGCCTCGTTGATCAATGCGCGGTTGGCGGGCAGGGCACGGCATGGTCGGCACAAGAGCATCGCTATCGTCGGGCTGTTCCAGCGCACGACCGCGCGCTATGCGAAACTGCTTGCCGCGCAGGTCGGACCCAGCGCCACAGTCGAGCCCACCACCATCGCCTCTCTGCAACGCTATGCGATCATCAGGTCACGCATCGCGGCGAGCGATCTGGTTGTGACCTTTTTCAACAAACGGAACGAGGTGGCGAGCCTGCTTCCAGGCGCGCATGTCACCGCCATTCATTTCATCCCCGCGGAGGAAACACGCGACGCGCTCGCCGCGATCCCGGACGGGCATCGGGTGCTGCTGCTGGCCCGCGTCGCCGAATTCCTTCCGATCATGAAAGCCGGCGTCATGCGCTTCGCAAGAGGAGTCGGCACGATCCAGTTCGCGACCGATACAGCTGAAGAGATTGCGTCAGCTGCCCGCTCAGTCGATAGCGTGATCTTCGCATCCGGCACTGAGACCAGTCTGCAATATCTGCCGGCCGGCATGCATACGATCGAGTACAAGCACGTACCGGATCCGGGCGATATCCGTACCAAAATCGAGTCTATTCTCTCGACCGGCCCCGACCGAAAGGCCAATGCGTGGTGACATCGGCAAATCTTGGTCTTAGGGGGGGCCGCTAATGGCCCGAATGGCCCGAATGGCCGGACACGTCGGCCAAGCTGAGTCCCGGAAATTCTCGGTCTTGATCGGTATCGTTCCCGGCTACGCGAGAGCACGCTCTTTATGATGTAGGTTCAGTCAGAATGTCTGCTTCCGACGAGGGGCGAATGTCTACCAGTGGCGGAAAGCGGTGGCTCCAATTTTCATTTGGCCATCTCGGCCAATCGACACGCGATCTGATCGGTAAGTTCCAGAACCCGGACGTCGAGCCCCTCGGCACGATGGAGACGGATTTCTACGGCCGATAGGGGCGGAAGGCAGGTCGGTGGGACCTGTCTCAGGCGCGTGGACACAAGGCTGGCCTTTATCACGCTCACAGCGAGTCCGCGTTCGACGATGGCCTCGGCAGTCGTAAAGCTCCGGCTGACATATGCTAGCCGCCATAGCCGTTTTGCCGCGTCGAGGAGGCTTTCTCGCCCTCATGCTCTTGGCCACTAGGTAGACGAAGCGCTGGCCGGCCTGCCCTGGCTGACCGCCCTGACCTTATCAACTCGCGCAGCCCGAAAGCCTTCCGAGAATGCCAAGGCGCCTTTTTGCAGTTCGCTTGATATC
>JARYGW010000316.1:0-6514 GCA_033792295.1 Allobosea sp.
CAGGATCGCCGGCAGCGGCACGCGCTTGGACTGTGCGGCCATCACGCGGCCTCGGCGTCGCGAGGTTCCGCGGGGCAGTGGATGATGGGCAGCCGTGCCAAGATGTGCGTCCGCAACGTTCGTTTTTCCGAACGGGCAGAATAAAGCAGCCCTCCACGCGCTTCAATTCACGTCAGATAGCGTGATTTTCTTTATTCTCATTCTGTTGGAGTGATTTCATCTTCCTGACCAGCTCCGCTGCCTTGTCCATAGGCAGGTCGGCTGCGCTCGCGCGGAACCCTCTATCCCGTCTTCAACCGCATCCGCCGCAGCAGTTCGAGGCCCATCACGGCGAAGGCGAACAGGATCCAGAGCGGATCGGAGCGGTTGAGCAGGAAGCTTTCGAGCATCCCGACATAGGTCATGAAGATCACGATCATGGCGAAGAGATCGGCGAGCCTGCGGCTGGCCGGCTTTCGCGCAGCCGCGAGATAGTTCCGCAGCGGCCGGACCATCAGCAGCCAGAGGATCACGACCGCGCCGGGGATGCCGAACATCAGCATCGCGTCGAGATAGCTGTTGTGGCCGGAACCGATGCCGCGCACATCCCAGCTCGCCTCGTAATTCTCCTCCAGCCCGGTGACGACCGGCGTCTGCCAGAAGCTGGCATAGCCATAGCCGGCCCATGGGCGCTCCGCGATGCGGGAGAGGGCGAACTTCCAGATCTCGTCGCGGCCCGTATAGGTCGGGTCCGGGATCAGGGCCGCGCCGATCTGGTGGAGCTGGGGCGACATCACCGTGCCGACGGTGAGGCAGGCGATCATCGCCGCCAGCAGGAGATGCAGGGCGACCGCGAGCCCCGGCCGCTCAGTGATCCGGCCGAACAGGACGAGCCCGATCGCGATCGGCAGGAAGCCGAGCGTCGTCTTCGAGCCGCTGTTGACCACAAAGATCAGGCAGAGCGCGACGATGAGCGCGCCGCGCCATTTCAGCCCGCTGCGCCAGCCATAGATCCCCATCATCGCCATCATCGAGAACACCGGCGCGGCGAAGTTCTTGTGCGAGAGGTGCCCGCGCCATTCGCCGGCGTGGACGCCTTCGGCCCCTTCCGCGCCGTGAACCGCGAGCGGATGCGCGAAGACCAGCACGCCATAGACGAGGATCAGCACCGCGAGGCAGGCATTGACGGCGGCGACCGCGAAATCCGCCTCGTCCTGCGGCAGCACCAGCACCCCGGCCACGACGATCAGCGCGATAGCGCCGAGGACGAGGCCGCGGATAGAGGCCTCCTGATCGAGCGCCTGGAACGTCGAGAGCAGGGCGACCGCAAAGACGGCGAGCCAGATTCCAAGCCCGAGCCGCGCCAGCACCGGTCGCGGCGTCAGCCTGAGCATCGCCGCCAGATAGAGCCCGCCCAGAACGAGATAGCCGATCTGGTTGACGATATTGCCGGTATTCGGCGCGTTGGGCGTCGTCGATTCCGGCGGCGCCGCGAAAGGTTGCAGCGTCAGGATCAGGATGAACACCCCGAAGCCGGACAAGGCCAGCGCCAGCCGCCGCAGGCGCTCGCTCGCGGCGGCGCTCCGCGGCGCGCCCTCGACGGCTTCTGCGATGCTTCCGGTCTGGCTCATGACGTCGCGCTGGTCCCGGCCTCGCGGCCCTGCGAACCGGCCGCCCGGGCCGATCATATGCCAGAGGCTCGTTAAGAGCCCGTCATCCCGTGCCGCCCATCGGCGCGAAGACGCCCGAACGGCGATCCGTCGCAATTGACGATGGCGCCGGCCTTGCCCCATGACACGGGCCGCGACCGAAGGAGGCCCGCCCATGAAAGCCGTCGTCTACGAAGCCTTCGGGCAGGCCCCCGAACTGCGCATCCTGCCGGACCCGACGCCCGAGCCGCACAGCGTCGTCATCAAGGTCGAGGCGACGGGCCTGTGCCGCAGCGACTGGCATGGCTGGGTCGGCCACGATCCCGATATCCGCCTGCCGCATGTGCCGGGCCATGAGCTGGCCGGCGTCATCGCCGCGGTCGGCCGCAGCGTCGTGCGCTTCCGCGAGGGCGACCGCGTCACCGTGCCCTTCGTCGCCGGCTGCGGCTCCTGCCCGCAATGCCATTCCGGCAACCAGCAGGTCTGCGACGACCAGTTCCAGCCCGGCTTCACCCATTGGGGCTCGTTCGCGGAATATGTCCGGATCGACCGGGCCGATTTCAACCTCGTGCGCCTGCCGGACGAGATCGATTTCGCCACGGCCGCGAGCCTCGGCTGCCGCTTCGTGACCTCGTTCCGCGCCGTGGT
Organism: Allobosea sp.; assembly: GCA_033792295.1. Taxonomy (GTDB): domain Bacteria; phylum Pseudomonadota; class Alphaproteobacteria; order Rhizobiales; family Beijerinckiaceae; genus Allobosea. The sequence goes on from JARYGW010000316.1 coordinate 2,277, forward strand.
CGACCAGGGCAAGGTCTCGGGCGGGCAATGGGTCGCGGTGCATGGCTGCGGCGGCGTCGGCCTCTCCGCGATCATGATCGCCAATGCGCTCGGCGCGAACGTCGTCGCCGTCGATATCTCCGACGACAAATTAAAGCTCGCCCGCGAGGTCGGCGCCGCGGTGACGATCAACGCCAGAACCCAGCCCGATGTCGTCGCCGCCGTGCGCGACGCGACCGGCGGCGGCGCCCACGTCTCGCTCGATGCGCTCGGCCACCCCCAGACCTGCTTCAACTCGGTGGCGAATTTGCGCAAGCGCGGCAAGCATATCCAGGTCGGGCTGCTGCTGGCGGAGCAGGCGACGCCGCCGATCCCGATGGCGCAGGTCATCGCCCACGAGCTCGAAATCCTCGGCAGCCACGGCATGCAGGCGCATCGCTATGGCGCGATGCTCGACATGATCAGCGCCGGCAAGCTGACCCCGCAGCAGCTCGTCGGCCGCCGCATCGACCTCGCCGAATCGATCCCCGCCCTGATGGCGATGGACCGCTTCGAAGGCACGGGCGTGACGATCATCGACCGGTTCTGAGCCGTACTCCATACCGATCCGCGCCCGGCGGGAGCCGCCGGGCGTTGGCGATGACGGGGCTGGCGGAGCGCCGCGAGGCGCGTTGGTGGTGACCGCATCCGTTGAGCCAGGATGCGGGCGAAGGGATTGAGCCACCCTTCGCACGCCCCGTGGCGCTCCGCCTTCGGCGTTCTTGCAGGCTTCAGGCCGCGCTTCCGTTGGGCGGTTTGCACGGTCGTGGACGGGCGTCACGAGCCAGTTCCCCTCATCGGGTCGTCGCTCTTCCGCCGGCCGCAACCGCCGCGCCGCCTCTCCTAGCGAGGCTCCTCGCGCAGGGACCGTAGTATCCCCAGGGCGGTGCCCCGAAGCCTCCCGGGAGCAGGGCGTAACCCCCGCCCGCAGGCGCCGACCCTCACCCAACCTCCAGCATACCTCCGGACGGCCGCCCCGTTTGGGTGATTGGCGAGGGCAGGATAGGGCGGGTGATGAGGGGCGGGGATAAGTTTGGAGTGAACTCGTTACTAAAGGGCGCTCTCATGAATTTTCGGTGTTAGATCACCGATGCTAGAAATTTTCTGCTTCTTGCGTGGAGAAGCAGGGCAGGCTTACTTCGAGTTATTGCAGCATGCCCTGATCGGACTGATAGGGTTTGTCGCGATCCGCGCGGGGGGAAATATGGTGGGCTTTGGAGAGCGTGTGTTTGACGCGGTGCTTGGCGTCAGGAAAGGAGAAGGTAATAAGCTGCCGCAACAAATCTTGCCGCATCCCGACCATTTCAAGCTACGGGGCGCAATGGGCGTCGTTGACGACGAACCTGTTGTCTGAGGTGGCAGATGCGATTGAAGAACGTCCACCTCAAAGAGTTTCTGGCTGCTCAGAACATCGGGCGGGTTGAAAGGCTGCCGTGGTTCCACTCGACCAAGGGCACCAACCTGATGGACATTCTCAATGCCGGGAAACTGAAAGCACTCCCGTGCAACGTCTTTCAGGACAAGCTCAGTTACTTCTTCGTCGGCAGACCGGCCTACAAATACACCACGGACGGTGACCCCGCTGCGTGGATGCTGCCTGTCGTTTTCGTTTTCGATTTCAAGCAGCCGCCGCCGATCAAACGGATTTACCCGTTCGATAGCGGGGCGTTCACGGAGCGGCGGCTGCCGGACTATATCCACACGTTTGATCGAGAGCACTTCTTGCTGGGGTCTGACGCCAAGTCCATCGACAAGCTCGTGGCCCTCTATTTCGGTGACCGAGGCAGCTACGTGCGGCGGCAGGCGAACAGCCAGAGGGAGCTTCAGCGCCGCCACACCTTTGACATGCGCCACAGTGAGCTTATGGCCCTCGCGCGGCTCTATTCCGAGCAGATAATGCCGGAAATGGATGACCGGGCGGCAGCGGTTGAGGTTCAGGTCGCAGCTGATGTGCCCCTTGGGGGAGGGAACCTACGGGGTGTTATCGTCTGCCAGGAGTGGCTGCGCACGCCTGGGATACGGAAAGAGCTTACGAAGCTGACGCCGAACGTGCTGGATTACCCGATCTATCCCAACACCATGCAGGCCTATTTTGGGATGGTGGCGCAGAAAACGATGGATCTGTACTCAGCCCTAGGCATCCGCATATGAGCCTTCGGAGCGTCCTGCGGCTAATCCAAGTCGCTCGTCCGGCGCCGGATGACGACTGCATTGGGCTGGGCATCTTCGGTTATGCTGGGTCTAACAAGGCCTTCGTTGCCGAGTGCAATAACGACCTGAACATCGCGCGCTTCACTGAGTTCGTGGACTTCGACAAGTTCGCTATCGAAAGCGACATTCCGCCTGACATCCGCGCCCTGCGCTTCAACATCGGTGATCCGATTCCAATCCCTTATTGGGTCAATGGGAAGCTCAACTTCGTGAGGGGGGACACCCGGACCTCACTGGACATGCCGAAGGAGGCCGATGACGGCGTGATGTCCTCGGTTGTCGGGCTGCTGAAGGATGCTCGGGCTGGTCGGCTGAAGCAGCGTTCGGCGCAGTGGCAGAGCGACTACTTGCGGGGCGCCAACCCGGACATCTTTGGGCGATCACCGCGCGATACCCGATATTGGGTGGCCCGGTTCTCGGTAGTGGCTCGCGAGCTGGATTGGAAGGATGAGCAATCCAGCACCCTAAAGAATGAATTGCAGGAGTTGAGCTACATCTGGCTCAACCGACACCTCGATAATACGAGCTACACGCGCCTCTGCATCTTCCTGGGCGTCGGTGGGAGTCCACACATATTCGGAGAGCGGCGCAGGCGCGACATTATGTATGCCTTTCTTGTGCATGTGATCACGACAGGGCGCTTCTCCTCGGTGGAAAAGCATGTGCAGGACCTCGAGATTCGGAAGATGTTTCCTAAAGGCCTGATGGCAGCCAAGGTCTCTCACTGGTCCGATCTAAAGCTGCCCAAGCGCGATCATCAAAGCATCGCGGATAGTTTCGTCAGCTACGTAAGGACCGCGGCCGAAGTCGATAAGTGGGGCACCGTCGAACGGCTTGCTTACCTGCTTTATGCGAACCGCGACATGCCGCGCGAGCTTCAGCAGCCGGTACTGAACTATATCGAGAACACAGCTTTTGACCTTCAGAACAGGCATCCTCATGGGGCGAGCTACGAGATCGAGCATCGCCGCAAGCAGTTCAATCTAACAATGCGCAATAATTTCGATAGCGTTCTCAGCATTTATCCAAACGTAGATGAGGTCAAATCGATTATCGGTATCCTCGATGGGAAACAGAGGATGATCACAATGAAATACGATTCACAAGAAGATGTTTTGATATTCGAGAGAACATTCAAGAATTACCTTCATGATATATTCAGTCGAAACAGAAGTGATTGATTTTTATCTCTCTATTCTAGTGCGGTGCGCCGAGGTTGTGATCGGTAGGTATAGAGGACTTCGGTCACAACCGTGGTCGATTTCCTATGAGTGCTTTTCGGCAAAGGCGCAACGTTTGGTTGTGTTTTCTGTTGCCTACTCCGCCGCCTGCCGCTGCACCTTCCCCTTCTTGATCGGCCGGCGGTCGAGAACTTCCTTCAGGAAGCGCGCGGTGTGGCCCTTGCCGATGCGGACGATGTCCTCCGGCGTGCCCTCGGCCACCACCTGGCCGCCGCCGTCGCCGCCTTCGGGGCCCATGTCGATCACCCAGTCGGCGGTCTTCACCACCTCGAGATTGTGCTCGATCACCACCACCGAATTGCCCTGGTCGACCAGCTCGTGCAGCACCTCCATGAGCTTGGCGACGTCGTGGAAATGCAGGCCCGTCGTCGGCTCGTCGAGGATGTAGAGCGTGCGGCCGGTGGCGCGCTTCGACAGTTCCTTGGAGAGCTTGACGCGCTGCGCCTCGCCGCCCGAGAGCGTCGTCGCCTGCTGGCCGACCTTGACATAGTCGAGCCCGACGCGCGCCAGCGTCTCCATCTTGTCGCGGATCGAGGGCACCGCCTTGAACAGGCCCTTCGCCTCCTCGACCGACATGTCGAGCACGTCGGCGATCGACTTGTCGCGGTATTTCACTTCGAGGGTTTCGCGGTCGTAGCGCTTGCCCTTGCAGACGTCGCAGGTGACGTAGACATCCGGCAGGAAGTGCATCTCGATCTTGATGACGCCGTCGCCCTGGCAGGCCTCGCAGCGGCCGCCCTTGACGTTGAACGAGAAGCGCCCGGCCTG
>JARYGW010000317.1:0-6508 GCA_033792295.1 Allobosea sp.
TATCGGCTTCAACGCCCGCTATCTGATGGATATCGCCGCCCAGCTCGATGGCGACACCGCGCTCCTGAAGCTCGCCGATCCCGGCTCGCCGACCGTGATCCAGGACCGCGAAGGCGCCTCTGCGCTCTACGTACTGATGCCCATGCGCGTGTGACCGGGCGTTCGCGCCCGTGACGGCTGTCGCGCGCCTGATCCTGCAGGATTTCCGTTCCTACGAGGCCCTCGATCTCACCGTCGAGGGCGAAATCGTTGCGCTGATCGGCGAGAACGGAGCCGGCAAGACCAATATCCTCGAAGCACTCTCCTTGTTCACGCCCGGGCGTGGCCTGCGCCGGGCCGAACTCGCGACGATGGCGCGGCTGGGCGGCGACGGATCCTTCGCAGCCTCGATCACGCTCGCCGAGGATGCCGGCCGGCTCGGTATCGGGCTGGGCTCGCCGGAGGCCGAAGGTCGGCGGCCACGGCTCGCCCGCATCGACGGCATGGCCGTCGGTTCCGCACTCGCCTTCAGCGACTATCTGCGCGTGGTCTGGCTGACGCCCGATCTCGACGGGCTGTTCCGTGGCTCGGCCGGCGACCGCCGGCGTTTCCTCGACCGGCTCGTGCTGGCAATCGACCCGAGCCACGCGACCCGCTCGAACGCGCTGGAGCGGGCCTTGCGCTCGCGCAACCGCATCCTCGAGGAGAATCCGGGCCAGGGCTCCTGGCTCGATGCGATCGAGCGCGAGGTCGCCGAGCTCGGCGTGGCGGTCGCTGCGGCCCGAGCCGAGACAGTGGCGCGGCTCTCCGCCATCATCGCCGAGACGCGCGACGAAACCTCGCCCTTCCCCTATGCCGACCTCGCGCTTTCGGGCGAGATCGACGATCTGGTCGCCCGCCTGCCTGCCGTCGATGCCGAGGACGCCTATCGCGACCTGCTGCGCCAGGGCCGACATCGCGACCGCGCGGCCGGTCGGACGCTGGCCGGGCCGCAAGCGTCCGATCTCGACGTCCGGCATGGGCCTAAGGATATTCCGGCCGGACAAGGCTCGACCGGCGAGCAGAAGGCGCTGCTGATCGGCATCGTGCTCGCCCATGCAAGACTTGTCGCGGCGATGAGCGGCCTGCCGCCGCTGGTGCTGCTGGACGAAGTCGCCGCCCATCTCGATCCGCGCCGGCGCGCGGCGCTCTATGAGGGGCTGACGGGGCTGGGTTGCCAGGTCTGGATGACGGGCGCCGATGCGGCCTTGTTCGGCGATCTGCCGGCGGGTGCGCAGCGCTTCGCAATCACGCCGGGCCGCGCCGATCCGATCGGCTGAGCGGTCGCAGCACGGCTTTCCCCGGAACGGGCCGGCACCTGCCGTGGGATCGCGTCCAGGGCTCAGTCTCCGATGCGGATCAGGCCTTCACTCTCGACGACAGGGACAGGGTCGAGCCCATCCGCCCCGTCGCCGGACAGGCAGCCACCGGTCGCAGCGTCGAAAACAGCGCCATGCGCCGAGCACAGGAGGCGCATGCCATCGGCCGAAAGGACATTGCCGGAGCGGTAGTCGAGCGGCAGGTACTGGTGCGGGCAGGCGTTGACATAGGCCCGCACGGCCCCGCCGCGCCGGAGCAGCAGGAGCGGGAAGGCCCCTGCGGCCGACTCCACCGTCAGGCAGCGCACAGCCCCTTCGCCAACCCGGTCGGATTCGCAGACCAGCGCACCTGCGGGAGGTGCGCTGGAATAGCCACGCCAGGCATCGTTCATCGACGAGAGGACCCGCTCAGGCCGCCGTGCTCTTGAGCACGCCACGCCGGATCTGGTCCTCCTCGATCGACTCGAACAGGGCCTTGAAATTGCCTTCGCCGAAGCCGTCATCGCCCTTGCGCTGGATGAACTCGAAGAAGATCGGCCCGATCACCGTCTTGGAGAAGATCTGCAGCAGCACGCGAGTCTCGCCGCCGCCGACCACGCCCTCGCCATCGATCAGGATGCCGCGCTTCCTCAAGCGGTCGAGCGGCTCCTGATGGCCCTTCACGCGGCTCTTCGACTTCTCGTAATAGACGTCGGGCGGACCGGGCATGAATGCGAGGCCCGCCGCGGCGATCGCGTCGGTGCCTGCATAAATGTCGTTGGTGGCGATGGCGATGTGCTGGATGCCCTCGCCCTTATACTCGCGCAGATATTCCTCGATCTGGCTGCGATCGTCGGCGCTCTCGTTGATCGGGATGCGGATCTTGCCGTCTGGGGAAGTCAGTGCCCGGCTGGTCAGCCCGGTCATCTTGCCCGCAATGTCGAAATAGCGGATTTCGCGGAAATTGAAGGTATCGTGGTAGAATTTGTACCAGGTATCCATGTTCCCGCGCACGACGTTGTGCGTGAGATGGTCGAGGTAGAAGAAGCCGAAACCCTCGGGCTTCGGATTGGCCTCACCAAGCCATCCGAACTCGGCATCGTAGGCCGAGCCCGCCTCGCCATAAGTGTCGATGAAGTAGAGCAGCGAGCCGCCGATGCCGATGACCGCCGGCACGTCGAGCGATTTGCCCGGCCCGGTATATTCCTTGGCGCCGAGATCGAGCGCGCGCTTCAGCGCATGCTGCGCGTCCACCACTCGCCAGGCCATCGCCGGGGCGCAGGGGCCATGCTCACTCACGAAGTGGGAGGCGTGGCTGTCGGGCTCGCGGTTCAGGAGATAGTTGATGTCGCCCTGGCGGTAGAGGGTGATGTCCCTGGTCCGGTGCCGGGCGACGGGAGCAAAACCCATCTGCCGGAAAAGCTTGTCGAGTTTTTCCGGCTCGGGATGGGCGAACTCGACGAACTCGAAGCCGTCGGTGCCGGCCGGATTGGTCTCGCTGATCGTGGCCTTGGGGGCGTCATGCGGAAAGGGACCCATCCTGCATCCTCCTGATGGTGCTGTTACCGACGAGAGTGAGGCAGTTGCGGCGCGAGGGGCTTGCAAACTGGGTAGTTACATCGAAGAATTTGCACATTCCGTGCAACAGAGGCGCAGTTCATGCTTCACGACGAGATCGATCGCTTCGATCGTGCAATTCTCAAGGCACTTCAGGGCGATGCCGCGCTGACCAATGCCGAGCTCGGCGAGATCGTGAACCTTTCCCCCTCGCAATGCTCGCGACGACGCACGAGGCTGGAAGAGACCGGGGTGATCGCGGGTTATGCCGCGAAGCTCGACGCTACGGCGCTGGGCTTCGGCCTGAAGGCGATCACTCGCGTCAACCTGTCGTCGCACAGCGAAAGGAATGCCGAGTCCTTCGCCGATTTCCTGACGCGGCACGAGGAGATACGCCAGGCCTTCTCAGTCTCGGGCGACGCCGACTACGTGCTCGTCATCGTCACGCGCGACCTGGCCGCCTTCGCCCAGTTCATCCACGGGCATCTGCTGCCGCACCCGCAGGTCGGCCGGGTACAGTCCGAGATCGTGCTGATGAACCTCAAGGACGAGGCGGGGCTGCCGATCGCGTGATGCCGACCAGGGGTTTCAACTTTGCGCACGAGTTTGCATGCGAAGCCGGCTGCTGATATCGCTTCTCGTCTTGAAGGCTTCCGCCGCCGGCCTGCTGCCGTGCTGAAAGAGAAGCCGGCGGGAGGTTGGAATGCAGCTTCTGGCCATTCAGCAGGCCATGGCCGCGAGCAGTATCCTGGCGACGATGCCGCAGGTCATCGAGAGCGTGGGCCGGCCCGGTTTTTCGGCCGGGCTGTTCGATATCGCGCGCCGCTTCACCGGCACGGAGATCGTCACCGCCTTCGTCGCGGCTCCGGATGGCGTCGTCCATACGCTGCTCGCCGAAAACCGGCAGGAACCCGGGAGGGCCGCGTTTGACGTCGCGCGCCGCTACGTTTCCCGCCACTGGTGCGCCGACCCGGCTAACACCATCGCGCTCGAAGAGAGCAGCAATCACGATTGCTGGGGCGTTCGCATGCGGGCCAACGACATCGCCAGCCCGTCCTACCGCAGCGAATGCTATTTCTCGGTCGGCCTGTCGGAGCGCTTCTCGCTGATCCAGCCGCGGACCGGCGGCACGATGCGGCTCAGCATCTATCGTGGCCGCAAGGAGAGCTTCAGCGACCAGGAGATCGCACATCTCGTCGAAAGCGCGCCGCTACTGATGGCGGCGCTCTGGCGCCATTACGAGGCGGAACGACCGAGCGAGCACCGTGCGCTCCCGGCCTTCCAGGCGCGGCTGGCCGCCATCGCGCCCAGCCTCTCGAAGCGCGAGCGCGACGTCTGTGCGCTGATCGCGAGCGGCCTGACCTCGGAAGGGATCGCTCTCGAGCTCGGCGTCGGCATCAACACCGTGCTCACCTATCGCAAGCGCGCCTATGCGAGGCTCGGTATCTCCTCGCAGAATGAGCTGATGCGCATCCTGATGTGAGGCGCCTCACATCAGTGGCTCAGGCCATGCGATAGCCGCCGTTTACGTCGATCGTCGCCCCGGTGATGTAGGACGCCTGCTCGGAGAGCAGAAAGGAGACCGCGCCAGCGATGTCCTCGGACGTGCCGAGCCGTCCGAGCGGCACGGCCTGCGCCAGCGTATCCATCGAGCCCGGCGCGGCCGAGCGCGGCGTAGCCGCCGCCAGCATCGGCGCGTCGATGACGCCGGGCGCGACGCAGTTCACGGTGATGCCCAGCGCCGACAATTCGCGTGCCATCGCCTTGGTGAAGCCGAGGATCGCCGATTTCGACGAGATGTAGCTGGCCGAACCGCGATAGCCACCAAGCTCCGCCGCGACCGAGCTCGTCGTGGTGACGCGGCCGCCCTCGACCGGCTGCGCGCGACGGCGCCGCGCATAGGCGCGGATGCTCAGGAAGACGCCCCGCGTATTGACCGCATGGGTCTTCTCCCAGTCGTCGAGCGTCATGTCGAAGATGGTGGGCCGCTCGCCATCCGCCGCCATCAGCAGGATGCCGGCATTGCAGACGAGCGCGGTGGCCGGGCCATGGGCCGCTTCGACACCATCGAAGAGCGCTTCGACCGAAGCCTCGTTCGAGACATCGGCGGCCCAGCCGCTATGACCTGCACCCGGCAGTGCGGCGGCAACGGCTGCGGCCGTCTCCCTGGTCAGGTCGCAGACGGCGACGCGCCAGCCATCGGCTGCAAGCTTGTGTGCGATCGCAGCACCGATTCCGCGCCCGGCACCGGTGACGAGGGCGAGCTTGCTCATCTCAGCTTCCGATCATTCGCTATAGACGCCCTGCGCGAGCAGGGCTTTCGAGGAGAAATCGCAGCCATGGCCGCGCGTGAAGAAGCCGGCGGAGACACCGCCATCGGCCATGAGCAGCGCGCCGTTGACATAGCTCGCGAGGTCCGAGAGCAGGAACAGGCAGAGATTCGCGATCTCGTCGGGCCGCGCGAGGCGCCCGAGCGGCGTGCGATCTTCCATCACGCCGGTCACGAAACTCTCGGGAATACCCGCGCGGATCATCGGGGTGTCGGTCGCGCTCGGGCCGATGCAGTTCACCCGGACGCCATGCGAGCCCCATTCGATCGCGAGGTCACGCGTGAGGCCGACGACGCCGGCTTTCGAGGCGCAGTAATGGGCGCGGCCCGACTGGCCGCCTAGCGACGAAGTCGAGCCGATGGTGACGATGGCGCCATGGCCGCGCGCGACCATGCGCTTGCCCGCCGCCTGGCAGGAATAGAAGGTGCCGGAGAGGTTGACACCGATCACCGCCTCCCAGCTTTCGGAAGCGAGCTGGGTCGCCGGTGCCGGGCGCGAGATGCCGGCGGCGGTGATCAGGCCGTCGAGCGGACCGAGATCGCGCTCGACGCTCTCGACCGCAGTATCGGTGGCAGCGGGATCGCGCACGTCGAAGCTCACCGCAACGGCGCGGGCGCCCAGCGCCTCGATCTCGCGAACCGTCGCGGTGGCGCCTTCCGCATTGGCATCGGCTACAGCAGTGGCCGCGCCCTCCCGCGCGAGCGCCAGCGCGCAGGCCCGGCCAATGCCGGAGGCGCCACCAGTGATCATGACCGTACGGCCGGAAAGGCCGAGATGCGCATCCATGGTCGCCTCCGAGTCGGCTTCGACCTTAGCCCAGCTTCTGGCTGGCGAAGGCGGGGCGCTGCGACAGGTGTTCGAACCAGGCCGCGGCCTGCGGACGGCCCTCGCGCCAGTTCAGATCGGCGAAGCGCAGGTCGAGATAGGACAGCGCGCAGAAGAAGGTGATCGTGCCGATATCGACGCGGTCGCGGAGCGCCGGTGCCTTGGCCTCGATGAGATCGAGTGTGGCATGAACCTTGGCGAGCTGCCCGTCGATCCAGCGCTGCCAGCGCTGGGCTTCGCTGCGCAGCAGCCCTTCGTAGCGAGCAGCCAGAGCCGCATCGAGCAGGCCGTCGCCATAGCTCTGCTCGGTCAGGGCGTTCCAGCGCGCGGCGGGCTCGGCCGGGAAGAGCGAGCCGCCGCCGAGCCGGTCGAGATATTCGCAGATGACGCGGCTGTCGGCGAGCGTCGAGCCGTCCTCGATCAGCAGGGTCGGGACCTGGCCGAGCGGGTTGGTCTTGATAATGTTCTGCTCGCGCGCGA
>JARYGW010000318.1:0-6498 GCA_033792295.1 Allobosea sp.
TGGCCGCGCCCGGCTGCCGACATCCTCAGGAATCGCCATGCGAACGATCTTCATCCTGAACGGGCCAAACCTCAATCTGCTCGGCCAGCGCGAGCCGGAGATCTATGGACAGACCACGCTCGACGAGATCCGGGGCTGGTGCGAAGCCGATGCGGCCGATCTCGGGCTCGCCATCGATTTCCGCCAGTCGAATTTCGAGGGCGAGATCATCGAGGCGATCCATGCCGCGCGGAAGGACGCCGCCGGCATCATCATCAATCCGGCGGGCTACACCTTCACCTCGATCGCGATCCTCGACGCGCTCAAGATGTTCGATCGGCCGAAGATCGAACTGCACATCTCGAACATCCATCAGCGCGAGGCGATCTATCACAACTCGCTGGTCTCGAAGACGGCCACCGCCGTGATCGCCGGACTTGGCGCCTATGGTTATCGGCTCGCCTTGCGCGCCATGGCGGAGATGACACGATGATCCGTGTCGCCCTTCTCGGAGCCGGCCTCATCGGCCGCGAACATGCCGATCTCATGGCGTCGCATCCCGACATCTCCATCGCCGCCATCTGCGACCCCTCCCCGGAGGCCGCGAAGCTGGCCGAGCGGCTCTCGGTGCCGCACCGGTCCGACTATGTCGCCATGCTCGACGAGTTGCGCCCCGACGGCGCGATCATCGCGCTGCCGAACCAGCTCCACGCCCCGGCCGCGCTGGCCTGCATCGAACGCGGCATCGCCTGCCTGATCGAGAAACCCGTCGCGGAAAGCATCGCTTCCGCCGCCCGGATTGTCGAAGCGTCCGAACGGACCGGTGTGCCGGTGCTGGTCGGCCATCAGCGTCGCCACAGCCCCGATATCCGCGCAGCCAAGCAGGCGATCACGGCCGGCGAGCTCGGCGATATCGTCGCCGTCAACGGCATGACGCTGTTCGACAAGCCGGCCAATTATTTCGACGTCGCCTGGAGAAAGAGCGCCGGCGGCGGCGTGCTGCTCATCAACCTGATCCACGACATCGACATCCTGCGCCATCTGGTCGGCGAGATCGACAGTATCCGCGCCTTCACCTCCCATGCGCGCGGCTTTGCAGTCGAAGACGGGGCGAGCCTTTCCATCCGCTTCGCCAACGGGGCCTTGGGAAGCTTCATCATCTCCGACAACGCGGTCAGCCCCTGGGCCTGGGAATACAGCTCCGGCCAGGCGCTCTACCACCCCACGCAGCCGGGCCCTTGCCTGTTCCTGGCCGGGCGCAAGGCGGCGCTGTCGGTCTCCGATATGTATCTGTGGCGCCACGAGCGGGACGAAGAGCACTGGCAGCATCCCCTGGCGCGCCATTATCGCGGCGCAGCCGGCCTGCCGACCTATGTCGCCCAACTCGCCCATTTCGCCGCCGTCGTCAGGCGCGAGGAACAGCCGCTGATCACCGCCCGGGACGGCATGGCCACGCTGGCCGCGACGCTCGCGGTCGATCTGGCCGCCCGCGAAGACCGCACGGTCACCCTGGCGGAGATGCTTGCGCAAGGAGGAGCTACCCCATGAACGGCACGATCGCAGCGACGACCAAGACGATCCAGGGCGAGGTCATTCCGGCGCTGGGGTTCGGAACCTTCGAGATCACCGGGCCGGCCGGCGAGGCGGCGATCCGCACCGCCATCGATCTCGGCTACCGGCAGATCGACACAGCGATCCGCTACGGCAACGAGGCCGAGGTCGGAAGGGCGATCCGCGCCTCCGGCGTACCGCGCGGCGAGCTCTTCGTCACGACCAAGATCTGGTTCAACGACCTCGCGCCGGAGACCGTCCATCGCCGCGTCGATGAAAGCCTCGACCGGCTCGGGCTCGACCAGGTCGACCTGCTGCTCGTCCACTGGCCCGCGAAAGATACCCCGCTCGGCGAGACGCTGGCGGCCTTCGCCGAGGAGAGGCGGAAGGGGCGCACGCGGCTGATCGGCGTCAGCAACTTCCCGGTCGCGCTGCTCGACGAGGCGCTGGAGGTCCACAAGGCCGAATTGTTCTGCAATCAGGTCGAGTATCATCCCTTCCTGTCGCAGGAGAAGCTGCTCGCCCGGATGCGCCGCGCCGGCATGCTGCTGAACGCCTATCAGCCGATTGCACGCGGCAAGGTCTTCGACGACGACCTGCTCAAGGCGCTCGGCCGCAAATACGGCAAGACGGCGGGGCAGGTGACGCTGCGCTGGCTCGTCCAGCAGGACGGTGTCGGTGCGATTCCGCGTTCGTCCAAGCCCGAGAATATGCGGGCCAATCTCGAGATCTTCGATTTCGAGCTGTCGCCGGAGGACATGGCGGCGATCCACGGACTCGCGCGCGGCCAGCGCTACTCCAGCTTCGAGTGGGAGCCCGCCTGGGATGATTGAGGCAAAGCCCGCGGCAAGGGGAGAACGATGACTCTCGACTTCAGCGTCGTAGCCGACGCCTGGAAATCGTTGCTGTTCGGAACGCTCGGAACCCTGTTCCTGGCCTTCTCCGGCATGGCCATCGCCATGGTCGTCGGCGTGCTGGGCGTGGTCGTTCTGCGCATGCAGATGCGGATCCCGTCGCTGTTGGTCACGCTCTTCGTCGAGATCGTGCGCAACACCCCGTTCCTGGTGCAGATCTTCTTTCTGTTCTTCGCGCTGCCGCTTGCGGGTGTCCGGCTGAATCCGACGGTTACGGCGATTCTCGCGCTTGGCCTCAACGGAGGCGCCTATGCGATCGAGATCATCCGCGGCGGAGTGGAAAGCATCCCGAAGGGACAGACGGAGGCGGGCCTGGCGCTCGGCCTGCACAAGCACGAGGTCTTCCGGCTGATCGTGCTCGTCCCGGCACTGCGGGCGATCTTTCCGTCGCTCGCCAGCCAGTTCATCCTGCTGACCCTGACCACGGCGATCTGCACCTCGATCTCCGCCTATGAGCTGACATCTGTCGGCCAGCGGATCGAGGCGGAGACCTTCCGCAGCTTCGAGGTCTATTTCACGCTTACCACGATCTATCTGGTGATCTCGCTCGTCACGATGTGGCTGCTCGCGGCACTTGGCCGCTGGGCCTTCAGCTATCCGCAGCGCTGAGGAGCAGGACATGGGTATTCAGGAACTGACCTATCTGCTGCAAGGCCTCCTCTGGACCTTGCTCCTCACCGTCATCGGGTTCGTCGGTGGCATCCTGTTCGGCATGGTCGTCGCCCTGCTCAGGGTCTCGCCTTCGCCGTGGCTGCGGATTCCGATGATCTGCTGGATTGGGGTGTTCCAGGGCACGCCGCTGCTGATGCAGCTCTTCGTCGCCTATTTCGGCCTGCCTTTGCTCGGTTTCAACCTGCCCGCTTGGGCAGCGGTCTCGATCGCGCTGACGGCGCATGCCTCGGCCTTTCTCGGCGAGATCTGGCGCGGTGCGATTCAGGCCGTACCGGGCGGCCAGACCGAGGCTGCCAACGCGCTCGGCCTGCCCGGCTGGAGTCGGATGGTCGACGTCGTTATGCCGCAGGCCTTCAAGCTGTCGCTGCCGGCGACGGTCGGCTTCCTGGTGCAGCTTCTCAAGGGTACCTCGCTCGCGGCGATCGTCGGCTTCATCGAACTGACCCGGGCCGGCACCATCGTTTCCAACCAGATCTACAAGCCCCTGCTCGTCTTCGGCGTGGTGGGCGCGCTGTATTGCGTCATGTGCTGGCCGCTCTCGCTCTGGGGCCGCAGGCTCGAGCAGCGGCTGGCGGTCGGAGCCGCAAGATGAAGGAGAGCGACATGGCCGGGACGAACGACACTAGCAGCCGCTCGACGCGTGAGACCGTCTCACCGATGATCGAAATGCGGCAGGTCGACAAATTCTACGGCCCGTTCCACGTCCTCAAGGGTATCGATCTTTCGGTCGTCAAAGGCGAGAAGATCGTGCTTTGCGGCCCTTCCGGTTCGGGCAAGTCGACGCTGATCCGCTGCATCAACCATCTAGAGCCGATCGCGAGCGGCGAGATCGTGGTGGCGGGCCACCGGCTGAACGACAGTCAGACGGCCGTCGATGCCGTGCGCCGGGAAGTCGGCATGGTATTCCAGCAATTCAACCTGTTTCCCCATAAGACGGTGCTGGAAAACTGCATCCTCGCTCCCATGCGGGTTCGCAAGCTTTCCCGCGCCGAAGCGGAGGAGACGGCCCGCATGTATCTGGAACGGGTCCGCATCGGAGATCAGGCGGCGAAATACCCGGCCCAGCTCTCAGGCGGCCAGCAGCAGCGTGTGGCGATCGCCCGCGCGCTCTGCATGGAGCCGAAAGCCATGCTGTTCGACGAGCCGACTTCGGCGCTCGACCCCGAGATGGTGAAGGAGGTGCTGGACACCATGGTGTCGCTGGCCCGCGACGGCATGACCATGATCTGCGTCACGCACGAGATGGGCTTTGCTCGTCAGGTGGCCGACCGGGTGATCTTCATGGCCGACGGCGAAATCGTGGAAGAGAATTCGCCTGCCGCGTTCTTCTCGAATCCGCGACATGAGCGTTCTCGCGCCTTTCTGGGCGAAATCCTCGCGCATCATTGAGCGTCGTGCTCGGCGCTGCCGCAAGCTTGGGGAAGATCGACAGGAGGGGGCGCCGTGAAGCCGGCGTCTCGGAAAGCAAAGAGTCCCACGCCGTCTGCGACGTATCCCCGCTCCGATCGTCGCGCAGTTCCTGCGCGAGAACCGGATCGTCGCCGAGAAGAACGATCTCAATTCGCTGCTCTTCCTGCTGACGCCCGGCGTCGAGGCCAGCAAGGCCGGCACGCTGATCAGCGGGCTCGTCGCCTTCAAGAAGCTGCATGACGACAACGCGCTGCTGGAGGAGGCGATTCCGGAGTTCTATCGGCGCCGGCCCGGCCGCTATGGCGGCGTGCGGTTGCGCGACCTCTGCGGTGAGATGCACCGCTTCTTCCGCGAGCACGACGTGAGCGGGCTGCAGAACCGGTAGTTCTCGTCCGAGCACCTGCCGGAGATGGCGATGTCGCCGCACGATGCGGCGCGCTGCCTGACGCGCAACGATGTCGACTATCTGCCGATCAATGCCATCGACGGGCGGATCGCGACGACGCCCTTCGTCGTCTACCCGCCCGGCATCGCCACCATCGTGCCGGGCGAGCGGCTGACCGGGCGGGCCAGGCCGATGATCGACTATCTCAAGATGTTCGAGGCCTGCTTCAACGCCTTCCCGGGTTTCGAGGTTGAAATGCAGGGGGTCTATCGCGAGATCGACTCAGGCGGGCTCGTGCGCCTGCATACTATGTCGTCAGCGAGCAAGCACGGGTCTGAGGATCGCGCCGACGCATGGAGACCGATCGACCGATTATCATCCGCCCCTCGCGCGACGACGATGTCGAGCCCATGCTGGCGATCTATCGCCGGCATATCCGCCGCGGCATCGAGGCCGCTGTCGAGGATACCGGCACGCCGCAACCGGACGATCTGAAGGACAGGCGCAAGAACCTGCGCAACCGCAAGCTGCCGCATCTGGTGGCGACCTGCGGCGGCGAGGTGGTCGGCTACGCCTATGTCGTGCTGTTTCGCAAGCGTCCGGCCTACCGCTTCACGGTGAAGCACTCGATCTACGTCCATCATGAGCATCTCGGACACGGCATCGGGCGGCAGTTGATGCAGGCGCTGATTGACGCCTGCGCTGCCGCCGGCTTTCGCCAGATGATCGACTATAACGATGCCGAGAACAGCACTTCGCGGGCGTTGCACGAGCGTTTCGGCTTTATCCGGGTTGGCCTGCTGCCCGGCGTCGCCTATCGTTATGGGCGCTGGGCCGACAGCGTCATGGTGCAGCGGTCGCTCGGCGCGGGTGCCACGCAGCCGATCCCTTAGCCCTTGTTTCCGAATTGGGCAGACTGCGTCAAGAGCATCAGCGCCGTGAAGCCTCTTCGCAATAAGGCCACGGCGCTTTGAGTCTACTGGCGCAGATCCGGCCTATTCGGGGTATTCCTCCGATTTGCCCGGCTCCGCCCGATGGAAGAGGATGAACGCCAAGGGATTTCCGGGTTCGGACATCGCGTCGCTGCGCTGGCCCGTCACCTCTCCCGCCACACCGCTCACATATTCCGCGACCACTTCGCCGAAGCTGTTGCGCTGGATGGCCACCTTCTGCCCGGCTTCGACCTTGGCGTTGAGCTCGACCAGGTGTTCCACCACCCCGCCTTCTCTCGCCAGGATCGGAAACGAACTGTTGCCGACGAAGACGGCCACGTCCTTTCCGGTACGCCCCATCTGCCCTGGGACGATGCCGTGATACTTCAACACGTTCATCGTGCCTTCCACGAACAGCGAGATCATCTCACGGTCCAGCACGCGTGCAGCTCCGATCTCCGGCGTGAACGCGGGGATGCCCACGTCCATGAATGCGTTGTGCAAGACGCCCGGGTACACGTGGTTGTCGAAGATCTGGGCCACGGGGTAGAGTTCCACCATCGCCTTGACTTCCGGCACGTCCATCCCGGCAATGTTGAACGCCGTGACCTCGAACCCGGTCGTCCCAGTATGGAAATCGATCGCGGCATCGGCA
>JARYGW010000319.1:0-6456 GCA_033792295.1 Allobosea sp.
CAGGTGATGGCAGACCATCAGCATGTCGAGATGCTCGGCGATGGTGTTCTGCGTATAGGGCCGCGTCGGATTGGTCGAGGACGGAATGACGTTCGGCAACCCGCAGACCTTGATGATATCCGGCGCGTGGCCGCCACCGGCGCCCTCGGTATGGAAGGCGTGGATGGTGCGGCCCCTGAAGGCCGCGACGGTGTCCTCGACGAAGCCGCTCTCGTTCAGCGTGTCGGTGTGGATCATCACCTGGACATCGTAGTCGTCGGCGACGGAAAGGCAGTTGTCGATGGCGGCCGGCGTCGTGCCCCAGTCCTCGTGGAGCTTGAGCGCGCAGGCGCCCCCCGCGATCATCTCGATCAGTGCGGCCGGCTTCGAGGCATTGCCCTTGCCGGAGAGGCCGAGATTGATCGGCACGGCATCGAAGGACTGGATCATCCGCCCGAGATGCCAGGGGCCGGGCGTACAGGTCGTCGCCAGCGTGCCATGGGCCGGGCCGGTGCCGCCGCCGAGCATGGTGGTGACGCCGGACATCAGCGCCTCGTCGATCTGCTGCGGGCAGATGAAATGGATATGGGCGTCGACGCCGCCGGCGGTGAGGATCTTGCCTTCGCCCGCGATCGCCTCGGTGCCGGGGCCGATGACGATGGTGACGCCGGGCTGCGTATCCGGGTTGCCGGCCTTGCCGATGGCGACGATCCGCCCGTCCTTCAACCCGACATCCGCCTTCACGATGCCCCAGTGGTCGACGATCAGCGCATTGGTGATGACGGTATCGACCGCGCCCTCGGCGCGGCTCGCCTGGCTCTGGCCCATGCCGTCGCGGATGACCTTGCCGCCGCCGAATTTCACCTCCTCGCCATAGACGGTGAAAGCCTTCTCGACCTCGATGATCAGGTCGGTATCGGCGAGGCGGACCCGGTCGCCGACCGTCGGTCCGTACATCTGCGCGTAAGCCGCATGGGAGAGCTTGGCCGGCATCAGAGTTTCCCCATCACCTTCTGCTGGAAGCCGTAGACGGCGCGCGCGCCGCCGAGCGGCACGAGGCGGACCTCGCGCTGCTGGCCGGGCTCGAAGCGCACGGCCGTGCCGGCAGCGATGTCGAGCCGCATGCCGCGGGCGAGCGTACGGTCGAAATCGAGGGCGTCGTTGGTCTCGAAGAAATGGTAGTGCGAGCCGACCTGGATCGGCCGGTCGCCGGTATTGGCGACGAGCAGCGTGACCTGCTGCGCGCCCGCGTTGAGGACGATGTCGCCTGCGGCGGGAAAGACCTCTCCGGGAATCATGCGATCAGGCTCCTGCGACCAACCAGAGCCCGCCGAGCGCCGTCAGACCACCGGCGATGCGCGCCGCGATCCGGCCATGCCGTGACAACGCATTGCCGGCAAAGCCGATGCCGAGGCCGGCCGCATGTAGCGCGGCCGTCGCCAGCGCGAAGCCGGCCATGAAGGGCAAGCTCGTCGCCTCGCCGAGTTCGCCGCCATGGGCATAGCCGTGGAACAGCGCGAAGAAGCCGACCACGGCCATCCCGAAGGTCACCGGGACCTGCAAGGCGACCAGCGCCAGCAGGCCGAGCAGCACGACGGAAGCCGCGATCGTCGGTTCGACGAAGGGTAGGCCGATGCCGGCGAGTGCCGCGGCGAAGCCGAGCAGCATCGTGACGACAAAGGCGGAGGGAATAGCCCAGAGGGCGCGACCGCCGACGAGGAAGGCCCAGAGGCCGACGCCGACCATCGCCAGGATATGGTCCGCACCGAAGAGCGGATGCGAGACGCCGGCGGCGAATGAGCCGTGCTCGGCCGGGTTGAGATGGGCGAAGGCCGGGCTCGCGGCGCCCAAGCTCAGGATCAGGGCGATCGACAGTCTCTTCATGGCAGTCTCCGGGTCGCGATGTCAGCGGATCGGCAAGTTCAACGGATGGGTTCGTGGACGGTGACGAGCTTGGTGCCGTCCGGGAAGGTGGCTTCGACCTGCACGTCGTGGATCATCTCGGCGATGCCCTCCATCACCTGCGCGCGGGTGACGACATGGGCACCGGCCTCCATCAGCTCGGCGACGCTGCGACCGTCGCGCGCACCCTCGACGACGAAGTCGGTGATCAGGGCGATGGCCTCGGGATGGTTGAGCTTCACCCCGCGTTCGAGGCGCCGCCGGGCGACCATGGCCGCCATGGAGATCAGGAGCTTGTCCTTCTCGCGCGGTGTCAGGTTCATAACAGCCTCTAAAGTTGCCAGACCTTGGGCAGCGGCCGGCCACCCATGAGAAGCATCAGCAGCGGTTCCAGCCGCCGCCTGAGCGCGAGCCCGGTCTCCTCGACCAGCCGCGCGAGAAACTTACCGTTCCAGGCACTGGCGCCCCCGCCCGGCCCGATGATCGCGCGGGCCTGATCCAGAAAGCGCTCCGGAGCGGCGCCCGCGAAAAGAACGGTTGCCATGACGCGGCCGCCGGCCATGGCGGGCGGGGCGGCCAGACGGGCAGCGATATCGCCCTCGACGCGCAGATCATCGGCGAAGATCAGCCGGGCGTCACGCCGGATGCGCCAGCGATCATGCAGGCGGCCGCCGCGCAGCGTCTCGCCCATCGCCTGCCGGCCGAAGAGCACGGCTTCGACGGCGACCAACTCGGCGTCTCCTGTGAGATCGACATCGAGAGAACGGGACAGGCGCGCGCCGTCGAAGAGGATCGTTTCTTGGGGCAGCCAGGCCAGCCGCGCTCCGGCCGCGAGACTCAGCCGATTGGTGACGACGGCATCCGCGCCCATCGAGCGATAGATGCGCTCGCAGGCCTGGGTCGTGACGCAGGCCGCGGCTTGCTCGGCCAAGTTGATATCCGTGCCGAAGCGGTCGCCGCCGGTCAGCCCGCCCGCCGTGTTGATGAGGATCGCCTGGGGTTCGTCGCTTCCGAGCGGGCGCGGGAAGCGCAGCTTTGCACAGCCATCCTGAAACAGGCGATCGAGACAGGTCAGGCCGTCGCGCGAGCGGAATGAAACGCTCGCTTGCCCATGCGCGCGTTGCATCCGCGTCGGCTTGAAACTCTGGAGATCGTCAATCGCCAGCATCGTCAGGATCGCTTTCGATGGAGCAGGGCTTGCAGAAGACGCTCCATCTAGACCTGAATCAAGCGCTGGACCTGCGCCCCGTCGAGTTCGGCCGCCGGCCCCGACAGAACGACCTCGCCGCGGTCCATCACGAACATCGTGTCGGCGAGTTCGCGGGCGAAGTCGAAATACTGCTCGACCAGCACGATCGCCATGCCGCCCTTCTGGCGGAGATAGTCGATGGCGCGGCCGATATCCTTGATGATCGAGGGCTGGATACCCTCGGTCGGCTCGTCCAGCACCAGCAGCCTGGGTCGGGTGACCAGCGCTCGCGCAATGGCGAGTTGCTGCTGCTGGCCACCCGAGAGGTCTCCGCCGCGCCGGCCCAGCATGGATTTCAGCACGGGGAAGAGGTCGAAGAGTTCATCCGGGACGAAGCGCTCCTTGCGCTTCAGCGGCGCGAAGCCGGTCTCCAGATTTTCCTTCACCGTCAGCAGCGGGAAGATCTCCCGCCCCTGCGGCACATAGGCGATGCCGGCGCGCGCGCGGTCCTCGCTGCGCAGGCTGGAAATGTCGTCGCCATTCAGGCGGATATGGCCTCCAGAAATCGGCTGGTGGCCGACGATGGCGCGCATCAGCGAGGTCTTGCCGACGCCGTTGCGGCCCATCACGCAGGTGACCTTGCCGGTTTCGGCGGTGATCGAAACGCGGCGTAGCGCCTGGGCGGCGCCGTAATGCAGGTCGATGGCGTCGACGGTCAGCATCGGATCAGCGCCCCAGATAGACTTCGACGACGCGCTCATTGGCGCTGACCTGGTCGAGCGGGCCTTCGGCCAGCACCGAGCCCTCGTGCAGCACCGTGACCTTCACGCCGAGCTCGCGGATGAAGCCCATGTCGTGCTCGACCACGATCACCGAATGATCCCTGGCGATCTCCTTGAGCAGCACGGCCGTCTGCGCCGTCTCGCCGTCGGTCATGCCGGCAGCGGGCTCGTCGACGAGCAGAAGCTTCGGGTCCTGCGCCAGCAGCATGCCGATCTCGAGCCACTGCTTCTGGCCATGGGATAGCGAGCCGGCCAGAAGGTCACGCTTCTCGACGAGCTTCACGATGCCGAGGATGTCGTCGATGCGCTTCTGCTGCGGTTCCTCGGTCTTCCAGAACAGCGTCCTGCCGACCGTGCGCTTCGATTTCAGCGCGAGCAGGATGTTGTCTTCGATGGTGTGGAAATCGAAGACGGTCGGCTTCTGGAACTTGCGGCCGATGCCGAGATTGGCGATCGCCGCCTCGTCGAGCTTCGTCAGATCGACCGAGCCGCCGAACATCACCGTGCCGACATCCGGTTTCGTCTTGCCGGTGATGATGTCCATCATCGTGGTCTTGCCGGCGCCGTTGGGGCCGATGATGGCGCGCATCTCACCGGGTGCGATCGTCAACGACAGGCCGCGAATCGCCTTGAAGCCGTCGAAGGATACGCTGACGCCGTCGAGATAGAGCAGCGAGGAGGTGAGGGCGCCGGGAACGGGAGCGTTCATCGGCTTCACTCCGCCGGAGCCGGCTCGGCGGCCGGGGGCGGCGCCTCAGACTTGCGCCGCCTGGCCCACAGCGCCTCCGCCGTGCCGAGGATGCCCTTGGGCAGGAAGAGTGTCACCACCACGAAGAGACCGCCCAGCGCAAAGAGCCAATAGGGCGCCATGAAGCCGGAGGTGAACACCGTCTTGGCCCAGTTGACGACCACCGCGCCCAGCGCCGCGCCGACCAGCGTGCCGCGTCCGCCGACCGCCACCCAGATCACAGTCTCGATCGAATTGGCCGGGGCGAATTCGCTGGGGTTGATGATGCCGACCTGTGGTACGTAGAGCGCCCCCGCCACGCCTGCCATGCAGGCCGAGACGGTGAAGACGAAGAGCTTGAAACGATCGACCCGGTAGCCGAGGAAGCGCGTGCGGGATTCCGCGTCACGGATCGCGATCACGACCTTGCCCAGCTTCGAGACGACGATGCCGCGCGCGATCAGGAAACCGGCCGCCAGCATCACGCAGGTCATCGAAAACAGGGCGGCGCGCGTGCCCTGTGCCTGGATGTTGAAGCCGAGGATGTCCTTGAAGTCGGTCAGGCCGTTATTGCCGCCGAAACCCATGTCGTTGCGGAAGAAGGCGAGCAGCAGCGCATAGGTCAGCGCCTGGGTGATGATCGAGAGATAGACGCCGGTGACGCGCGAGCGGAAGGCGAACCAGCCGAAGACGAAGGCGAGCAGCCCCGGCACCGCCAGCACCATCAGCATGGCGAAGGGAAAGGAGGAGAAGCCGTACCAGTACCAGGGCAGCTCCTGCCAGTTCAGGAAGACCATGAAGTCCGGCAGGACCGGGTTGCCGTAGACGCCGCGGGAGCCGATCTGCCGCATCAGATACATGCCCATGGCGTAGCCGCCGAGCGCGAAGAAGGCGCCGTGCCCGAGCGAGAGGATACCGCAATAGCCCCAGACCAGATCGAGCGAGATGGCCAGCAGCGCGTAGCAGAGATACTTGCCCCAGAGCGACAGGGTCGAGGTCGAGACATGGAAGGCCGAGCTTGCCGGCAGCAGCAGGTTCGACAACGGCACCAGAACGGCGAGCCCGAGCAGAAGCGCCAGGAAGATACCTCCGCGCCGATCCATGTTCTGCAGGAGGAAGCGGGTGATCATGCTTCCACCGCCCGGCCCTTGAGCGCGAACAGACCGCGCGGGCGCTTCTGGATGAAGAGGATAATGCAGACGAGCAGAGCGATCTTGCCGAGCACGGCGCCGGCATAGGGCTCCAGAAGCTTGTTGGCGACGCCGAGCGTCATGGCCCCGACCAGCGTGCCCCAGAGATTGCCGACGCCGCCGAAGACGACCACCATGAACGAGTCGATGATGTAGCTCTGGCCGAGATTGGGGCTGACATTGTCGATCTGCGAGAGCGCGACGCCGGCGAGCCCGGCGACACCGGAGCCGAGTCCGAAGGTCAGCGCGTCGATGCGGCCGGTGCGGATGCCCATGGCCGAGGCCATGCGCCGGTTCTGGGTGACGGCGCGCATCTGCAGCCCCATCGGCGTGAGCTTCAGGATGGCGAGCAGCGCGGCGAAGACCAGCGCGGCGAAGACGATGATCCAGAGCCGGTTATAGGTGATCGCCAGCCCGCCGAGCTCGAAGGCGCCGGACATGAAGGCCGGCGCGCCGACTTCGCGATTGGTCGGGCCGAAGGCGGTGCGGACCGCCTGCTGCAGGATCAGGCTGATGCCCCAGGTGGCGAGCAGCGTCTCCAGCGGGCGGCCATAGAGAAAGCGGATGATGCCGCGCTCGATCGCGATGCCGACCGCGCCGGCGACGATGAAGGCCGCCGGCAGCGCGATCGCCAGCGACCAGTCGAACAGCCAGGGCGCGTTGGCGCGGATCAGCTCCTGCACCATG
>JARYGW010000031.1:0-24239 GCA_033792295.1 Allobosea sp.
TGGAGGAGCCGACCAACATCGCCAACTCCGGCAAGCCCATCCTGCCGCTCCATCTGCGCCCGTTCCTCCTCGCCGGCGTGGCGGTCGTTCTGGAAAGCGGACCGGAAATGCTCGACCTGCTTCGCAGGCACGCCATCGGCGTCCGACGCGAAGTGTTCGATGCCTTCGCAGCAGAAGCGATCGCTCAATGGGTCAGCGTGCGTGCCCATTCACAGAAGCAGCTTATTTGAGAATGAGCACCCGCCCATTCTCATGTTTAAATGCTCAACCCAGTTCGGAAGCGGCCATTCTTACATTTAACTGCAAAGCGACACCGTATTTGCGAAGACCGCTTCCAGCGCCTTCTCCCGGACGCCATGCGAGGATAAGCAGCCGGGGACGCCGTCGCTGACAAAAAAAGGGGCTTACGCCCCCTCCGCTTCGCGACCCCGACGCTCGGCTTCCGCGAGCAGTTCTTCGAGGCGCCGGAGCCCGTCCCGCCGCTCCTTGCGGGTGAGGATGCAGTGCGCAAGCTCGGCGCGCAGCTCGGTGATTTCGGCGTGAATGTCGAGAAGCTGTGTCATGTGAACCTCCTTTGTCTTGATGACGGAGGCAGCCGGCCGGGCGTTGGAGGGACGGGTCAGGGATCGCGCAGCGACCGGCAGCGCCGGCGCGTGGGGGAGCCGATTTTGTCGTCGTGCAGCGGCGTCAAAATTGGGGGCACCGCGTGTCCTTGACGCGGCCCGACTGCCGGTATGATGGGCGGTCATTGAGAGAAAGACGGCCTGGCTCGACGCTGCGGCCGGGCTCCCTTCACGGCGCGCCGGCGCTGCAAAGACGGGGATCCGGTATCAGCTCCCGGTGAAATCCTCTGGCCAGATTTGCGCGCCGTGAAGGACACGCAGGATGCGGATCGTGCTCTCGGTCACCGCGTAGGCCGCGATATAGGGCGTGCCGGAGATCACGAGTTCGCGCGTGCCCGCGACGCGGCCGGGCCTTCCGCTTTCCGGGAACTCGACGAGCCGGCGCGCTGCAGCGGCGATCCTCTCGTCGACGGCGATGGCGGCCCTCGGGCTGTCTGCCTCGATATGCGTGAAGATGCCGTCGCGGTCGGAGAGCGCGAAGGCGGACCAGACAAGCCTCATCAATCGGCCGAGGCGGCCTTGCGCCGGGCTGCCGCCCGCCGTGCCGCGAAATGATCCTCGACCTCGTCGTCGGAAACGTCGGGTCGGCTATCCGCCAGTGCTTCGAGCACCTTTGCGCGGAACCATGCGTCATGCGCCTCGCTGTTGCTGACCAGCTCGAGCGGCAGCGCGCCTTCATTGGCGGTCCGGGTCAGCAGAATGCGTACCGCGTCGGATACGGTCAGGCCCATGCTTTCGAGCACAGCGGAGGCCCGGTCCCTCACGTCTGCGTCGATGCGGGTCTGAACCAGGGCATTGGCGGCCATGTCGATCTCCCTTCCTCCTGCCGCAATGTAATGCAATTGAATGACGATTGCCAGTGCCGCTACAGACCGCACATCCCCTTGCATTCGTTGGGCCACCGATCGCGTTGCACGTGATCGGTGTCCATCGAGAGATCGGCCTCATCCAGAGGCACGGCGGAGCGATGGAGAAAGACCTCGCCCCGGATTCCACGCAGTCCGCACCGGATCGTGCGATCGACCTCAACTGGATCCGCCCATGATCGATCGCATTCTTCACCACTACCTAACACGGATTGGACGCCTGCCACCCCCGCGCGGCGCCTGACCACAGGCCCTTCGCCGTACCTACGGCGCTCTATGAAAGCGCGGTCCGGCTACGGGCCTGCTCCGCTACGCTCCGGTCGCGTTCCGCGACTGGACAGCCGCCGTTAACAACCTCGACTCAAGGACAAGACGGTCGTTTTCGACATCGTCGAAGCGGCGAACGACACGCCGTCCCGGATCCGCCAGCTTCACTCACCACGTGACATCAGAATTCCCGATGTCTGTGGGGAAAGCGCAACGGCCGCAAAGTTGAGGCACGGAACCAACCAACATGCGCGCGGCCTCCGAGCCTGCTCGACGGAATTCCGGCGGGACCTCGCAAGGGCCTGGTCCCCAAGGCCAAGGTCATCTGATGCGCGGAACATTTCAGTCTCGATTTCGGGCAGACATGAGCGCCATCAGCATCGGCCCCAGCGAGAACGATCCGGCCTGCGCCCGTCGCGTCAGGGCTCGCAGATAGCCGCCCGGGCTTTTGATCGCGGACGCGCGCTGCAATATGGCAGCGACAACGATGCAGGCCTGCACCTCGCCCAGCACCGCACAGGCATCGGCCCAAGCACTCGGGCTGATCCCAAGCATCGGCCGGATCACAGCGGCGGTCGCGATGAAGTCGCGCCAGTGCGAAATCCCGTGTCGGGCATAGTCGGCGAGGTCCGGACAGGCCTCCAGCACCATGCCCAGCGGAAACGCCATTTCCCCCGACCTCATCGGTTTGGGGTCTGGCTCCGACCTCGCCGCCCGGCTTTCTCGAAAGCCAGGTTCAGGTTCATTCGAGATTTCGGTGTTTGAACTCTGTATGTGGTGCTCGGAACGGGACTCTGTGGCGCCTGATTCCGCTGGTTTTACGTGTTGTTCCAACGCTGTGAGGATGATTGCGGCCAATTCGGCGAGTGTTTCCGCGATTGGCTCCAGCGCCTCGAGATCCACACGGCGCGGGATAGAGCTGAGAATATCGATGAAGCTGCGATGCAGACCGGGCCAATCGGCCGGCACGCGCTCCTCGATCCCCGTCGCGATCATCTTTGCGATGTCGCGTCGGCAGAGCGCGACGGCCTGGCGCGCGAGAGCGAGCGCCCGTCGCTCGGCCCGAATGGTCTCGGCCAGGGCGGCGAACTCGTCGGCCCTGGCGATGAGCGGGCCGAGATCGAAGCCGAACGCCTGTTCGACGTCGCCGGCGGCGCCCTTGCGCGCGAAACGCTTGCCGTTCGGGCTGTCGCGCCGCAGGATCAGTCCGCACTCGATCAGCACGGCGAGATGGCGGCGCAGCGTCGAGGGCGCGATGCCGTGAGCCCGCAACATCAGTGCCCTGTTTGACGGAAAAACGACGAGGTCGCCGGCACCCGAGACCAGCACCGTGTCCGGATGGAACGTCAGCAATGCGTTCAACACCGCCAGCGCGCGATCGGAAATGTCGAGCGCCGCCTTCGCCTCGCAGACGAGCCGAAACACCTGCCACTTGTGGACGGGTTTGCCGTTGGGGCACTCCTTCACGAGGCGCTGCGTATTGACGACGGCGCGCGACAGCGCCCGCCGCCCGAAGGGTGTCGTTGGGATTTGGCCAAGCATCTGCATTCGCGTCCTCTCTTTGCGAGAGCGCGGGGCAAACAAAGACCGTGGCGTGAAAACGCAGGCCTCTTGAACTGTCGGATGGCGAGGGCTAATATGCTTGTGTGTTTTCGGGCACCGCTGACGACGGCAATCGTCGGCCCGTCCATCGTCTGAGAGACCCGGCTCTGCCGGGTTTTTCTTTGTCCGAGCGCACCTCTTCCGTTGAAACCGAATCCGTACATTATATTGAATGTCGAACGTCAGTCCAACGTGCTGGCGTGCGCCTTGTCGGGCTGCGCGGAGGGTCGCAGCCCGTCTTGGGATTCTATGTTCGAGGACGCGCCGATGAGAACCAAAGACTGTCGCCGGAAGGCCGCGCACGCGGCCGAGGGTCGTACGCTGCTTCGGACCTTTCAGGCGTCGATCGAGGCGATCCGATGCGCGAGCGGCCTCAGCCGCAAGGCCTTTGCCGCGCAGCTCGGTCTGGCGAGCTCAAGTTACTTCCACCTGATGACGCCGAATGCGAATCCGAGCCTGGATTACATCGAACTGATCGCCGAACGCGCCGGCGTCGAACCAGCGGGGCTGCTGGCGCGACCGGCGGCGACGGCAGAGCTCGAATCGGAGCAGACGCCAGGTCTCTTAAGACGACTCGATTCAAGGGGTTAGGCAGGATTTCGATAACATTCAATATACCAGATGATGGAGTTGCTGTATCATGCCGCTCGGCTCAATCTTGAGCCTTGGAGCCCCTGCCCTCCCATGCCCCCCGCCCGCAAGCCGCTGCCCGTCGATCACTCCATCCTCAACGAGATGCTGGCGATCCGGCTCCAGCAGCTCGAGAGCGAGAATGGCGGAATGGAGGCGTTCCTGCCGAAGACAGGATTGGCGCGCGGGACCTATTACACGATCCTTCGGGGGATCGGGAATCCGACGTTGAAGACAATGGAGCGCATCGCCTCGAGCCTCAATATGAGCGTCCTCGAGTTGCTCGGCTTCGAGATCGACGATGCGCGGCGTGCTCTCAGGAAGAACGGCGTCGATTATGACGAGGTCGTCTCTGCCATCGATAAGAAGAACCAGGCCGACCGACGCCTCGCCCGGCAATCGCGCTCGAGCAAGCTGCCGGGATAACCGCGTTGGCCGGGCGGCGCTCGCGGGAACAGAAGGTCGCCGACCCCGCTGTTGGGCGGGGCCGGCGGCTTCGGGTCAGCTGGCGGGGTTCCAGATGATGACCTTCTTGGCGGGATCCTCGCCCGGCGCCGGCGCCACGTTGCCGTAGATGGTGCCGAACTCGGGGGCCGAGAGCGAGACCGAGATGTACTCCTCGCCGGTGGTCTTCGAGATCCGGTTCCAGCCGGCGCCCAGCTCGAAGCCGTTCTTGCGCGAGATCACGCGGTAGTCAGGCTCGTTGTCCTTCGCCTTGCGGGTGTTCGGCACCAGCGCGATCGGGGCGGTGACGTTGAGGGTGGCGAGCGTGCCTTCGAGGTTGCCGTCCGCCTTCTGGGTGAGGGTTGCGATCGTGGCCATGTGAAGTCTCCTTGAGGTTGCTCGGGGACCATCCCCGATGACGCCCAAAGGAAGGGGCCGGACGCCGTCGTCACCGCAGCGCAGGGGAACCCCCGGTCGGGGTCCCCGCGATGCCCGCATCGTGGGGTGGCCAGCGGGGTTGACGGCACTAGGCGGCCGAGACCCGGACACAGGCGGCAAAGAGGAGGGGATGGGCTTCGAAGCCACCGACCACAGGAGCCCCTGCCACCAGGCCATGCCCCGCCCTCGCCCCCACCAGGCAGGACCCGCACCGCAGCGCCCGCCCCCCGTCCCGGCCACTGCCAGTCGCGACGCCGGCGCTCACACCCGCTGGCGGACATCCGGCATACGCAGGTCGATCACGCCGACGGCGCCGCGCCGGCGCCCGCCGGAACCACGGACCGCCACCAACGGCAGGAACCCTCACGTCGATCCCCAGCCACGGTCCAAGCTCTTTGCAAACACCCAGGCTTAGCGCCGGGCCATCACGCCCTGGCCAGCATCGGCCCGATACACCCGAAGCTCGACGTCACCTAACAGCGGGGTCGGCGCTCCCGCCAGGCCAGCATCTCCGTGCCGAGCCGATCGCGCAGCCCGCCGAACTCGAGATCTCACGGGAACTCGGTTGAGAAGTTAAGGATTCATGCCCTCATTGACCCGTGCTAATGGAGAAAGATCTCCCAACTTGAATCGGTTCCATGAAACGCCCGACGAAGCCTTTTGTTGTCGAATACAAGCGCAGCGCGCGAAAAGCCTTCGGACCGTCGACGATCTCGGCAAGGGATATGGCTGCGAGCCTTCCGACACCCGCAGCTGATTCGATCCCGAAATCTCCGCAGGCAGCAGCCTCCGCACTGTTCGAGATCACAAGTCAGTCGAGTCCCACCTCCAATTCGGTGCCGACGGAGCCGCGTATCTTGCCGGTCCTTACGGTTGAAGGCGACCGCACGCCTGTAACCGAGCAGACCCAGGACGATCCCCTTTGGCTGCATGACCCGTCATCACCGGCAATCGAAGCGAGAGCGTCACCTCGCAGGACAAAGGCGCGGAAGCAAGTTGCGGTTTCCGCGCCTGCCGATGTCGGTGCAGGCCCGCAGATGGCGCCGGCAGGGGATGATGGAGCGAGGGCTGGGACTTCCGAGCCGCGCACCGCTTCACTCCCGGCAGTCCGCCGGCGCCGAAGACTGCTGGAGGGGCAAGATTGTTTGCCGCGTGGGCAGCGTTGGAAACGGCGATTGCCGAAGTTCATGCGGTAGCTAGCTTCTCTGCCGCTTCTTTGCGCTCGCTGTAGCGGTTGGTGAGATAGGGGGAGAGATCGCGTGTCAGCAGCGTGAACTTAACCAATTCCTCCATCACGTCGACCACCCGGTCGTAATAGGAGGATGGCTTCATGCGGCCCGCCTCGTCGAATTCCTCGTAAGCCTTGGCGACGGAAGACTGGTTGGGGATGGTCACCATCCGCATCCAACGGCCGAGCACACGAAGCTGGTTGACCGCGTTGAAGCTCTGCGAACCGCCGGACACCTGCATGAGGGCCAACGTCCGGCCCTGCGTCGGCCGTATCACGCCAACCGATAGTGGTATCCAGTCGATCTGCGCCTTCATCACCGCGCTCATGGCGCCGTGCCGCTCCGGGCTGGTCCAGACCTGACCCTCGGACCATGCCGATAGATCGCGCAGTTCTCGCACCTTCGGATGGTCGATCTCCGCGCCGTCGGGTAGCGGCAGGCCGTGCGGATCGAAGATACGCGTCTCCGCACCGAAGTGCTTCAGCAGACGTTCGGCCTCCAGCGTCAGGAACCGGCTGTAGGAGCGTTCGCGCAGCGATCCATAGAGTAACAGAATACGCGGCGGATGCGTCGAGGGCGTCGCGCACAGCCGGTCGATGGTCGGCACGTCGAGGTTGTCGACAACGACATTGGGAAGATCGTTCTGCATCAACGGTGGGCCTCGGCAATCGCCGCGACCTTGTCGCCGCGCTCGTACCAGCCCTTGGACCTGTTCACGATCCAGACGACGGTGAGCATGACCGGCACCTCGATCAGCACGCCGACGACGGTGGCGAGCGCAGCTCCGGAATGGAATCCGAATAGACTGATGGCGGCGGCGACCGCCAGCTCGAAGAAATTGGACGCGCCGATCAGTGCCGAGGGGCCGGCGACGCAATGCTGCTCGCCCGCAACTCGGTTGAGGATATAGGCCAGCCCGGCATTGAAATACACCTGGATCAGGATCGGCACGGCGAGCAGCGCGATCACCAGCGGCTGTGCGATGATCTGTTCGCCCTGGAAGCCGAACAGCAGCACCAGCGTTGCCAGCAGCGCGACGAGTGAGACCGGGCCGAGCTTGGTCAGCAGCCGATCGAGCGCGGCTCGCCCACCTGTCGCCAACAGTCGGCGTCGAAGAAGCTGCGCGATGATCACCGGAATGACGATGTAGAGCACGACCGAAAGAACCAGCGTGCCCCATGGCACGGTGATAGCGGAGAGGCCGAGCAGCAGGCCGACGATCGGCGCGAAGGCCACCACCATGATGGCGTCGTTGAGCGCTACCTGGCTCAGCGTGAAATGCGGCTCGCCCTTGGTCAGGTTCGACCAGACGAACACCATCGCGGTACAGGGCGCTGCGGCGAGGATGATGAGGCCGGCGATATAACTGTCGATCTGATCGGCCGGCAGATGCGGTCGGAACAGCCAGCCGATAAACAGCCAGCCGAGCAGCGCCATCGAGAACGGTTTCACCGCCCAATTGATGAACAGGGTGACGCCGATGCCGCGCCAGTGGCGGCCGACCTCGCCGAGTGCCGCGAAATCGATCTTGAGCAGCATCGGGATGACCATCAGCCAGATCAGCACGGCAACCGGCAGATTGACCTTGGAAATCTCGGCCGCGCCGATCGCTTGAAATGCGCCGGGCATGATGTGCCCGAGCGCGATGCCGGCGACGATGCACAGCGCGACCCACAGCGTGAGATAGCGTTCAAAAATGGACATGGGTTTTCCTTACGCCGTCGCGACGCGGCGGCCGCGCTCGTCGATGACGCGCTCGCCGTCTTCCTTGGTAAACGCGCCCAGTTGCGAAGGCAGCAGATCGAGAACCTCTTCTGACGGCCGGCAGAGTCTCACGCCTTTCGGCGAAACGACGATCGGCCGGTTGATCAGGATCGGATGCGCCAGCATGGCGTCGAGAAGCTCGTCATCCGTCAGGCCGGGATCGCCGAGACCGAGTTCGGCATAGGGCGTTCCCTTCTCGCGCAGCAGCCCGCGCGTGGAAATCCCCATCCGCGCGATCAACTGGACCAGCATCGCCCGTGACGGTGGTGTCTTCAGATATTCGATGACATGCGGCTCGACGCCGGCATTGCGGATCAGCGCCAGCGTATTGCGCGAGGTACCGCAGTCGGGGTTGTGATAGATGATGACATCCATGATCGACCTCACGCCGCGCTGTGGCGGGGCGAGGTTGCCCCTTCGAATTGGCCGATCTCAATGAGCTTCGCCTTGAGCGAGGCCTTGTCGAGGCTTGCGACCGGCAAAGCCGCGAAGACCGAAATCCGGTTCCTGAGGTAGCGGAAGGCGGCGACAAAGGCGGCCTGCTTCTGGATATCCGTGCCTTCGACCGCGGCGGGATCCTCGATCCCCCAATGGGCCGTCATCGGCTGGCCTGGCCACACCAGGCACGCTTCACCGGCGGCGTTGTCGCAGACGGTGAAGACGAAATCCATGACAGGGGCATCCGGCATCGCGAACTCCTCCCAGCTCTTCGAGCGGAAGCCCTCGGTCGGATAGTCGAAGCTCTCCAGCACCTTCAGCGCGAACGGATTGATAGTCCCTTTCGGTTGGCTGCCGGCGGAGAAGGCACGGAAGCGGCCGCCGCCATCCTTGTTGAGAATGCTCTCGGCGAGGATCGACCGCGCCGAATTGCCCGTGCAAAGGAAGAGGACATTGTAGATACGGTCACTCATGAACAGCCTCCTGGGTGGCTTCATTTTTGGGTGTGCAGCAGGGCGACAGGTCGGCGATCAACGGGGCGCAGATCTCCGGGCGCCCGCCGCAGCAATCCTTGACGAGGTAGAAGGCAAGCTCGCGCACCGCATCAAGCTTGGCTCGGTAGATGATCGACCGGCTTTGCCGCTCGGCTTCGATGAGCCCGGCGCGTGTCAGGATCGCCAGATGGGTCGACATGGTGTTCTGCGGTACGCTCATGTGCCGGGCGATGTCGCCGGCCGGCAGCCCTTCCGGTTCGCGTGCGATCAGCAGCCGGAACACGTCGAGGCGCGTCGACTGGGCAAGCGCCGCGAAGGCGAGAATGGCTCTTTCTGATTCCATAATTCGAGATTACTCGATATATGGAATCATGTCCAGCCAAGCATGGTAGTGAAGGTCACCTGCCTGAGACGGCAGCTGCGCGGAGGTTGCGGCGAATCCATCTTGATTATTCTGGTTATCTATTTATATGGATAACCATGATAACCAACGAAGGGAACGCGGCCATGGCTGCCACCGATGCGACTGGCGCACTCGCCGGCTTCGCCACGATGACCGGCACGCCGGAGCAGGTCCGGCATCGTCTCGACCATCTCGGCGGTAAGCCGAAGCAGGTCATCGCTTTGACCCTCGAACACGGCAGTGAGCCGGCCGTGCGCGCGCTCGCCGAGACGTTCGAGAGCATCGCACCGCTTGTCGGCGCCATTCTCGCACGCCGCGAGACTGAGGCCATGCAGTCGATCCTTGAACTGTTGGTGCCTCACGTCCCTCCCCCCCAGCATATGTTGCTCGAGGCGCGGATGACGGCTGAGGCGCGCAAGGCCGTGCTGGAGAGCGGTGAATGGCTGACGGCGGCCCAGATCGCCGAGATGGCCGGCTTCAGTACCAACAATCCCAGCGCCCAGCCGAACAAGTGGAAGAAGGATGGCATTATCTTCGCAGTTCGGCATCGGGGGATCGATTACTTTCCTGGCTACGCGCTGGATCCGAAGACGGGCTATCGCCCGCTCAAGGCTCTCGCCGCCGTGCTCAAGGTCTTTAACGGCAGCAAGGACGATTGGGGGCTCGCATACTGGTTCGCCTCGGACAACAGCTTCCTCAGCGGCAAGCGTCCGCAGGATCTCCTGGTGGAGCAGTCTCAGCGCGTGATCGCGGCGGCCGAAGATGAGCGGCAAGGCGTGACGCATGGCTAAGCCGCCGGCCGAGCCGAAGCACGCAAAGGCGAAGGCCCCCGACGATGCAACGCCCCCTCCTCCGGCGGACTTGGGAGCAAAGACCTCAACGGTGATCTGGCCCAAGGGCCAGATCATTCATCGGATGCACCTGGACGCCTATCTCGGCGATCAGTTCAACCCGGGCCTCAAGGGCAATGCGCGCTTCAGCCCGATCGTCGACGGCGCCGACGTTGCAATCCCGACGCTCTATGGCGGCACGACTTTCGATTGCGCCGCCATGGAGACCGTTTTTCACGATGTCCCTTTCTCATCGGGTCTCAAGACCTACGACAAGGGCAAACTCACGGGTCAGACCTATTCGCGGCTGGAGCCACACCAGGATCTCGTCCTTGCCGATCTCAGCGCCACGGCACTTCGCAGATTGGGCGTCCGGCGCATCGAGCTCATCGACACTGAGAAAGATCGCTACCCGCAAACCCGCCCTTGGGCTGAGGCATTCTACGCCGCACGCCCCGACATTCACGGACTATGTTGGGTTTCGAGGCAGGATGATCGTGCGCTCGCGATCATCCTGTTCGGCAACCGGCTTCCGGCCGACGCGCTGCGCATGATCGCCCCGTCGCTCGAGGTTATCGGCACACCCAGCGTCTATGCGGACCTGATCTCCCTCGCGGATCGCATCGGGGTGAAGGTCGTCTCCGGGAAATCCTGACGCGGTATTAGACCGCAAGGCAACGGGTGGAACGAAAGCCTGCGTGAAAACCGATAATCAACGAGCTGTTCGTGACTAGTAACCGGCTTCTGCCCACAAAATCCGGTCCTGCTCCTGCTTCAAATCCTCCAGCGACACATCAACCATTTTGAGCTCGACGTTATACATTGGTAACGGCCAGTGTCGACCGAGTACAAAGACATGATCTTGTGTTGCAAAGTCGGCGGGCAACGCCTCCGTAACAAGCCGCTCGACAAGTTGATCCGTGAGCCGTTCTGCATCTCGCAGCGATTCATGCTCGACAAAATCCAGCGCTCCCCACACCTGCGCTGTTGCGTTCAGGCCAGGCAATGAAAACATCCCCAATGCGGCCATCGCTTCGGCGACAGCAAGAACGGATGGCTTCCGGGGCTCGAAGAAACCAGGATAGGTCTTCGGTGCATTCCAGATTGGAACGCGGTCCTCATAGGCTTCGATGTCCGCATAGAGTTTACTTTCGCGCCGATAGAGATTTGCGTTCGGAACGATATACTCTCCGACATCACCTTCTATGTAATGAGATTTGCGAAGAGGCTCGACGCGCTTTCGAAGGTCCGCAATGTCCTGGCTCCATCCGTCGCAAACCTCGGCATAAATCAATCGCTCGAGATGGCCGTAGAACCGACTGACGATCTGGCTCAATCTCGCGGCGATGAGGTGCCTTGGGCAGCGCACGGCATCCATCAAAATCAGAATCTTTGCCGCTTCCTCCTGCGCGAAGCCTGCCAACACCTCAGCCTCGCGTGGCTGCGCTGACAGATGGCAAGAGGCTGACCAAAATCCTCTGGCACTCTCCAGGAGAATGGGCAGTCCTTCCGCGATAAATCGGAGCAACTCGTCATAGGGCATCTGGCAGATGAGCTTCGCCTGCCGTTGCCCGAAATCCGGCGCCTTCCCCATCGTCAGTTGCCCTAAGGAGTTCTATTTACATGCGCCGTGTAATCCGACGTCCAGCACCGAAGGCGCCCGCCGCCGCCGATCGGAGTTGATGTGGACCACGAATGGTTGAAATAGTGACTGTCGCGCAATTCCAAGTCCAGCGCGGCGCTCATTGAACACAAAGGGCACTCAAGGATGCATCCGGAGCAGTCCGACACCCCCGACCTGGTGGCGGTTTCCGCCGCGCTCGTCGCAGCCTACGTTTCCAACAATTCCGTACCGACGGCCGAGCTGCCGAAATTGATCGATGACATCCACGCTGCCCTCCGGTCGCTGGGCGCTGCGGCGCCGATTGGGCCGGAGAAGAAACCGGGACCGGCGGTGTCGGTGCGCAAATCGGTCACGCCGGATTTCATCATCTGTCTCGAAGACGGCAAGAAATTCAAATCGCTGAAGCGGCATCTCCGCACGCAATATGGTCTGACGCCCGCAGAGTATCGGCAGAAATGGAACCTTCCGGCCGACTACCCGATGGTCGCGCCGAGCTATGCGCAATCCCGCTCAGCGCTGGCGAAGGCGTCCGGCCTTGGCCAGTTGCGCAAGGCTGCCGCTCCCGTGCCTGAGCCAATCGTCGAGGCCGCACCTGTGGTCGAGGAGAAGCCGAAACGCGCCTCGCGCATCAAGGCAAGCGCACCGACCGCGGTTGTGGCTGCGCCGGACACCGCCGCGTCGAAGCGCGCACCACGCAGGACGAAAGCCGTTGCTGAGCCGGTGGTGGAACCGGCCGCAAGACCCAAGAGGGGACGCAAGGCCGCCACAACCATCGATTCATGACGACGGTCGGCGCAGCGGGAGACCTCGACACCGGCTGCGTCATCGTCGAGGCAGGGCCGGCCTGGCCCATGCTCGGCTTGCTGCTCGCCCAAGCCGGCGTCGATGTGACGGTCGTCGAGAAGCACGAGGATTTCCTGCGCGATTTTCATGGTGACACGATTCACCTACCCGCGCTGGAGATGATGAGTCGGGCTTGCTCGACGAGTTTGTGCTCGACGTGAACATCGGTCAGGACCGCGATGTCCTTGAGCATCGCCTTGCGGCGGTTGCCGAAGCCGGGCGCTTTCACGCCGCGACCTTGAGGCGCGGCGGATGGTGGCGGCCGCGATGGCGTGACTTCCCGCTCGCGCGGCCGTGAATGGCGGATCGGCGGGAGCGTCTTGCGCCGGCCGCGCGAGGCTGGTCCATTCCCTATCGTCATGTCGACGCCATTCTGCTCGGGAGGTTTTCCGATGGACCGCCGAACCTTCCTGGCGACGGGATTTGCCCGCGTCGCCCTCGGCTCCGGAGCGATCGCGCAGCTCGAGCAGCACCTCAACGCTGCACCGGCAACCACTAACGATCGAGCGGTCTCCACGGTCCCTTTCGATCATCGGAATCTGACTCGGCCATGAAGATCTTTAGGGAAAGCGGCGCGCAATGTTGGCGGCTCGCGCCGCTCGCCCCGGACGATAACATAGCCGTCGCGCGCGAGCCCTCGTAGAAGGCCTGTCTGACGGAGCTGGACGAATCCTCCTCGGTGAGGCCGACAGCCTCGTGAACGAATGCCTCGGCCAGCGAGATTGTTCCGTCAGGCGGCCTGCTCGATGAGCAGGCCGCCTCGCTTCATCGTCGAAAGTCGGCCATGAGGGGCTTGGTCAAAGCGCCCGCTTGATCTCCGCGTAGTCGCCATTGGTACGCAGCGTCAACGTAACGTCGGCGCGGTCGCGGTTTCGCCAGAACCAGCCGTGGTTGCCGTCGAAGGCAGCCTCCAGCACTCCTTCGGCGCCCGGCACCGAGCGCCCCTTCTCGTAGCTGGTCTGCTGCCCGCCGCCGTCGCCATGAAGGTCGAAGTTCACGACACCTCCGGTGACGGTCCAAGAGAAGTTCACGCGGGCACCCTGATTCATCACCAGCTTGACCTCGGTGCCTTCGCCCGGCTTCAGCGTGATCGTCATCACATCAGTGCGGCCTGCCGGGGTCTGCGCCGCAGCCGAACCGATCACCAGCTCGGCGAAGATCCTGGCGGCCAGGCTGGAACGTTGATCAGGCGTCGGCAGCGCGGCCGGGATTTCTCCCTGCTGGCCGGCTGCACGATCCCGTTCCGCCTCATCGGCGAGCTGGGTCTTGATCTCGCCCATCTCGGCCAGGCCAAGCGCGCGCCCGATGCCGGTCGGGTCGATGGCGTACTCGGCCGGCAGGACGATGGTGACCAGGATCGCCGCCGCCGCGACGATGGCGATGATGGTGGAGCGGAGAAGCTGCTTCGAGGTCGGCAGCTCGGCGCGGGTCGGAATATCGGTGTTGTACATGGGAGGAATCCTTTTTCGGATGTTCAGGAGACGACCCAGCCGGTGAGCTGATAGCCGATCAGCACGAACCCGGCGGTCATCATGACGGTGTTGGCAGTGTAGGCATGGCGCCAGAAGCTGTCGGTTCGGCGCCAGTAGCCCATGACGATCAGGATGGCGGCGAGCGCCAGGAGCTGGCCGATTTCCACGCCGACATTGAAGGCGAGAAGGTTCGGCACGAGACCGTCGGGCGAGATGTTGTATTCGATGATCTTGGTCGACAGGCCGAAGCCGTGGAAGAAGCCGAAGATCAGGGTGGCGATCTTGGTGTTCGGCTGGAAGCCGAGCCAGCGCTGGAAGGCGCCCATATTGTCGAGCGCCTTGTAGACCACCGACAGGCCGATGATCGCATCGATGATGTAGCTGTTAATCCCGACGTTGAAATAGACGCCGAGCAGCATGGTCGTGGAGTGGCCGAGCGCGAACAGGCTCACATAGATGCCGATGTGCTTCATCCGGTAGAGGAAGAAGATCACGCCGAACAGGAACAGGATGTGGTCGTATCCCGTCACCATGTGCTTGGCGCCGAGATAGATGAAGGGCAGCAGGTTGATGCCGGTGATCTCCTGGATGTAGCCCTTGTCGCCTTCGGCCACGGCATGGGCGAAGGCCGCCCCGCCGAGCAGCGGCAGGGTCAGGAGAGCGATGAGCATGGGAAGGGCGAGCCGCCAGCGCGCGCAAGGCGTGCGTGGCGGGCCCTCGTAGAAGGGTCCTTGCATGAGAATTCCTATCGTCGTCGTTTGAGGGTGGCCGCGTGCGCGGCCGCGATCATGCGAGGAGGATCGGTCTCGGAGGGCGTTCAAGCCGGAAACGGGTTTCCAGATCGGCAAACGACGGCGGGTAAGCCAGCCAACTCCGACCTATCGAGGGAGCCGGCTGTGCGATGCCGGAAAGCATGCTCGCTGTCTCATGGGTATGATCGGCTGGATTGTGGCCGTGGGAATGGCCAGGGCTCTGCTCGTCGGCTTCGCCGTCGTCATGGCTGTGGTCGTGTGCTTCGATCTGCGCTGCCAATTCAGCATGACGGGCTGCTTCGGCGGACGCAAGCGCGACCGGATTGTGCGAGGCGGAGCTGCCCATTGGGGACAACAGCATGCCGATCGTCATCGCGACGGCGATGACGAAGCGAAAGGCTGCGCTGTAGGCCCAGTTCGGCATGCTCAACGACTATTCACTCAAATCTTAACGAATCGTTGTCAGGCCGGAATCATCTCCTGGCCAGTGTCTTGTGATATCCTCTCCAGGGGGATAGTATCAAGCCCATGAACGAAACCCTTCACGTCCACGAAACCCACCCCGAGATCGTCAAGCGGCTGAAGCGCGCCGATGGGCACCTCAAGGGCATCATCGAAATGATCGAGGCCGGCAGACCCTGCCTCGATATCGCCCAGCAGCTTCATGCGGTCGAGAAGGCAGTCTGTCAGGCCAAGCGGACGCTGATCCAGGACCATCTCGACCATTGCCTTGAAGACGTCGTCGGCCCGCTGGCGCGCGAGCAGCGCCGCTCGATCGACGAGTTCAAGGAAATCACCAAGTACCTGTGAGTCCCCGATGCCGTCCTTCGCCGAGCTGATCCAACAGAGTTCCGGCCACGCCTGGCTGTTCATCCCGAGCGCGATCCTGCTCGGTGCGCTGCACGGGCTGGAGCCCGGCCATTCCAAGACGATGATGGCGGCCTTCATCGTCGCCGTCCGTGGAACCGTGACGCAGGCCGTGCTGCTCGGCCTGGCGGCGACGGCGTCGCACACCCTCGTCGTGTGGGGCATCGCGCTCGGCGGCATGTATCTCTGGCGGGGTGTCGATGCCGAGACGTTCGAGCCGTATTTCCAGCTCGCCTCGGCAGCGATCATCATCGCGATCGCGCTGTGGATGCTCTGGCGCACGTGGCAGGATCAGCAGCGGGCCAAGGCCGCAGCCGGCGATCACGGCCATGGGCACGATCATCCTCACCCACATGGAGATCATGATGATAGCCACGCCCATGAGGGTCATCATGGGCACGATCATGGCCATGGCCATGGCGGTCATGCCCATGGGGAGGATATCCGCCGCATCGACACTGGCCATGGCGTCGTCGCGGTCGAGGTGTTCGAGGATGGCGTGCCGCCGCGCTGGCGCATCCGCACCGAGCGCGGTCACGCCTGGACGGCCGGTGACGTGACCGTCGTCACCGAGCGGCCGGACGGCGCACGGCGGGCCTTCACCTTCGTCGACCGTGGCGGCTATCTCGAATCCGTCGACGAGATTCCCGAGCCGCATGAGTTCATGGCGCGGGTCAGCCTCGGCCATGGCGGCCACACCCACGACTACGACCTGTCCTTCGTCGAGGGACAGGGCCACGACCACATGCACGAGGAACTGCGCGGGCTCGAGGTGGCGACCGACGGCTATCAAGACGCGCACGAGCTGGCGCACGCCAACGACATCCGCCGCCAGTTTGCCGACCGCGACGTCACCACCTGGCAGATCATCATGTTCGGGCTGACCGGCGGCCTGATCCCATGCCCGGCGGCGATCACCGTCCTGCTGCTCTGCCTTCAACTCAAGGAGTTCACGCTCGGCTTCGCGCTGGTGCTGTGCTTCTCGATCGGTCTGGCGATCACGCTGGTGACGGTCGGCGCGGCTGCGGCACTGAGCGTCCGCCACGCGACCAAGCGCTGGTCGTGGTTCTCGACCTTCGCCCGGCGGGCCCCCTATTTCTCCAGCCTCCTCATCATCGCGGTCGGCCTCTACGTCGGATACCACGGTTGGGCGGGACTATCCGCCGCCGGGGCCTGATGCGCTCACGTTTCAAGCCAAGCACGCAATCCGAGACAGCGAGCCGATCATGATGTCCGAGATATCAGGCGCCGAAAGCGTTGCACCGGCGCCTGTAGCGGGTCCATCGGGTTGGCGATCGCTGATGACGCGCGAGCGCTGGTTCGAGGTCGCGCGCATCGTCTTTACCGGCCTGATGGCGTTGCTGTATTGGCGGCAGCTCATTCCGATACAAGCCTTGTGGGTGGCCGTTGCCATCGGCTTGTATCCGCTTGTCAAGACCGGCGTCGTTGACCTCGTAAAAGAGCGTAAGATCGGCACCGAGATATTCGTCACCATCGCCACGGTGGTCGCGCTGATCGGAGGCGAGACCGTCGCCGGCGCGGTCCTCATGGTGATCATTCTGATCGCCGAGTTCATCGCCGATCTGAATATGGATCGCGCGCGAGCCTCTATCAAAGACCTGATCGGCTCCGTGCCGCAGGTTGCGCTTGTGAGAGACGCGCGCGGCGAACGCATTGTCCCGATCGAGAAACTGCGCGCAGGCGACGTTGTCTTGGTGCGGGCCGGCGAGAAGATCCCGGTCGACGGCACCGTCGTCGGCGGAGCGGCTTCGGTCAACGAAGCGTCGATCACAGGCGAGAGCATTCCGAAGGACAAAAGCGACGGTGCCGATGTCTTTGCGGGGACCATCGTCGAATCCGGCGCTTTGGACATCGAGACCGAGAAGGTCGGTGCCGACACCACCTTTGCCCGCATCATCAGTCTGGTCGAGAATGCCGAAGCGGAACAGGCACCCGTCCAGAAACTGGCGGACAAGGTCGCGTCATGGCTGATTCCGGTCGTGCTGATCTTCCTCGTTGCGGTTTATCTTTATACTCGCGACATCCGGATGATCGTCACTCTGCTGATTTTTACATCGCCTGCCGAACTCGGATTGGCGACCCCGCTGGTGATCATCGCAGCCATTGCGCGGGCCGCACGCAGCGGAATTCTGGTCAAAGGAGGCATCTATCTGGAGTCGTTGGCCAAGGTCGACGTCCTGGTGTTCGACAAGACGGGCACCCTGACGGCGAACAAGCCGGAGGTCGTCGGCGTGGAGATGCAAGATGGCACGATTTCGGAAGCTGATCTGATCAGCCTTGCCGCCGCTGCTGATCGGCGCTCGGCTCACCCCTTGGCAAAGGCAGTCGTCAACTACGCCGCCCGGATGAAAATCGACGTCCCGGAACCGGAACAGTATCAGCAGTTGCAGGCGCGCGGTGTGAAGGCGACGGTCTCCGGCCGCGCCGTGCTGGTCGGAAATGCATCCTTGTTGCGCGAGAGCGGCGTGCCGCTTTCCGATGCGATCGAGAATGGCGGACAGACGCCGGTTCACGTCGCGATCGATGGCAGGTTCGCGGGCGTGATCTTCATTGCAGACACATTGCGGCCCGGTGCGCGCGAAGCGCTGGCACGACTCCGCGCGACCGGGGTGAAGCGCATCGTCATGCTGACGGGTGATAATGAGGCCACGGCGCGGACCATCGCCAAGGAACTCGGCGTGGATGAAGTGCGTGCCGATTTGATGCCGCAGGACAAGGTTGCCGCCATCGCCGAACTGCAAAGGCAGGGTCATCGCGTGGCGATGGTCGGCGACGGCATCAACGACGCGCCGGCGCTGGCACGCGCCGATGTCGGCATTGCGATGGGCAGCGGCGGCACGCAGGCGGCGCTGGAGGCCGCCGACATTGCATTGATGAAGGATGATCTCACAAAAATTGTCAGCGCCCGCGCGATTGCTCGACGTGCTTACCGGACAATTCAAGAGAATCTCTTCGTTGGCGTCGGTGTTGTGCATGTCTTGGGCATTACCGCGGCGCTGATGGGCTGGATCGGCCCCATCGAGGCTGCCATGTTGCACTTGGGTCCTGATATCCTGGTGTTCCTGAATTCGGCAAAATTGCTGCGCATTCGCATCCGTGACGTTTGACAATGCGTTGTGGCCTTTCGCCGTTGCGCATGCTCGTCGCTACTCGACAGGACCAGAGTGATGGCCGATCTCGCCGTCTATGCCGGCCTGTTCCTGGCCGCGCTCACCGCCGCGACCATCCTGCCGATGCAGTCGGAAGCGGTTCTGGTCGGGCTGCTGGTCGCGGATTATTCGCCGGGGCTGCTGATCACGGTGGCGAGCGTCGGCAATGTGCTGGGATCGGTGATCAACTGGCTGCTCGGGCGCGGCATCGAGCGGTTCCGGGACCGGCCCTGGTTCCCGGCAAGCGGCGGGAAACTGGAGCGCGCGCAGCGCTGGTATCGCCGCTACGGGAAATGGTCGCTGCTGCTGAGCTGGGCGCCGATCATCGGCGATCCGCTCACCGTCGTCGCCGGCGTTCTGCGTGAGCCGTTCCCGATGTTCCTGCTGCTTGTCACAATCGCCAAGATTGGCCGCTACCTTGTTCTCGCGGCCGCAACACTGGGATTCGCATGACGCAGATGCTCCAGGAGCTGATCAGTTTCCAGCGCGAGATCTATCTGGCTTTTGCGAACCAGATCACCGCGTTCGCCAATGGCGGCGGCTGGGGCGCGTTTCTGGTCTATCTGCCCATGGGCATCCTGTTCGGCGCCGCCCACGCCATGACGCCGGGCCACAGCAAGGCGGTGCTGGCCACCTATCTTGCCGGATCGCCGTCCGGCCTCGTTCGCGGGCTCGGCGTGTCGCTCGCACTGTCGTTCACCCATGTCACCATGTCGGTGATCATCGCGCTGTTGGCGCTGCCGCTGGTCTCGATCAGCCTGGGCAGCGTCGGGCGCGCGCCAATGCTCGAAGACGTCAGCCGCGGGCTTCTCGGCCTGATCGGCCTGTGGATGCTGTATCGCGCCTTCCGGCATAGGCCGCACCAGCATGACCACGGCGAAGGCATGGCCTTCGGCTTCATGGCCGGCCTCATCCCTTGTCCGCTGACGCTGTTCGTCATGACCTTCGCGATTTCACGGGGCGTGCCGGAGGCCGGTGTCGCCTTCGCGGTCACGATGATGATCGGCGTTGCGCTGGTCCTGTCGCTGGTGGCGGTCGCGACGATCCTCTTTCGCCAGAGGGTCGTTCATCTGATCGAAGGCCGGCCACTGCTGCTGGACAGGATCACAAGAGCCATCGAGGGGATCGCCGGGCTGTTGCTCACAACCATTGCCGTGCGCGAGCTGATCTGGCGATGAAGCCGCAGTCCAGTTCATCCGCCGGGCGGTCTGCCCCATCGTCACGCGGCGATGTTAGAAGTGTATTGCCTATCAACAACCCGAGGCGGCAGGAGCCGCCCGAGAGGAGACCATGCCTAGTACCGATGGCAGTAGTATCACCGACCTGATCGGGATACTCGCCGTACTTATTCTCGTTGCCGCAAATGGATTTTTCGTCGCGGCTGAATTTTCCCTCGTTGCCGTCCGCCGCAGCCGCGTCACGGAACTTGTCGCAGTAGGTCGGCTAAACGCTTCCGCGCTCGAGCGCG
The DNA here is from genome assembly GCA_033792295.1 of Allobosea sp. Taxonomy (GTDB): domain Bacteria; phylum Pseudomonadota; class Alphaproteobacteria; order Rhizobiales; family Beijerinckiaceae; genus Allobosea. The sequence continues at coordinate 20,225 of JARYGW010000031.1, forward strand.
CCGTCGACAATCTCGACGCCAACCTTGCGGCGACACAACTCGGCATCACCCTGTCGTCGCTGGCGCTCGGCTGGGTCGGCGAGCCGGCGTTGGCCCATCTGATCGAACCTTTGTTGAGCGGCTTGCCCGGATCGCTCGCCACCGCCGGCTCGCACACCATCGCCGTCGTCATTGCCTTCGCCATCATCACCACGCTGCACATCGTGCTCGGCGAACTGGCGCCGAAGAGCCTTGCGCTCCAGCGCAGCGAGACCACGGCGCTCTGGGTCGTGCGGCCGCTCGGCATGTTCCTGTTCCTGCTCCGACCGGCGATCATCTTGCTCAACGGCTTGGGCAACCTCGTGCTGCGGCTCTGCGGACTGCAGCCGGGTGCCGGTGAGGGATCACTGCATTCACCCGAGGAGCTGAAGCTGCTCGTCGCCGCAAGCCAGGAAGCGGGCCTTCTTTATCAGGCCCAACAGGAGGTCGTCGAGCGCGTATTCAACATCGGTGATCGGCGCATCGCCGACATCATGACCCCGCGGCGTGACATCGACTGGATCGATGCCGATGACGGCCCGGATGAGATGCTCCGCACCATTCGCGAATGTCGCCATGAGCAGCTCCTTGTCGGTCAGGGTGGCATCGACGAGCCGCTCGGCATGATCCTGAAGAAGGATCTCCTCGATCAGGTCCTCGACGGGAAGACCATCGATCCAATGGCGGCGATCCGTGAACCCGTGATCGTACACGAGGCGACACCGATCTTCCGTGTGCTCGATCAGTTCAAGAAGGCGCCGGTGCGTCTGGCGATCGTCATCGACGAATATGGCGCCCTGGAAGGGATCGTCACCCAGACCGACCTGCTGGAAGCGATTGCCGGCGATCTGCCGGATGCGGAAGGTGAAGACCCGGATATCGTCGAGCGGGAGGATGGCTCGCTGCTGATCGACGGTATGATGCCGGCACATGATGCCTTCGCCCGGCTCGGCTTCAAGCTGCGATCGGCGGATGGCGACTTCCACACCATCGCCGGGTTCGCGCTCGCCCGGCTCGGGCATCTTCCCGAGGTCAGCGAGCATTTCGACTATGAGGGCTGGCGATTCGAAGTCATCGACATGGACGGGAGACGAATCGACAAGCTGCTGGCCCGTCGGGAGCACGTGGAGGGGTCTTGAGGCCAGCCATAGGCTTGCGAATGGAGGACCTTGCGGGTAGATTGAGGTTAAGGGGTTATTCGCGATTGCCCCGTGAGGCGGCAGCCCAAACATCGCGTCCATCGTTCCCCAGAAGGGAGTGGACGCTCATGCCGTCTAGCACTGAAATAACCACGTCTCAGCTCGCCCGCCTCGTCGGTATTCCATCCGCGCCGGCTATCGTAGATGTGCGCCTGGCCGAGGATTTTGACGCCGATCCGCGTCTCCTCCCGGCGGCTGTCCGCCGGGACTTCCAGACCGTCACGAACTGGGCGGCCGAGTTCGCCGGCCGCGACGTCGTTGTCGTCTGCCAGAGGGGGCAGAAGCTCAGCCAGGGCGTGACCGCCTGGCTCCGGCATGAGGGGATCAATGCCGAGACCCTCGAAGGCGGCTTCGAGGCCTGGCGGTCGGCCGGTGGACTGCTGGTCAAGACCGAAAAGCTGCCGCCGCGCGATGAGCAAGGCCGCACCGTCTGGGCGACACGCGCGCGACCGAAGGTCGACCGCATCGCCTGTCCCTGGCTCATCCGCCGCTTCATCGATCCGACCGCCGTGTTCCTGTTCGTCGCGGCGACCGAAGTGGCCGCCGTCGCCGAACGCTTCAACGCGATAGCCTTCGATATCGACGACGTGTTCTGGAGCCACCGTGGTGAGCGCTGCACCTTCGACACCATGGTCGAGGAGTTCGGCCTGACCTCGGAGCCACTGGACCGCCTGGCAACCATCGTGCGAGCGGCGGACACGGCGCGGCTTGATCTCGTGCCGCAGGCGGCCGGCTTCCTCGCCGCCTCGCTGGGCCTATCGCGGATGTTCCGCAACGATCTCGAACAGCTCGAAGCGGGCCTGCTGCTCTACGACGCCTTTTATCGCTGGTCCCGCGACGCGACCGAGGAAACGCACAACTGGCCGTCTAGCCAGAAGCTGGCATGAGGGAGGCGACCATGTCGATCACCCTCACGACGGATGATTCCGTCTCCACGCCTGCAGCCCCGACCTTCGCTGAAGCCACCAGGGTATGGGCCAGGATCGGCCTTCTCAGCTTTGGCGGGCCGGCCGGACAGATCGCCCTGATGCACAAGGAACTGGTCGAGGAGCGCCGCTGGATCGGCGAGCAGCGTTTCCTGCACGCCCTCAACTATTGCATGCTGCTGCCAGGACCCGAGGCGCAGCAGCTCGCCACCTATATCGGCTGGCTGATGCATCGAACCGTCGGCGGCCTCGTCGCCGGCATCCTGTTCGTCCTGCCGGGCGCCTTCGTCATGCTGGGCCTCAGCATCCTCTATGTGCTGTACCGCGAGGTGCCGCTGATCGACGCCGTGTTCTTCGGCGTCAAGGCGGCGGTCCTCGCGGTCGTCGTCGAGGCGGTGCTGCGGATCGGCCGGAGGGCGCTCAAGAACCGCGCGATGATCGCGATTGCCGTTGCGGCGTTCATCGGCATCTTCGTCTTCAGGATTCCGTTTCCGCTGATCATCCTGATCGCAGGGCTTGTGGGCTGGATCGGCAGTCGGCAAGCGCCGCAGCTCTTCGCCGCCGGAGGGCATGGTTCCAAGGGAGCCGTTCTTGAGTTCAAGGGCGTCGTCGATCTCATGTTCGAGCGCGGCGAACTCACCCATGCCGAACCCTCCTGGGGGCGGGCCTTTCGGGTGACCGCCATCTGGCTGCCGATCTGGCTCGGGCCGGTCCTGCTGCTCTGGCTCCTGACCGGCACCTCCAGCGTCTGGACCCAGCTCGGCGCCTTCTTCAGCTCGATGGCGGTCGTCACCTTTGGCGGCGCCTATGCTGTCCTCGCCTATGTGGCGCAGGCCGCCGTCGACACCTTCGGCTGGCTCGCGCCGGGCGAGATGGTCGATGGGCTCGGCCTCGCCGAAACGACGCCGGGGCCGCTGATCATGGTGCTCCAGTTCGTCGGCTTCCTCGCCGCCTATCGGACGCCCGGCGTTCTCGATCCGCTACTGGCCGGCTGTCTCGGTGCTCTCCTGACCACCTGGGTCACGTTCGCACCGTGCTTTTTCTGGATCTTTCTTGGGGCGCCCTACATCGAGGCTCTGCGCGGCAACAAGGCGATCTCATCGGCGCTCTCAGCGATCACCGCCGCAGTCGTCGGCGTGGTCATGAACCTTGCTTTGTGGTTCGCGCTACACGTCGTGTTTCGGGAGGTGCGGACGTTCGAGATTCTCGGCGTCGGTCCGGACCTGCCGGTGCTCACATCGATCGACTGGCGGGCCGCAGTTCTCGCTGTCGCTGCGATGATTGCCATGTTGCGCTTCAAAGTCGGAATGATCCCGACGCTCGGCCTTTGCGCGGTGGCCGGTGTTTTTGTCAGCTATTTACCTGTGTGACACGAGGGAAGGCCCACTGGCGGACGAATTTGGGCACGTGATGTCCGCGCTAGGGCCGCCTCCATATGTTTACGCAGGAATTATCTGGATAATCGGGCGGTTCGCCTTCGTTCGAGCGCGGCAATCGGCGGTGATTGGGTAGCTATCTCGCAGAATAGCGCGCCATAACGTGGAATCGACGGGGTTCGCGGGCTACGAACGATGAAGATGGGCACTATGTCTGCGCAATAGCCACCTAAACCTCGCTATTACCCTCTCACCCGGAGAGTGCCCTTGCTTGGCGATAAGCAGAGTGCCGAGTGGTCACTGGCCTACAGAGAACCGCGCGGCTACAGATGAGGAAATACGCCGACTTCCAGCAGGTCACGCGCAGCCGGACGGTCGGCATGGCGTTTTCGGCGTCAGCGGATATCGAGGCTCTTGCGTTGTCCTTGCTTGCGCCGCTGTTCCCGGTCGCAAAGGGCATACGATTGATCGGCGTCACAGTCTCATCACTGGATGG
>JARYGW010000320.1:0-6446 GCA_033792295.1 Allobosea sp.
GTTCGGCGTCTATCTGGTCTCCGACGGCACCAACAAGCCCTATCGCTGCAAGATCAAGGCCCCGGGCTTCGCCCATCTCCAGGCCATGGATTTCATCTGCCGCAAGCACATGCTCGCCGATGTCTCCGCGATCCTCGGCTCTCTCGATATCGTGTTCGGGGAGGTCGATCGGTGAGATTGGCCGCTGCCCTGATTGGTCTGGTCGGTTGCGCGATTGCCGCTAGCGGCGCGTCTGCGCAAGGCCGCCCGACCTATCAGCAGCTTGAGAAGGCCGGGTTTCGCTATGTCGCCAAGGATCAGCCCGGCTATGTGAGCTGGTGTTCCTGGATTTATGTTCGCCGTTGTACGGATCCGGTCTTCAGCTGCAGCTGCGGCGGCCAGGATCCGAATTATGGGCGTTGTGCACCGGCTCAGCCGCGCGCCGCTGCCCACTACCGAAGCTATTGCCAGGGTTGAGAAAGCCGAATGTCCGTCCGTCGTCTCGCACCTGATCCTGTACAGCCGGCCTCCTTCGCCTTCACCGCGGCGAACGAGAACTGGATCGACCAGCAGATCGCCAAATACCCGGAAGGCCGCCAGGCCTCGGCCGTGATCCCGCTTTTGTGGAAGGCGCAGGAGCAGGAGGGCTGGGTCTCGCGCGCCGTGATCGAGACCGTCGCCAGGCGCCTCGGCATGGCGCCGATGCGAGTGCTGGAGGTCGCGACCTTCTACACCATGTTCAACCTGCAGCCGGTCGGCCAGTACTTCGTCCAGCTCTGCGGCACGACGCCCTGCGCGTTGCGCGGCGCGGAAGCGCTGAAGAAGGTCTGCGAGGAGGTCATCGGCCCGCAATCGACCGTGACTGCCGACGGCAAGCTCTCCTGGCTCGAGGTCGAGTGCCTCGGCGCCTGCTGCAACGCCCCGATGGCGCAGATCAATGTCGATTATTATGAGGATCTGACCCCGGCGAATTTCCGCCAGCTCCTGGATGATCTGCGCAACGGCCGCCCGACCAAGCCCGGTCCGCAGAATGACCGCACCGGCTCCGAGCCGGAAGGCGGCCCGCAGACGCTGACCGACAAGGCCCTCTATGACGGCTCGATGATCGGCGCCGGCGACTGGCAGAAGCGCGTTCTCGAACAGCGCAAGGCCGCTGCCGAGGCCGCCGCCGCCAAGGCTGCCGCCGAGGCGGAAGCGAAGAAGGCTGCGGAAGCCGAGGCCAAGAAGGCCGAAGCCACCCCTGCCGTCGTCGCCGAGAAGCCCGCGAGCGAGACTGCTGCCGCCGCTCGCCCGCGGCCCTCGTCGCCGGCCCAACCGTCCAACGCGGCCAAGGACACGCCCGCCGCCAAGGGCAAGGTCGAGACGAAGGACGTCGCCGAGGCCGTTAAGCCCGCGACTGACGAGAGCAAGCCCGAGCTGCTGACCGCTGCGCGCGGCGGCAAGGGCGATGATCTCGAACTGATCTGGGGCGTCGGGCCGAAGCTGGCCAGGATGCTCAACGAGATGGGCGTCTGGCACTATGACCAGATCGCCAAATGGACACCGGCGGAGCTCGCCTGGGTCGATGCGCGGTTGACCGGCTTCAAGGGCCGGGCGCTGCGTGACGACTGGATCGCTCAGTCGAAGAAGCTCGCGACGGGTTGGCGCCCGGAGTCGAAGCTTGGCGACAAGCCGGCAGAGTGAGGCACCAGGACATGCTCGCAGATCGCGATCGCATCTTCACCAATCTCTACGGCCTGCATGACCGTACCCTGAAGGGTGCGATCCAGCGCGGCGCCTGGGACGGCACCAAGTTCCTGCTGGAGCAGGGCCGGGACTGGATCATCGACGAGATGAAGAAGTCCGGCCTGCGCGGCCGCGGCGGCGCCGGCTTCCCGACCGGGCTGAAATGGTCCTTCATGCCCAAGGTCAGCGACGGGCGCCCGCATTATCTCGTCGTCAATGCCGACGAGTCGGAGCCGGGTACCTGCAAGGACCGCGAGATCATGCGCAACGACCCGCATACGCTGGTCGAGGGTTGCCTGATCGCCTCCTTCGCCATGGGCGCGCATGCGGCCTATATCTACATCCGCGGCGAATACATCCGCGAGCGCGAGGCGTTGCAGCGCGCCGTCGACGAGGCCTATGAAGCCAAGCTCATCGGCAAGGACAACGTCCACGGCTATCCCTTTGATCTCTATGTGCATCACGGCGCGGGCGCCTATATCTGCGGCGAAGAGACTGCGCTGCTGGAGAGCCTCGAGGGCAAGAAGGGCATGCCGCGGCTGAAGCCGCCTTTCCCGGCCAATATGGGCCTCTATGGCTGCCCGACCACGGTGAACAACGTCGAGTCGATCGCGGTCGCGCCGACCATCCTGCGCCGCGGCGCCGCCTGGTTCTCCTCGATCGGCACGCCGAACAATGTCGGCACCAAGCTCTTCTGCGTCTCGGGCCATGTGAACAAGCCCTGCAACGTCGAAGAGGCGATGGGCATTCCCTTCCGCGAGCTGATCGACAAGCATTGCGGCGGCATCCGCGGCGGCTGGGACAATCTGAAGGCCGTGATCCCCGGCGGATCCTCGGTCCGCATGGTCCCGGCCGAGCAGATCATCGACACGCCGATGGATTTCGACTCGCTCTCGAAGCTGCGCTCAGGCCTCGGCACGGCGGCGGTGATCGTGATGGACAAGTCGACCGACATCGTCCGCGCCATCGCCCGCATCAGCCATTTCTACAAACATGAGAGCTGCGGCCAGTGCACGCCGTGCCGCGAGGGCACGGGCTGGATGTGGCGCGTCATGGAGCGCATGGCCGAGGGCCGCGCCCAGAAGCGCGAGATCGACATGCTGCTCGACGTCACCAAGCAGATCGAGGGCCATACGATCTGCGCGCTCGGCGACGCCGCGGCCTGGCCGATCCAGGGCCTGATCGCGCATTTCCGTCACGAGATCGAGCAGCGCATCGACGACTATGCCGCCAACCCGCACAGCGAGCCTGTGCGCCTGATGGCGGCGGAGTGAGACCATGACCAAAATCGTCATCGACGGCATCGAGGTCGACGTTCCGGCCGATTACACCGTCCTCCAGGCCTGCGAGGCCGCCGGGGCCGAGATCCCGCGTTTCTGCTTCCATGAGCGGCTCTCGATCGCCGGCAATTGCCGCATGTGCCTCGTCGAGGTGAAGGGCGGCCCGCCGAAGCCGCAGGCCTCCTGCGCCATCGGTGTGCGCGATCTGCGCCCCGGCCCGAACGGCGAGCCTCCTGTCGTTTCGACCAAGTCGCCGATGGTCAAGAAGGCGCGCGAAGGGGTGATGGAGTTCCTGCTCATCAACCACCCGCTCGACTGCCCGATCTGCGACCAGGGGGGCGAATGCGACCTGCAGGACCAGGCTATGGCCTTCGGCACGGACTCGTCGCGCTTCGCCGAGAACAAGCGCGCCGTCGAGGACAAGTATATCGGCCCGCTGGTCAAGACGACGATGACGCGCTGCATCCAGTGCACGCGCTGCGTCCGCTTCACCACCGAGGTTGCCGGCGCCTCCGATCTCGGCGCCATCGGCCGCGGCGAGGACATGGAGATCACGACCTATCTCGAACGGGCGATGACCTCCGAGCTGCAGGGCAATGTCGTCGATCTCTGCCCGGTCGGCGCGTTGACCTCTAAGCCCTATCAGAACCGGGCCCGGCCCTGGGAACTGACCAAGACCGAGAGCGTCGACGTGATGGATGCCGTCGGTTCGGCCATTCGCGTCGATTCGCGCGGCAAGGAAGTGATGCGCATCCTGCCCCGCCTCAACGAGGCGGTGAACGAGGAGTGGATCTCGGACAAGACCCGCCACATCGCCGACGGCCTCAAGACGCAGCGCCTCGACCGGCCCTATATCCGCGAGCATGGCCGCCTGCGCCCGGCGAGCTGGAACGAGGCGTTCGCCGCCATTGCCGGCAAGGTGAAGACGACCGCCCCTGAGAAGATCGGCGCCATCGCCGGCGATCTCGCCGCGGTCGAGGAGATGTTCGCGCTCAAGAGCCTGATCGCCTCGCTCGGCAGCGCCAATCTCGACGCCCGCCAGGACGGCACCAGGCTGCACCCGAAGTTCGGCCGCGCCTCCTACGTGCTCAACGCCGGCATCGCCGGAATCGAGGATGCGACTTCGCTGCTGATCGTCGGCGCCAACCCGCGCCGCGAGGCGCCGATCCTGAACGCCCGCATCCGCAAGCGCTGGCTGCGCGGCGACTTCAAGGTCAGCCTCATCGGCGAGAAGGCCGACCTGACCTACACTTACGATTATCTCGGCGCCGGTCCGGAAACGCTGGCCGAGGTCGTGAAATCGGCCCAGGCCGCCGGCGGCAAGCCGATGGTACTGGTCGGGCAGGGCGCTCTCGCCCGTGCCGACGGCGAGGCCGTGCTTTCGCTCGCCGCCAAGGCGGCGCAGGCGCTCGGTGCCGTCACCGAAGGCTGGAACGGCTTCGGCGTGATCCACACCGCCGCTGCCCGCGTCGGCGCGCTCGATCTCGGCTTCGTGCCGGGCGAGGGGGGGCTGGACGCGGCTGCGATGGTCAAGCCGGGTGCGCTCGATGTGCTCTTCCTGCTTGGTGCGGACGAGATCGACGTGCCGGAAGGCGCTTTCGTCGTCTATCAGGGCACGCATGGCGACAAGGGCGCGCATCGCGCCGACGTCATCCTGCCGGGCGCGGCCTATACCGAGAAGTCCGGCACCTATGTGAACACGGAAGGCCGTGTGCAGATGGGCGACCGCGCCACCTTCCCGCCGGGCGATGCCCGTGAGGACTGGGCGATCCTGCGCGCACTGTCGGCGACGCTCGGAAAGACGCTGCCCTTCGACTCGCTGTCCGGCCTGCGCAAGGCGCTCTACGAGGCGCATCCGCATTTCGCGGCGCTCGACGGTCTGTCGGCCAACGATGCGGCGGAGGTCGGCAAGCTCGCCGGCCTCGGCGGCAAGACCGACAAGGCGAGCTTCGCGCCCGTCGTCGCAGATTTCTATCAGACCAACCCGATCGCGCGTGCCTCCGCCATCATGGCGGAATGCTCGGCGCTGGCCTCGGGCCGGCACCAGCAGGCGGCGGAGTAACCGGCCATGAACTGGGACCTCGTCCTTGATATCGCGATCATCCTCGGCAAGAGCCTGCTGCTGCTGGTCTGCCTGCTGGTCTTCATCGCCTATATCCTGCTCGCCGACCGCAAGGTCTGGGCGGCGGTGCAGCTGCGCCGCGGCCCGAACGTGGTCGGACCCTGGGGCCTGTTCCAGAGCTTCGCGGACCTGATCAAGTTCGCGCTCAAGGAACCGATCATCCCGGCCGGCGCCAACAAGGGCATCTTCCTGCTGGCGCCCTTCATCTCCTGTCTCCTGGCGCTCGGCGCCTGGGCGGTGATCCCGGTGGCGGAAGGCTGGGCGATCGCCGACATCAATGTCGGCGTGCTCTACATCCTCGCGATCTCCTCGCTCGGCGTCTACGGCATCATCATGGCCGGCTGGGCCTCGAACTCGAAATACCCCTTCATGAGCGCGCTGCGTTCGGCGGCGCAGATGGTGTCCTACGAGGTTTCAATCGGCTTCGTCATCATCACCGTGCTGCTCTGCGTCGGCTCGCTGAATCTCTCGGCGGTGGTCGAGGCGCAGCAGAACCGTGGCTTGGCGCATGCGCTGGGCGTGCCGTGGCTCTCGATCCTGAACTGGTATTTCATCCCGCTCTTCCCGATGTTCGTGGTCTTCTTCGTCTCGGCGCTGGCCGAGACGAACCGGCCGCCCTTCGATCTAGCTGAAGCCGAGTCGGAGCTCGTGGCGGGCTTCATGGTCGAGTATTCCTCGACCCCGTACCTGCTGTTCATGCTCGGCGAATACGTGGCGATCATGACCATGTGCTCGCTGACGACGATCTTGTTCCTCGGCGGCTGGGCTCCTCCGGTCGCGCTGCCGCCCTTCACCTGGCTGCCCGGCGTGTTCTGGTTCGCGCTCAAGGTCTGCCTAGTGTTCTTCATGTTCGCGCTGGTGAAGGCCTTTGTGCCGCGCTACCGCTACGACCAGCTGATGCGTCTGGGGTGGAAGGTCTTCCTGCCGCTCTCGCTCGCCAGCGTGGTGATCGTGGCGCTGGTGCTGCAGGTGATGGGCTGGGGGCCGGTCGCTGGATGAGTTGGGCCGGCCCGCTCGGCGCCTTGATCGGCTTCGGGCTTGGCCTGCTGGAATACCGGCTGATGTCGGCGGTGGTGATCGGGGCGCTCAGGCGCACGGATCGCTCGACGACGGAGGCCGAAAAGGCTGATTACGAGCGCCGCATCCGCATCCTGCGGGCGGTGCTGGTCATGGTGACGATCGGCGCCATGCCGATCCTGGGTTTCGTGATCGGCCGGACGCTGTCCGGCTGAGGATGCAAAGGACGAAGGCGATGTCACTCGCGCAAGCCGCAAGGGGCCTGCTGCTGAAGGAGTTCGTCGGGGCGATCGGCCTGTCGATGCGCTATTTCTTCAAGCCGA
>JARYGW010000321.1:0-6396 GCA_033792295.1 Allobosea sp.
CCATGCGGATATGCCGATATCTCCGGCGAGATTCCGATCCGCATCGCTGTGCCCTGGCCTGCCTCGATCATATCCGCCCGCGCCGTATCCAACCGATCCTGCGTTCCCGTCCAAGATAGTACCTCGTCATCGAATTTACAGACCTCGCCGCCGCTTCGCCAGCCCGTTGCACCGCGGCTCGAACAACTTCTGCACCGCGGCCGCTGCGACTTGACCCGGACTGCCGAGCCGCCATATGCCCGGCAGCCGCCCACGAAGACTTGACCGCAAGGACTTGGCCGCGAGGCCGTGCCGCGAAGGACCCGTCATGAACCCGAACGCCATCGTCACCATCGGCGAGGATCTCGCCCGGCCCGTGCGCTTCGGGAACCATTTGCCCCTGTCGGTGATCGCCGGCCCCTGCCAGATGGAAAGCCGGGACCATGCGCTGGAATGCGCGCTGGCGCTCAAGGAGATAGCGTCTGCCCTGAAGATCGGGCTCGTCTTCAAGTCCTCCTTCGACAAGGCGAACCGCACTAGCGTGAAGGGCGCGCGCGGCATGGGACTGGAAGCCGCGCTACCCGTCTTTGCCGAAATCCGCGAGCGCACCGGCCTGCCCGTGCTGACCGACGTGCATGATGCGAACCAGTGCGCACCCGTCGCCGAAGTGGTCGACGTGCTGCAGATCCCGGCGTTCCTTTGCCGCCAGACCGACCTGCTCGTCGCGGCGGCGAAGACCGGCCGGGTCGTCAACGTCAAGAAGGGCCAGTTCCTGGCGCCCTGGGACATGGTCAACGTCGCCGCCAAGGTGACGGAGAGCGGCAATGCCAACGTCATGCTGACCGAGCGCGGTGCCTCCTTCGGCTACAATACGCTCGTCACCGACATGCGGGCCCTGCCCATCATGGCCGAGATCGGCGCTCCAGTGATCTTCGACGCCACCCATTCGGTGCAGCAGCCGGGCGGCAAGGGTTCCTCCACCGGCGGCCAGCGCGAATTCGTGCCGGTGCTGGCGCGCGCTGCGGTCGCAGTCGGTGTCGCCGGCGTCTTCATCGAGACGCATCCCGACCCGGACAAGGCTCCCTCCGATGGCCCCAACATGGTTCCGCTGCCGGAATTCCAGGCTCTGATCGCCGAACTCCAGGCCTTCGACCGCCTCGCAAAGGGCAGCCCGGCGCCAAACGTCGCCTATGTCTGAGACGAAGGCCGCGGACGACGACAATCTCGGCGCTCTGATCCCGATCCTCGGGCTTTGCGGCTTCGCCTCGACCTTCACCATGCGGCTGATCGACCCGCTGGTGCCGACGCTCGCGATGGAGTTCGGCCAGAGCGTCCATCAGATCGCCTTCCTGGTGACGGCCTTTTCGGGCTGCTACGCACTCGGCCAACCCTTCCTCGGGCCGATCGCCGACGCAGTCGGCAAGCTGCGCAGCATCTCGGCCTGCCTCGCCTTGCTGGGCGCGCTCTCGGCGCTCGCCGCCTTCGCCACCGACTTCTGGATGCTGCTCGGCTTGCGAGCGGCCGGCGGTGTGATGGCGGGTGGCGTCATTCCGGCCGCGATGGCGGCGATCGGCGACCGCGCCCCCATGGCCGAGCGCCAGATCATGCTCGGGCGCTTCCTCGTCATCATGATCATCGGCCAGATGGCCGGCGCCACCTTTTCGGGCGTCGTCGCCGACCATATCGGCTGGCGCGCCGTGCTCGGCACCGCGGCACTGCTGGCGGTCGGCGGCGCCGTGCTCGTGCGGCTCGTCCTGAAGCCGCGGCCGAATGCCAACCGGCCGCCGCTCAGCCTTTCGGGGGCGATGGAGAGCTATCGCGCCGTCTTCGGCAATCCGCGCAGCAAGCTGCTCTATCTGCTGGTGATGCTGGAAGGGGCCATGGTCTTCGGCCTGCCGCCCTTCGTCGCGGCGATCCTGCACGAGCGCTCCAGCGTCGGCTCCTCGGAGGCCGGCATCGCCATCGGGGCCATGGGACTCGGCGGACTGATCTATGGCGTGCTGACGCGCGTCCTCGTCCAGCGTGTCGGGCCGTCGCAGATGATGCGGTATGGCGGCATCGCCATGGCGCTCGGCTACGGCCTGTTCGTCATTCCGGCACCGTGGTGGAGCGCGATCGGCATCTTCCTGCTGATCGGCTTCGGCTTCTTCCTGTTGCACGGCACCTTCCAGGCCCAGGCGACGGAGCTTGCGCCGACGGCGCGCGGCTCGGCCATGGCCCTCTTCGCCTGCTTCTTCTTCATGGGTCACGCGACCGGACCGCTGGTGATGGGCGCCCTGCTGAACGTATTCGGGACATCCGGCGCCCTCACCGTCTTCGGCGTCGGCATCGGCCTGCTCGGGCTGCTGACGCCGAAACTGCTCCCACCCCTGGGCTCGCGGACCTGACGCGAAAACGCGGCCGTTCGAGACCGCCGCGCTCCCTGTCTGCCGTCTCTCAGCGCCCGCGATAGGGCGCGACACCCTGGTCGGGCAGCCAGAGCCCCTTGGGCGGCTCGCCCGTCTGCCAGAACACGTCGATCGGGATGCCGCCGCGCGGATACCAGTAGCCGCCGATGCGAAACCATTCCGGCTCCAGCAATTCGACCAGCTTCTTGCCGATGCCGACGGTGCAGTCCTCATGGAAGGCGCCGTGGTTGCGGAACGAGGCGAGATAGAGTTTGAGCGATTTCGACTCCACCAGCCACTGGCCCGGCAGATAGTCGATGACGAGGATGCCGAAATCGGGCTGGCCCGTCACGGGACAGATCGAGGTGAATTCCGGGCAGGTGAAGCGGGCGAGATAGCTTGTGCCAGCGTGGGGATTGGGCACGCGGTCGAGGCGAGCTTCCTCCGGGGAGGCCGGCAGCGCGCTCGGCTGCCCGAGCTGCAAGGTCGAGGCGTCGATGGACATCTGATGCTCCTGTGGTTGCGCCACTTCTAGAGCATCTGCCGGGATGGAGGGAACTGTCCGCAGCAACGCAATCCCCCCGGGACAGATCGGAACGAGCCCATGACGTCTCGGCTGTGTCGCGCAGCCACGAAAGCGCCCCCCAAAAGAACCTCTGAACGCAATATTTCAATATTTATCGATCTTCCACACGCATCCTTGCGGCGTACCATGCAACATCATAGTGCAGATCGACGACGTAATGGATCAGAGCCTGATAATTTTATGATAATTGCAGGTATTCTCTTTCTACTCGGGATCCTGATCGGCCTGTCCTACGGCTATCCTGCCATTGTCATCGCCAGCGCTGCGCTGACGGTCTTCTTCTTTCCGCTCTGGTTGATCCGCGGCGAGTTCAGCTTCTTCAGCGTCTTCATCTGGATCGGCTATCTGTTCGCGCTACAGAGCGGCTTCCTGCTCGGCGGCTACTTCGCTACGCCGGATGACGGCGACGAGTGATCACCAGAACCAGATCGGCCGGCCGGCATAGAGGCACAGGCCGGTCCACCAGGCGATGGTGAGCGCGCACCAGAACAGGACAGCGGCGAGAGAGGGACGGCGAGGAGCGGACATATTCTGGAACATGCTTGTTTCCCGATGAGGCGAAGCGCCGGAACTGATCCGGAAGTCCGCAACCGCCGCGCCAGGCCGGCTTCGTGGACTCGCATGTCCTGCTCCCCTCCCGATCCAGCGGATTGAGGCTTCCCGAGCCGCGGCCGGTTGGTTAGAAGCGCCTATCCATCCCGCCTGCCCCCTTTCCGGAGCCTGCCATGACCGCGATCATCGACATCATCGGACGCCAGATTCTCGATTCCCGCGGCAATCCGACGGTTGAGGTCGATGTCGTGCTCGAGGATGGCTCGATGGGCCGCGCCGCCGTTCCCTCAGGCGCCTCGACCGGCGCGCACGAGGCGGTCGAGCTGCGTGACGGCGACAAGTCGCGTTATCTCGGCAAGGGCGTGCTGAAGGCGGTCGAGGCGGTCAACGTCGCCATCGCCGAGGCGATCGTCGCGATGGATGCCGAGGACCAGACCGCGATCGACCAGACCATGATCGAGCTCGACGGAACGCCCAACAAGTCGAAGCTCGGCGCCAACGCCATCCTCGGCGTCTCGCTCGCCGTCGCCAAGGCCGCGGCCGAGGCCTCCGGCCTGCCGCTCTACCGCTATGTCGGCGGCACCTCGGCCCGCGTCCTGCCCGTGCCGATGATGAACATCGTCAATGGCGGCGCCCATGCCGACAACCCGATCGATTTCCAGGAATTCATGATCATGCCGGTCGGCGCGACCTCCTTCGCGGAAGGGCTGCGCATGGGCTCGGAGATCTTCCACACGCTGAAGAAGAAGCTGCACGACGCCGGCCATAACACCAATGTCGGCGACGAGGGCGGCTTCGCCCCCAACATCAAGTCGGCGGAGGCCGCACTGGACTTCGTGATGCAGGCGATCGAGACCGCCGGCTATCGCCCTGGCGAGGACATCGCGCTGGCGCTCGACTGCGCCGCGACCGAGTTCTTCAAGGAAGGCTCCTACGTCTATGAAGGCGAGCGCAAGACGCGCGATCCCAAGGCGCAGGCCAAATATCTCGCCAAGCTCGTCGGCAACTATCCGATCGTGTCGATCGAGGACGGCATGTCCGAGGACGACTGGGACGGCTGGAAGGCGCTGACCGATCTCGTCGGCGGCAAGTGCCAGCTCGTCGGCGACGACCTCTTCGTCACCAATGTCGAGCGCCTGTCGCGCGGCATCAAGGGCAAGACGGCCAACTCGATCCTGGTCAAGGTCAACCAGATCGGTTCGCTGACGGAGACGCTCGCCGCCGTCGATATGGCGCAGCGCGCCGGCTATACTGCGGTGATGTCGCACCGCTCGGGCGAGACCGAGGATTCGACCATCGCCGACCTCGCGGTCGCCACCAATTGCGGGCAGATCAAGACCGGTTCGCTCGCCCGCTCCGACCGGACGGCGAAGTACAACCAGCTCCTGCGCATCGAGGAAGAGCTCGGCGCGCAGGCGATCTACGCCGGCCGCGCCGCGCTGAAGGCCCTCGCCTGATCAGCCTGGATCGCCCCGCGCGCCTGCGGGGCGGTCCAGCTCCTTGTCCAGGATCGGATTTTCCGAAACATGGCTGCCACGCTCACCAGCGCGGCAGCAGGTTCACCGCCTGGGACAACCCCCAGGAACTCGCCGCCTGCGCTTTGTCCGCAGCGCCTGAGACGGCGTCCACGACCTTCGTCGCCGGCTGAGCCACCAGACGGCTCCAGGCGTCGTCGCGAGACGTGTCGGCGCGGGCGGTCTCGGCCGGCGCCATCTCCAGAGCCGACGCCGCGGCCGGCGGCAGGATGACCAGCGGCCCGGCCACCACCGCCGTGCGGATCGCTGCATTGTGCCTGGCCGGCGAACCGGCACCGCCGTCGCCTGCGCTCGGCTTCGCCGCCGCGACCACCACGCGCTGCGCCGGAGACGTCCAGGCACTGCCCTCTGGCCAGTTCAGCGACATCGGCATCGCCAGTACGGCCGGCATCGCGGCGGAATCCACCGCGATCACCTCATGCCCGGCGACCGCGGCTCCCTCGAGTCGATCGGCGATCTTGCCGTCCTGCAGCAGCGCCGGCCGCGTCATGACCGGCTGCCCGGCCGATGCGCGGGCGGTTGCGCGCCCCAATGGCGGGCCCGACAGCAGGGCTGGCAAGGTCGCTAACAACGCTGCGGCCGTCGTCACGCCCAGGGAGAGCAGGAGGTGCTGGCCGAGCCGTTTTGCCATGGCTGCGGGCCGAGGGGGGTAGCGGTCACTGGACATGCCGTCGCTCCGGATCGTTCAGGCCCCTGTTGATCTCTCCTGCGAGGAAGCCGCGGCCATCTGGCGCCAGAAGGGCTGAAACGCGGCGCAAATGCGGATCGCCCGTTCAAGCGCGGGTGCCATGCACCATGGCGCGTAACGGCACTGCAGCAATCCGCGTTATGCCACCGGCATGGATCAGCGCATCGCCCACCTTGTAGCGCCAGCGGACAAGGAGCACCGCCGCCGCCGGCTCGCCGTGGCGGGCATGCTGCTCAGCGTGCTGATCTTCGGCTCGAACTTCGTCATCAGCCGCCACGCCGTGCTCAACGGCATCGGCCCGCACGACCTGCTGGCGCTGCGTTTCGGGACGGCGGGGCTCCTGCTGATGCCGCTCTTCCTGCGTGCCGGCGGATTCGGCAACTGCGGCGGCGTCGGCTGGAAGCGCGGCTTCTGGCTCGCCACGACGAGCGGCTTCCCGATGACCTTCCTGATGCTCACCGGCCTGACCATGGCGCCCGCAGCCCATGGCGCCACGATCGGCCCCGGCACTGTGACCGTGATCGGCATCCTCGGCAGCGTCGCCCTGTTCGGCGCGCGGCTGTCGGCGCCGCTGATCGTCGGCATCATCGGCGTGATCTGCGGGCTGGGCTTCCTCGCCTTCGCCGGCAGCGGCGGCACCGGGGCCGAGACCCTGCGCGGCGATCTCTG
>JARYGW010000322.1:0-6356 GCA_033792295.1 Allobosea sp.
TCGACAGCAGCACGGCCTCGGAGATTGCATAGCTTCGCCGCCGCGCTGCCAACCGGGCGCGTCGTGGCTGTGGATGCGCAGCGACACGCGCATGCGAAGGGCGACGATAGTGGGCTAAAGATACGAATTGACCCGGGCGTCGACGAGTGCCCTTGGGCCCGCGAACCAGCGACCAAAAACAAGGGGATCGGCACCGTGAGCGACAACCGAACCGCGACCGCAGACTCGATACGGGTTGCCGCCCCGACGGCGGTGGACGACAAGGCCCGCAAGGCCGTCTGGGGCGCCGCCATCGGCTATGCCATGGACGGCTTCGACCTGCTGATCCTCGGTTTCATGCTGAAGGCGATCTCGACCGATCTCCAGCTCAGCCAGGGTCAGGCTGCGTCGCTGGTTACCGCGACACTGGTCGGCGCCGTGCTCGGCGGCATCGGCTTCGGCATGCTCTCCGACCGCATCGGACGTGTGCGGGTGTTGACCTGGACGATCGTCATCTTCGCCGTCTTCACCGGGCTCTGCGCGCTGGCGCAAGGCTATTGGGACCTGCTGATCTATCGCACCATCGCCGGCCTCGGCCTCGGCGGCGAGTTCGGCATCGGCATGGCGCTGGTCGCGGAAGCCTGGCCGGCCTCCAAGCGCGCCCGCGCATCCTCCTATGTAGGCCTCGGCTGGCAGGCCGGCGTCCTCGCCGCAGCCCTGGTGACGCCACTGCTGCTGCCGAGCATCGGCTGGCGCGGCATGTTCGCGCTCGGCATCCTGCCGGCCATAGCCGCCTATTTCATCCGGCACTCGCTGCACGAGCCCGACGTCTTCATCGCCCGCACCAAGGACAAGCCCGAGGGCTCGGCCCTCGGTCTTCTGGTCAAGGATTGGGACACGACCAAGCTCAGCATCGGCATGGTCATTCTCTGTTCGGTCCAGAATTTCGGCTATTATGGCGTGATGATCTGGCTGCCGAACTACCTCTCCACCCGGTTCGGCTTTGCCCTGACGCAATCGGCACTGTGGACCGCCGTCACCATCGGCGGCATGGCACTGGGCATCTTCTCATTCGGCCATGTCGCCGACCGCCTCGGCCGCCGCCCGACCTTCTTCGCCTATATGATCGGCGCAGCCGTCATGGTCGTCGTCTATTCGCGGCTGACCGACCCTTCGGCCCTGCTGATCGGCGGCGCCGTGATGGGCTTCTTCGTCAACGGCATGCTCGGCGGTTACGGCGCGCTGATGAGCGAACTCTACCCCACCGCCGCGCGCGCCACGGCCCAGAACGTGCTGTTCAACATCGGCCGCGGCGTCGGCGGCTTTGGCCCCGTCGTGATCGGAGCGCTAGCGGCGACCCACGGCTTCGAGTTCGCGATCGCGGCGCTCGCCGCGCTCTACATCCTCGACTTGCTCGCGATGTGGTTCCTGATCCCGGAGCGGCGCGGCGCTGAGCTGACCTGAAGTTGGCTCAACCGCCGGAAGCGAAGCCCTTGCCTTCGGCAGCGAGACGTTTCAGCAGCGGCGCGGGCTCCAGCGCCTTGTCGCCGCTCTCGGCCGCCTGCGCTTCCAGGCGCTTCCCGATCACATCGAGCCCGACGCTATCGGCCCAGAACATCGGGCCACCGCGCCAGGCCGGCCAGTTGTAGCCATTGATCCAGACGACATCGATGTCGCCGGGCCGTGCCGCGATACCTTCTTCCAGGATGCGGGCGCCCTCGTTCACCATCGGGTCGAGCAGCCGCGCCAGGATCTCGTCCTGGCTGAAGACCCGGCGCGTGACGCCTTGCTCGGCCGAGATCCGAACGATCAGCGCCTCGACCTCCGGGCAGCGTTGCCCGGCCCGCGCGCCCTGCGGATAAAGATAATAGCCGCGCCCGGTCTTCTGTCCGAACCAGCCAGCCTCGCAGATCGCGTCGGCGACGGCAGCCTTCAAGCCTCGCGCCTTGCGCGAGCGCCAGCCGATATCGTTGCCGGCGAGGTCGGCCATGGCGAAGGGGCCCATCTTGAAGCCGAAATCGACGAGCGCCTGATCGACCTGATGCGGCAGCGCTCCGGCCACGAGCAACCGCTCGGCCGCGCGGGTGCGCTGCTCCAGCATGCGGTTACCGACGAAGCCGAAGCCGTTGCCGACGACGACCGGCACCTTGCCGAGCTTGCGCCCGAGCGCGACGGCAGTCGCCACCACATCATCCGCCACGCCCTTCGGCCGCACCACTTCCAGCAGCTTCATGACATTGGCCGGGCTGAAGAAATGCATGCCCAGCACATCCTGCGGACGCTTCGTCGCCGCCGCGATGGTGGGCACATCGAGATAGGAGGTGTTGCTGGCCAGGATCGCACCCGGCTTCGCCACCTTGTCGAGCTCGCCGAATATCTGCTGCTTGACACCCATCTCCTCAAACGCCGCCTCGACGACGATATCGGCGCCGGCCGCCGCCACGAGCCCGACCGCAGGCTTGATCAGGGCAAGCCGCGCCGCCCGCGCATCCGCCGTCAGCGAACCGCGCTGGACGGAGATGTCGTAGATCGCGGCAATGCGATTCATACCGTTGTCGAGCGGCGCTTGCGCCGTCTCGATCAACGTCACGGGGATGCCGGCATTGGCGAAGCACATGGCGATACCGCCGCCCATCGTGCCCGCGCCGATTACAGCCGCGCTGGCGATCGCGCGCGGTTTCACCTCGGGCCCGATACCCGGCACCTTGGCGACCTCGCGCTCGGCGAAGAAGACATGGCGCAACGCCTTCGAGCGCGGATCGGCCACCAGCGCCAGAAACAGCTTGCGCTCGGCCGCCAGCCCTTCCTCGAACGGCAGCAGGAAGACGTTGCGCACCGCCTCGACCAGCGCCGGCACATTCGGCATCTCGCCCGCCTTGCGGAGAGCTTCCTTTGCCTGCGTCTCGAAGGCGACATGGTCTGCCTCGGTGAGCTTGTCGGCGGCGGCGCTGGTGACGGGGCGGCGCCCTTCCGCAGCGAGACCTTCGGCGACCCGGATGGCCGTCGCCAGAAGGTCGCTCGACACCACCTCGTCAAGCAGCCCCCATTCGAGCGCTCGGCCCGCCGGGACCGAATCGCCGGACAGCATCATGGAAAAAGCCTTCGCCGCGCCAATCAGGCGCGGCAGGCGCTGCGTGCCGCCCGCACCGGGAATGAGGCCAAGCTTGATTTCCGGCATGCCGAGCTGCGCCACCGGCAGTGCCACGCGGGCATGGCAGGCGAGCGCGACTTCGAGCCCACCGCCCAGCGCCACGCCCTGGATCGCTGCGACGACCGGCTTGCCAGAGAGCTCGATGGCATCGAGCACATCGGGCAGAAAGGGGGGCATCGGCGGCTTGCCGAACTCACCGATATCGGCTCCGGCGATGAAAGCCTTGCCCGCGGCGGCGATCACGATGGCTTTGGCCGCCTCGTCCGCGTTCGCCTGCCTGATCGCCTCGACCAGCCCGGCTCGCACTGCCGCCCCCAAGGCGTTCACCGGCGGATTGTCGAGCGTGACGACGGCGACCGCCGCGTGGCGGGAGAAAGCGACCGGACTCAAGGCGACGGCTCCTCTCAAGTATTTTCAAGCGAAGTGGAAGCCGTTTCGCGTGAAGAAAATGCGGCAAGATCAAGAGTTGCAATCTTCTCGTGGTTCGGAGAATCGCGAAATGACTACAGGGGTGCTCGGGCCATCCGCTTTGCCGGATCGTCCAAACCGTTCCGAGAAATAGCCGATCCCCGCCTGCCGTCAGCAGATTTTTTGCGGGAGGAGCGGATCCATACGACAAGCCGCGGCGGCTCCTCTCGCCGAGCACCTCGCCCGAAGTCACGCGGAAGCCGAAAATCGTCACGCATGGCAAGGTTGCAACTCATGGTGTCGGCGAGAGCCGCTCTTGGCTTATGGTCGTGCACATGACGAACGGAGCATCGACTATGCCGAAGCGGTTGGAAGCGGTCTGGAGTGAACTGGCTGCGTATCGCGCCGCGACGAAAGAGCACCATCTGCGCGAGCTTTTCGCGGAGAATCCGCAGCGTTTCAGCCACTTCTCCGCTCGGCTCGACGATCTGCTGCTCGATTATTCCAAAACTGCAGTCACGGCGGAGGTCCTTGGCCTTCTGCTGAAGCTCGCCGCAGCAGCCGAGGTTGAAGCCAAGCGCGACGCCATGTTTGCGGGCACCGCGATCAACACCACGGAGAACCGTGCCGTCCTGCACACCGCGCTGCGCAATCTCTCGGATCGTCCGATCCTGGTCGATGGCGCCGATGTGATGCCGGAGGTCCGGGCGACGCTGGATCGACTGTTCACCTTCGCCGAAGGCATTCGCAACGGCAGCATCGCTGCGGCCGATGGCAGCCGCTTCACCGATGTCGTGAACATCGGCATCGGCGGCTCCGATCTCGGGCCGGTGATGGCGACATTGGCGCTCGCCCCCTATCACGACGGCCCCCGCCTGCACTATGTCTCCAATGTCGACGGCGCCCATATCGCCGACACGATCGCGAAGCTCGATCCGGCCCGGACGCTGGTGATCGTCGCCTCCAAGACCTTCACCACCATCGAGACCATGACCAATGCCGCAACCGCGCGGAAATGGCTCGCCGGGGCGCTCGGCGAGGCCGCGGTCGGCGCCCATTTCGCCGCGGTCTCGACCGCGCTCGACAAGGTCGCCGCTTTCGGCATCCAGCCAGACCGCGTCTTCGGCTTCTGGGACTGGGTCGGCGGGCGCTATTCGGTCTGGTCGGCGATCGGCCTGCCGGTGATGATCGCGATCGGCGCGGAGAACTTCCGCGCCTTCCTCTCCGGCGCCCATGCGGTCGACGAGCATTTCCGCACCGCACCGCTCGAGAAGAACCTGCCGGTGCTCATGGGCCTGATCGGCCTCTGGCATCGCGACGTCTGCGGCTATCCCTCGCGCGCCATCCTGCCTTATGACCAGCACCTCGTCCGGCTGCCCGCCTATCTCCAGCAGCTCGACATGGAATCGAACGGCAAGCGCGTCCACAAGGATGGCACACCGGTCGAGCGCCCGACCGGCCCCGTGGTCTGGGGCGAGCCCGGCACGAACGGCCAACATGCTTTCTACCAGCTCATCCACCAGGGCACCGATGTCGTGCCCTGTGAATTCCTGATCGCGGCCGAAGGCCACGAGCCTGACCTCGACCACCACCACCGCCTGCTGATCGCCAACTGCCTCGCCCAGAGCGAGGCGCTGATGAAGGGCCGCACGCTGGAGGAGACCAAGGCGCAGCTCGCGAAGAAAGGCGTTGCACCGGCCGAGATCGAAGCACGGGCACCGCACATGACCTTCCCCGGCAGCCGCCCCTCGCTGACCATCGCCTATCGCAAGCTCGACCCCTTCGCCCTCGGCCGGATCATCGCGCTGTTCGAACACCGCGTCTTCGTCGAGGCGGCGATCTGGGACATCAACGCCTTCGACCAATGGGGCGTGGAGCTCGGCAAGGAGCTGGCGACGGCGCTCATGCCGGTGATCGAGGGCAAGGCGCCCGGCAGCAGCCATGATTCCTCGACCGCGGGCCTGGCCGCCTATCTCGCCTCATAGACCATCGGGTCGCTTGCTCTCGCCCCTGCCCTCAGCCAGCCTGGAACGATGATGGATTTCACGATTTCGCCTGAGCTCGAAGATCTGCGGCGCCGGATCGCGGCTTTCGTCGAGACCGAGATCATCCCGCGCGAGACCGATCCCATGAGTTGGGACGCGCATGAGAACATCGCCGAGCCGGCGCTGTCCGAGCTGCGCACCAAGGCGCGCGCAGCTGGGCTCTGGTGCCTGCAGCTCAAGCCGGAGACCGGCGGACTCGGCGTGGGCCGTATCGGTATGGCGGTCTGCTACGAGGCGATGAACCGCTCGATCTTCGGACCCGTCGTGTTCAATTCTGCCGCGCCTGACGACGGCAACATGATGGTGCTGGAAGCGGTGGCGACGCCCGATCAGAAGCGCCGCTGGCTCGCGCCGATCGTCGCGGGCGAGATTCGCTCGGCCTTCGCCATGACCGAACCGCATCCCGGCGGCGGTTCCGACCCGACGATGATCCGCACCCGCGCCGAGAAGCAGCCCGACGGCTCGTGGAAGCTCTACGGCCGCAAATGGTTCATCACCGGCGCGGAAGCCGCAGCCCATTTCATCGTGATCGCCCGCACCTCCGACGACGCCCGCCGCGGACTGACCGCCTTCCTCTTCCACCGTGACCAGCCCGGCTGGACGATCCTCCGCCGCATCCCGATCATGGGACCGGAAGAGCATGGCGGCCATTGCGAGATCGAATTCGACGGCCTGCATATCCCCGCCGAGGATGTGCTGATGGGTGAAGGCGACGGCTTCAAGGTCACGCAGATCCGGCTCGGGCCCGCGCGCCTCACCCATTGCATGCGCTG
>JARYGW010000323.1:0-6321 GCA_033792295.1 Allobosea sp.
GAGGCCGCCGAAGCGAAGCCGGATGTCGCGAAGGCCATTGCTCCGAGCTGGCTCGCCCGTCCCGTCCTGCGCGAGGCCGAGCCTTTGCCGCCGCTGAAGCCCTCGGGCGCGCTCGCCGCTGCCAATGGCGAGGAGCGGCCGGGCGACGGGCCGTTCCTGGCCGAGGCGGCGGCCGCAGGCCGGCTGGCGCATCTCCTGCTCCAGCTCCTGCCGGAGGTCCCCGGGGATCGCCGTGAGGAGACGGCGCTGACGCTGGCTGAAGCACGTGGCCGCGCCCTGTCGCCTGCCCGGCGTCAGGAGGTCGTGGGAATGGCGCTCGCCCTGCTGGCGGAGCCGGCGCTCGCTGAACTCTTTGCCGGCAGTGCCCTGGCGGAGGCGCCGGTTTCAGGTGCGATCCGGCTGCCGGGCGGGGCAATGCGCACGATCTCGGGTCGGATCGACCGCCTCGCGGTCACCGCGGACAGCGTCATCATCGCCGATTTCAAGACAGCGGCCCGGCCGCCTGCCGGTGTCGATGCGATTCCCGTAGCCACAATCGCCCAGCTCGCTGCCTATGCGGCATTGCTCAGTGAGATCTATCCTGGCCGTACGATGCGGGCACTGCTGGTCTATACGGCCAATCTCGCCTGCTTCGAGATCGGGCCCGAGCGGCTTGCCACCGCGCTCGCGGCCCTTGCGGACGGCGCCTCCGGTGGCGGCACAGGATCACAAGGATAGGCCAGCCATGAAGATCCTGCCTTCCCTCCTGTTGCGCCCCCGGCTTCTGATGGCTCTGGCGGCCGGTGTGGCAGCGGCGGCGCTGCTGCCCGGCGACTGGCGCTGGGCGACGCGGCTCCTGATCGCCTGGGATGCCGGCGCGGTCCTCTATCTCGGGCTGCTCGCCTCGACGATGTTCACGGAAACGGTCGACCAGATTCGGGCCAGGGCGGAGCGCCAGGACGAGGGAGCGCTGGCGATTCTCGTCATCGCCTGTCTGGCGGCGAGTGCGAGCCTCGTCGCCATCGTCGTCCAGCTCGTCGGGCTTGGAGCCGTGCCCTCCGCTGAGAGAGGAGGGCATCTGGCGCTGGGCGGCTTCACGATTCTGTGCTCATGGGCGCTCCTGCACGCGTTCTTCACGCTGCACTACGCCGGCATCTATTATCATGGCGGAAAAACCGAGCCATGCCTCGGATTTCCGGGTAATTCCGAGCCCGATTATGTCGATTTCCTGTATTTTTCCTACACGGTCGGCTGCACCTCGCAGACTTCCGACGTGGCGGTGACGACGCGCCATGCGCGCGGCATCGTGTTGCTCCATTCGGTCCTGACCTTCGTCTTCAATACCTCGATCCTGGCGATGGCGATCAATGTCGGCGCAAGTCTGGTGTCGGGCGGGCAGTAAGCGGCGATTGCGGCCCGCCCCTGCGGCGGGAGCGCCTTGACCGGAAGGGCGGGCGTTCATAGCTTCGCTGGCGAAGGGTGGCCTTGCCGCCCGTTGAAACCGAAAGGCGGCCAGTCATGGCGACGAACAAGGTAACCGATCAGAGCTTCGAGGCCGATGTCCTGAAGTCCTCGGAGCCGGTCGTGGTGGATTTCTGGGCGGAATGGTGCGGCCCTTGCCGCATGATCGGCCCGGCGCTGGAGGAGATCGCGACCGAGCTCAACGGCAAGGTCAAGATCGTCAAGATGAACGTCGACGAGAATCAGCAGATTCCGGCCCAGTTCGGCATTCGCTCGATCCCGACGCTGATGCTGTTCAAGGACGGCAAGCTCGCCTCGCAGAAGGTTGGCGCGGCCCCCAAGAGCGATCTCTCGCGCTGGATTTCGGCCGCCGTCTGATTTGCGCCTGATCCTTGGAATGAAAAGGCCCGCTTCCTTGTCGGAGGCGGGCCTTTCTGATTCGGGGCTGGTGCTGCAGCTTCAGGCGCGGCTGTTCTTGTCGATCGCGAAGGCGCCGGCGCCGGCAAAGACGAAATAAAGGAAGATGAAGCAGTAGAGGATCGCCGCGTCGCCGCCGTTCAGCGCGGGGTAAATGCTCTTCGGCGCGTGAGCCATCCAATAGGCGAAGGCCATCTGGCCCGAGAGGATGAAGGCGACGATCCGGGTCTGGAAGCCGACGAGCACGAGCAGGCCACCGACGAATTCGAGCACGCCAGCGAACCAGTAGAGCGTGAAGGCTGCAGGCAGCGCGCCGCCAGCGGGCGGGGCAGGGAAACCGAACAGTTTCTGCAGGCCGTGCAGGATGAAGATCAGCGCGGTGACGATGCGCAGCACGCCGAGAACCTGTGGCGCATAGCGATTGAGCGAGTTCATCTGGGTCCTCTGTCGAAGCAGGGTGAAAGGAAGGGCTATCGGTTCCTGCGCGTTTCCTGCCGGCTTTTAGGCAGGGCTTCCGATTTTGCGCAATATCCAGAACCCTGCGATACTCGCTTGCGCTTTTGCAAAATCAATCACGTTACCGCGACGATTGTGTTATCTGCGCCGCACCGCACGCTTTACGAACCCTTAAAAGCGCCATGTTTGAATCCTGTAGACCTGATCGTTTGCAGGGGGCGGGATTTCGGCCGAACGGGACAGGATGAACGACCGGTTTTCACGAGGCGAGCGGCGCGAGCCCTCCTTTGGCGATGAGCGTGGCGAGAGCCGCGATGATGGTGACATGCGTCTTTCTCCCGACGACCGTCCGGTCCGCTTTCAGAAGGCCCCGGCGCGCACGGAACCCGAGCGGCAGCTGCGCAACCCGCCGCGCCGCGACAAGCATGCCGGAAGCGGCGGTGGTGGCGGCAAGAAGCGCGGCCGGCGCCGGCGGCGCTCGCTCTTCGGCGGCCTGTTCTACTGGACGATGGTGCTCGGCCTCTGGTGCGTCATCGGCGTCGGCGGCGTCGTGGCCTAGTACGCCTCGCAACTGCCGCCGATCGACCAGCTCACCGTGCCACGCCGGCCGCCCAACATCGCAATCCTGGCGGCCGACGGCTCTCTGCTCGCCAATCGCGGCGAAACCGGCGGGCGGACCATTACCTTGGGCGAGGTGCCGCCCTATCTGCCGAAGGCCTTCGTCGCCATCGAGGACAAGCGCTTCTACGATCATTTCGGCGTCGATCCGGTCGGCATCACCCGTGCCGTGGTCAACAATCTGCGCGGTCGCAGCGGCGTGCAGGGCGGCTCGACCCTGACCCAGCAGCTCGCCAAGAACCTCTTCCTGACGCAGGAGCGCACTGCCGCCCGCAAGATCCAGGAGGCGATCCTGGCGCTGTGGCTGGAGCGCACCTACAGCAAGGACCAGATCCTCGAGCTCTATCTCAACCGCGTCTATTTCGGTTCGGGCGCCTATGGCGTCGAGGCGGCGGCGCAGCGCTATTTCAACAAATCGGCGCGTTCGGTGACGATCGCCGAGGCGGCGATGTTGGCGGGCCTCGTTCAGGCGCCGTCGCGGCTGGCGCCGAACCGCAACCCGGATCTGGCCGAGAAGCGGGCAAAGCTCGTGATCGCGGCGATGGCCGACCAGGGCTTCATCTCGCAGGACGCCGCCAAGACCGCGATGACGGCGCCGGCCGAGGTGCCTGAGCGCACGGGTGCGGGCTCTGTCAACTATGCCGCCGACTACGTCATGGACGTGCTCGACGACTTCATCGGCGCGGTCGACGGTGACGTCACCGTGCTGACGACGATCGACACCAAGCTGCAGAGCTCGGCCGAGACCATCCTGGTCGACGCGCTCTCGGCGCAGGGCACCAAGCTGCACGCCTCGCAAGGTGCGGTCGTCTCGCTGGCGCCGGATGGGGCCATCCGCGCGCTGATCGGCGGGCGCGACTACACCAAGAGCCAGTTCAACCGCGCCACGGCGGCACGTCGCCAGCCCGGCTCCTCCTTCAAGCCCTTCGTCTATCTGACCGCGATGGAGAAGGGCCTGACCCCGGATACGATCCGCGACGACGCGCCATTCTCGATCAAGGGCTGGGAGCCGGAGAACTACTCGCGCACCTATCGCGGCCCGGTGACGCTGCGGACCGCGATGCAGCACTCGCTCAACACCGTCGCCGCCCGGCTGATCCAGGAGGTGACGCCACGCGAGGTCGTCCGCACCGCGCAGCGACTCGGCATCAGCTCGGCACTCCAGCCGAACCCGTCGCTGGCGCTCGGCACCTCCGAGGTGACGCCGCTCGAGATGACGGCCGCCTACGCCACCTTCGCCAATGGCGGTCAGTCGGTGCTGCCCTATGTCATCCGCGAGGTGAAGGCCACCAACGGCAAGGTCGTCTATGCCCGGAAAGCCAACAGCTTCGGCCCGGTCATCCAGAAGCAGCCGCTGGCGATGATGGACACCATGTTTTATGGCGTCATGAACGGGGGCACCGGCAGCAAGTTCAACATCCCGGGCTGGGAGGTCGGCGGCAAGTCGGGCACGACGCAGGACTACCGCGATGCCTGGTTCGTGGGTTTCACCGCCAGGCTCGTCACCGCCGTCTGGGTCGGCAACGACGATAATTCCCAGATGCGGCGCGTCACGGGCAGCGGCCTGCCCGGGGAGATCTGGGGCAAGTATATGAAGATCGCCCATGCCGGGGCCCAGCCGATGCCGCTGCCGGGCGGTTTCTGGCAGGGCGCGCCGACCCCGGTCGAGGCTCCGGTCGCGCAGGCCGCGCCGCAGCAGGGTGGCCCGATACCGCTCGAGGGGGATCGGGCCTGGGTGCCGCCGCCACCGCAGGAGAAGAACTTCTTCGAGCGTCTGTTCGGCGGCTGATCATCAGCTCTTGGCCGCGCGGATGCGGCCCGTCAGATTGAACAGCAGGAAGGCCGTGATGCCGAGCGTCGACATCACCAGCGGCAGGGGCAGCGCGGCGCTCTTCAGCAGCTGGCCGACGACGAGCCCGACGCATGCCGAAAGCAGCATTTGGCAGAGCCCGCTGAAGGAGGAGGCTGCCCCGGCGCGCTCGGGGAAGGGCATCATGACAGAGGCCTGGGCCTGCGGCATGACGAGGCCGACGCCGCAGGCATAGACCGCCCAGGACAAGACGACTCCAAACGCTCCGCCGGCGCCCGTGGCGACGCTGCCGAGCATCAGCAGCCCGCCCAGGGCGAGCAGCAGCGCGCCGAGTGCGATGACGCCGTCCATGCCGCGCCGGCCGACGAGGCGTTGGGCCAGGATCGTGCCCCCGATATAGCCGAAGACGCCGAAGGCGAAGGAGAAGCTGTACTGCACCGGCGTCAGCCCGTAGACGGCCGTCAGCACGAAGGACGAGCCCGAGATGAAGGCGAAGAGTCCCGCATAGGCCAGCGCCGTCAGCGCCACATAGACCCGGAAGGCGCGGTTCTGCAGCAGGGTGCCGTAGCCGCGGAAGATTGCCGGCAATGACAGCGGCTGCGGCGAGCGTTTCCGCAGCGTCTCGGGCATCGCGGTGGCGATGAGCGCGGCGAGGCCGAGCGCAAAGGCGAGCGAGGCGATGAAGGTCGAGCGCCAGCCGAATGCGACCTGCAGCACACCGCCCATGACGGGGGCGATCGCCGGAACGAGCCCCATAATCGTGCCCATCCGCGCCAGCTCACGCCCGGCGCGGGCGCCTTCATAGAGGTCGCGGACCATGGCTCGCCCGAGGACGATCGGGCCGGAGGCGCCGAGCGCCTGCAGTGCGCGGGCTGCGGTCAGCGCCTCGATCGAGGGCGCAAAGGCGCAGGCGAGCGTCGCCAACGCGAAGAGCGCGAGGCCAGCGAGCAGGATCGGTCGGCGGCCGAGGCGGTCGGAGAGCGGTCCCCAGACGATCTGTCCGGCCGCGAAGCCGAACAGGAAGGAGGAGAGCGTCGCCTGCGCGCCTGCGACGTCCGTTTCCATGACGCGGACGATTTCCGGCAGGGACGGCAGGTAGAAGTCGGTCGAGAGCGGGCCCAGCGCCGTCAACATGGCGAGGACGGCCGTCATCGCCAGCGTATCGGGACGAAGCTTCATCGAGGGCCTCCGGCACGCGACCGGATGGCGGGCCGCTACCCCTGCTACGACGTCAGCCGGTTATCCGGCAATGGTCGAGACCAGCCTCGCGATCCTGAGGCCACTTCCGCGGGCGACAACCCGACCAGCTCGGCATAGCGCGCCGGATCGGTCGCGCCTTCTGTGTTGACGAGGAAGACCTTTGACGAGCGATCGAGTTTCAGTGCCGCGCGGGTTTGCGGATGATGCAGCGCCGCGAGCAGGCCTGCGAGGCCGGCCGAGCCGCTCTCGCCAGCGACGATCGCCGGATCGTTCGACGCCGGTCGTGCCAGCCGGTTCATCGCCTCGACCGCATCGGAATCCGCAGCCGTAAGGAAAGCGTCGGCGGCGCGGTAGAGCACGCGCAGCGCCAAGGGTGAGGG
>JARYGW010000324.1:0-6319 GCA_033792295.1 Allobosea sp.
CCCGCTGGAAAGCCGCTTCGCGCTGGAGAAGGCGGTGGCGAGCTATACGGTAAAATTCGGCATCGGCGAGATTCCGCGCCCGCCACACTGGCGTGGCTTTCGTATTACCCCGGTTTATATCGAGTTCTGGCGCGACGGCGCTTTCCGTCTGCATGACCGCATCGTCTTCCGCCGCGCCTCGGCCGCCGAGCCCTGGACAAAGACGCGCCTCTACCCCTGAGGATATTCCCCATGGCGATGCCGAAATTCGACTTTCCGAAGACTGAGCCCGGCAAGCGCCCGGTCATGTTGCTGACCGGGGCGAGCCGCGGCATCGGCCATGCCACGGTGATGCAGTTCGCCATGGCGGGCTGGCGCATTCTCTCCTGCTCGCGTCAGGCCTTCTCGGAGAAATGCCCCTGGCCGTCCGGCGCTGACGACCATGTCCAGATCGACCTCGGCGATCCCGAGGACACGATGCGCGGCATCGCCGAGATCAAGAAGCGGCTCGTCGCCGAAGGCGGCAAGCTCCACGCGCTGGTCAACAACGCTGGCATCTCGCCGAAGGGGCCCAAGGGAGAGCGGCTCGGCGCGGCCACCACCTCCTTCAACGACTGGCACAAGGTCTTCCAGGTCAATTTCTTCGCGCCGATCATGCTGGCGCGCGGCCTGCTCGACGAGTTGACCGCGGCCAAGGGCGCCATCGTCAACGTCACCTCGATCGCTGGTTCCCGCGTCCACCCCTTCGCCGGGGCGGCCTATGCCACCTCGAAGGCGGCGCTCGCCAGCCTGACCCGCGAGATGGCGGCCGATTTCGGCCCGCTCGGCATCCGCGTCAACGCGATCTCGCCCGGTGAGATCGACACCGCCATCCTCTCGCCGGGCACGGAGAAGATCGTCGCCACCTTGCCGATGAAGCGGCTCGGCAAGACCGAGGAAGTCGCCAAGGCGATCTATTTCCTCTGTACGGACGCATCGAGCTACGTCACGGGCTCGGAGCTCCATATCAATGGCGGGCAGCACGTTTGAGCGGGCACGGCTCCCGATGACGACGGGTGACGGCCAGGTCATTCGCTTCCCGGCCACCGGCAAGGCGCCCGCGCGGCTGGTGCTGGCGGCTTCCATCGCTGTGTTCCGTGATGGCAAGGTGCTGCTCGCGACCCGGACCAAGCCGCCTGCCGATCGGCTCTGGTCCCTGCCCGGCGGCAAGGTCGAGGCCGGCGAGACGCTGGAGGAAGCGGCCTTGCGCGAGCTCGAGGAGGAGGTCGGCGTAACCGCCCGCATCCTCTCCTTCAACCGCCATGTCGAGATCTTCGGTCGCGACGCCGGGGGCGCGGTGACCCACCATTTCGTCGTCGCCTCCTTCATCGGCGAGTGGCTCGCTGGCGAGCCGCGTCCGGGGCCGGAAGCCGGTGCGGTGATGTGGGCCGACCCGCTGAGGCTCGGTGGTCTCCCCACCACGCGCGAGCTCGGCGATGTGCTGCGCCGCGCCTACACGCTCTATTCTGAGGAACACCGGGCGTGAGGGCTCTTGCCGCCGCCCTCGCCGCGCTGCTCGTCGTCTCGCCCATCGCGGCGATCGCCCAGCAACGTCCGGCAGCTCCGGCGAAGCCGGCACAGGGCGCCAAACCCGCCGAGCCTGCACCGCCGGAACCGGACGGCCCGCCCTATGAGCCCCAGCTCCTGCAGCTCGCCGAGATCATGGGGTCGCTCGCCTATCTGCGCACGCTCTGCGGCGGCAAGGAGGCCCAGGATTGGCGCAACCGCATGGCGGCGCTGGTCGAGGCGGAGGGGCGCACGCCACAGCGGCGAGATCGCTTGACGGCCGCGTTCAACCGCGGCTTCAAAGCCTATTCGCTGACGCACCGGACCTGTACCGATGCCAGCCAGGAGGCCGCTGCCCGCCTCGCCGATCAGGGCGGCCAGCTCTCGCGAACTCTCGCCGGTCGTTATGGCGGATAGGCAACAGCTGTTGCCCGAATGCGATCTTCGGTGGAATTCTTGCGATCGCGTTAACCTTTCTTAAACGCCGCGGTAGCGTGCCGCTCTGGCACGGCTTATGACTAAGATGTCATCAAACGTCGCGATCCGGCGCAGAACCGCCGCGATTCGCTCCAGCCAGAGGCCGAAGAGTCCCGTCTCGATGTCGATCCTTTCAGACGACCCGATGCTCGACCCAAACCTCCCCGAGGACCATGGCGACGCGCGCCGTGTAGCCTACGGCTATGTCGAGGACGCCTTCGCCGAAGGCCAGCAGGACGGGCTCGACCCCGACGCCATGGCTCACGCCGCCCTCTTCGCGGCGCTGCGCACCCTGGTCGAGACCTATGGCGAGGAAGCGACCGCCGTCTTCACCGAGGCCTTGCCCGAGAAGGTCCGTTGCGGCGCTTTCACCAGCGGCACGCGGCACTAACCGGCGGCAACGCGGGCGGTTTCGGCCCGCTTCTGCATCAAAGCCTGCTCCTTGACGTTGCGCGTCAGCGCGACGGCCTGTTCGAAGGCCTCCGCCGCCTCGCGATGCCGGCCGAGCTTGGATAGAAGGTCGCCGCGCACGCTCGGCAGCAGATGATAGCGCCTGAGCGCCGGCTCCTCCGCCAGTGCCTCTACGATCGCGAGTCCCGCCGCCGGCCCGTCCGCCATCGACACCGCAACCGCCCGGTTGAGCTCCACCACGGGAGATGGCGCCACGCGGGCGAGCACACCGTAGAGCGCTGCGATTCGCGCCCAATCCGTCTCGTCGGCCGTAGGAGCCCGGGCGTGGCAGGCGGCGAGCGCCGCCTGCAGAAGATAGGGACCGGGCAAGGAACCGGCGAGCCGCTGAGCCTGCTCCAGCGCGGCAAGCCCACGGCCGATCAGCAGCCGGTCCCAGCGGGCGCGATTCTGGTCGAGCAGCAGGATGGGCTCGCCCTTCGGGCCGGTGCGCGCCCTGAGCCGCGAGGCCTGCAGCTCCATCAGCGCCACGAGCCCGTGGACCTCCGGCTCCCGCGGCGCCAGCCCCGCCAGGATGCGCCCGAGCCGCATGGCCTCCTCGCAGAGCGTCGGACGAACCCAATCCTGCCCGGCCGTCGCGGCATAGCCCTCGTTGAAGATCAGGTGGACGACCTCCAGCACCGAGGCGAGACGCTCGCCCAGCTCGGCTCCGGCAGGCACCTCATAAAGCACCCTGGCAT
This sequence comes from Allobosea sp., assembly GCA_033792295.1. GTDB lineage: Bacteria > Pseudomonadota > Alphaproteobacteria > Rhizobiales > Beijerinckiaceae > Allobosea. The sequence continues at coordinate 3,150 of JARYGW010000324.1, forward strand.
CGCTCAGCGTCTTCTTCGCCCGCACGATGCGCTGCGCCATGGTCGGCTCGGGCACGAGGAAGGCGCGGGCGATCTCCTCCGTCGTCAGGCCACCGAGCAGTTTCAGGGTCAGCGCCAGCCGTGCCTCTTGCGGCAGAACCGGATGGCAGGCGATGAAGATCAGCCGAAGCAGGTCATCGCCAACTTCATCGTCGAGCGCGGCATCGAGATCGGGCATGGCGGAATGATCGTCTTCAAGGTCGCGGCCAAGCTCTTCCTGCTTGCGCCGCGCCATCGCCTCGTGGCGGACCGTGTCCAGCGCGCGGTGCTTGGCGACCTGCATCAGCCAGGCCGCGGGATTGCGCGGCACGCCTTCCTCCGGCCACTGCTTCAACGCCGCGACCAGCGCATCCTGCGCCAGTTCCTCGGCCCGGCCGACATCGCGCGTCAGCCGCGCGAGGCCCGCGATCAGCTTCGGCGCCTCCATGCGCCAGACCGTCTCGACGGTGTGGTGTGCATCGCTTGCCGACATGGGAAGCGATACACACCACCAGCGACCTCTGCTGGCAAGCGGCGCGAGCCGGCGGGACCTCTATCGTTCAGCCCTGGCGTTCGGCCTCGCTCTTGAGACGGTCCCAGGCCGCCGCTGCTTCCGGCGTGACCACCTCGCCGAAATCGGCCAGCTCGAACAATGGCCGGATCTCGATCTCGGACGGCCCGGGCATCGGGTTGGGGCAGCGCTTGACCCAGGCGATCGCCTCGTCCAGCGAAGCGCATTCCCAGAGCCAGTAGCCTGCGACCAGCTCCTTCGTCTCGGCGAAGGGGCCATCGACGACGGAGCGCTTGGCGCCGTCGAACTGGACGCGCACGCCCTTCGAACTCGGCTGCAGGCCGTCGCCGCCCTTCATGATGCCGGCTTTCACCAACTCCTCGTTATAAGCCATCATCGCGTCGAGCAGTTCGGGGGTCGGCGGCGCGCCGGCTTCGCTGTCCTGGGTCGCCTTGACCATCACCATGAAACGCATCGGTTTTCTCCTTTGGGCGGAAACACCGGGGCCTCGGCCCCGCGCCTTCCGAGGGAATGGGGCTTCAAGAGTTTGATCGCTCAGCCGGCCAGCTTTGCCGCGCCAGCCTGAATGCGCTCTTCCTGCTTCCGCAGCTCCGGCGTCATCGCCTCGCCGAAATCCTCCATCTCGAAGACGGGGCGCAGTTCGATCTCCGTGCCGCCGTCGAAAGGCGCGCGCTTCAACCATTCGACCGCCTCGTCGAGGGATTTCACCTGCCAGAGCCAGAAACCGGCAAGCAGCTCCTTGGTCTCGGCGAAGGGGCCGTCCGTGACGGCGCGCTCCGCGCCCGAGAAGCACATGCGCAACCCCTTGGAGCTCGGATGCAGCCCCTCGCCGGCCAGCATGATGCCGGCCTTCACCAGTTCCTCGTTATAGGCGCCCATCTTCGACAGGATGTCGTGGCTCGGCATGATGCCGGCTTCGCTGTCCTTGTCGGCCTTGACCAGTACCATCACACGCATCGGTCTTCTCCCTGGGTTGAGGAGAACCGGCGTCCCGGCACGCCGCCGGAAACCCGTTCTCTGCCTGCACGTCGAACGGGCGCGGCCGGAATCGACACGGCCGCGAATCTTTTTTGATTTTTTTTTGCGCGGAGCTTTCCGGAGCTTCAGGCGCTGTGCGGCAGCGCCTCCAGGAAGCGCGCCGGCTCGCCCTGCGAAGGGGTCGTCAGCTCGCCTTCCCACATCACCTTGAGCCCGCGCACGAAGGTGCCGACCGGCCAGCCGGTGACGGTAACACCGTCATAGGGCGTCCAGCCGCATTTCGAGGCGTTCCATGCATTGGTAATCGTCTCGCGGCGCTTGAGATCGACAATGGTGAAATCGGCATCGTAGCCGACCGCGATCCGGCCCTTGCCCTCCAGCCCGAAGATGCGCTGCGGCCCGGCGCTGCTGAGATCAACGAAGCGCTCCAGCGAGAGCCTGCCGGCATTCACATGGTCGAGCATGATCGGCACCAGCGTCTGCACCCCCGGCATGCCGGAATGGCTCGCCGGATAGGGATGGTGCTTCTCCTCATGGGTATGCGGCGCATGGTCCGAGCCAAGCACGTCGACGATTCCCTGCTCGACGCCCCACCAGATGCGCTGGCGGTGGCTGTCGTCGCGGATCGGCGGATTCATCTGGGCATAGGTGCCGAGACGCTCGTAGCAATCCGGCGCGACCAGCGTCAGATGGTTCGGCAGCACCTCGACGGTCGCGACATCCTTGTGGTCCTTCAGGAAGACCATCTCCTCGCCGGTCGAGATATGCAGGATATGGACGCGCGCACCGGTCTCGCGCGCGATCCGCACCAGCCGCTTCGTGCAGGTCAGCGCCACTTCGGGAGAGCGCCAGACCGGATGGCTCGACGGATCGCCCTCGACGCGCAGGCCCATGCGCTCGCGCAGCATCATCTCGTCTTCGGAATGGAAGGCGGCGCGCCGGCGCGTCCGCTTCAGGATCTCGGCAACGCCCTTGTCGTCCTCGACCAGCAGGTCGCCGGTGGAGGAGCCCATGAACACCTTGATGCCGGCAGCCCCCGGCAACCGCTCCAGTTCCGGAACATCGGCGGCGTTCTCATGCGTACCGCCGACCCAGAAGGCGAAGTCGCAATGCATGCGGTGCTTGCCGCGCTTCACCTTGTCGGCCAGCGCCTCGGGGGTGGTCGTCTGCGGAATCGTGTTCGGCATCTCGAAGACGCAGGTCACCCCGCCGAGTGCGGCCGAACGCGAGCCGCTCTCCAAATCCTCCTTGTGATCGAGCCCCGGCTCGCGGAAGTGCACCTGGGAATCGATCACGCCGGGCAGGATGTGCAGGCCGGTGCAGTCGACGACTTCACCGGCCGACGCCTGCGAAAGATCGCCCAGCGCCATGATCTTGCTGCCGATGATGCCGATGTCGCGCGCGACGCGGCCATCCTGGTTCACCACCGTGCCACCCTTGAGGATGACATCGTAAGTCTGGGGCATGGCGTGTCTCCGGGAGGTTGAGCAAAGGCTGGATGCAGCCTACCTATCGGCCAACGCGTCGTCCCGGAAGCCCAAACAGTTTTCGGGTGGCGCCCTCATCCCCATTCGGCTGACGAGCCTCGGCCCGACATCAGAACTGGAACGGCCTATGTCCGCCACCCGATTGATCGACCGCG
>JARYGW010000325.1:0-6177 GCA_033792295.1 Allobosea sp.
TCTCCGAATAGATGCCGAAGCAGGGCAGGATCAGGATGTAGACCTCGGGGTGGCCCCAGATCCAGATCAGGTTCACGTACATCATCGGATTGCCGCCGAGATCGTTCGTGAAGAAATTGGTGCCGACATAGCGGTCGAGAGTCAGCAGCGCGAGCGTGCCCGCCAGGATCGGGAAGCTCGCCACGATCAGCACGTTGGTGCACAGCGCGGTCCAGGTGAAGACCGGCATCTTCATCATGTCCATGCCGGGCGCGCGCATCTTCACGATCGTCGCGATCAGGTTGATGCCCGACAGGGTCGTGCCGACGCCGGCGATTTGCAGCGCCCAGAGGTAGTAGTCCATGCCCACCCCGGGCGAGTAGGCGGCACCCGAGAGAGGCGGATAGGCGAGCCAGCCGACCTTGGCGAATTCGCCGACGAAGAGCGAGGCCATCACCAGCACGACGCCGCTGACGGTCATCCAGAACGAGAAATTGTTGAGGAAGGGAAAGGCCACGTCGCGCGCACCGATCTGCAGCGGCACGACATAGTTCATCAGCCCCGTGACCAGCGGCATCGCCACGAAGAAGATCATGATGACGCCATGCGCCGTGAAGATCTGGTCGTAATGATGCGGCGGCAGGTAGCCCTCATTGGCGCCGAAGGCGATCGCCTGCTGGCCGCGCATCATCAGCGCGTCGGCAAAGCCGCGCAGCAGCATGACGATGCCGAGCACCATGTACATGATGCCGATCTTCTTGTGGTCGACGCTTGTGAACCACTCGTTCCAGAGATAGCCCCAGGCCTTCAGCCGGGTGATCAGGGCGATGACCGCGAGGCCGCCGATCACGACGCCGGCGAAGGTCGCGACCAGGATGGGCTCATGGTACGGGACGGCTTCGAACGTGAAGCGCCCGAACACGAGCTTCCACCAGTCGGGATAGGAATTCATGGCGTCCTCGGATCGCTAGAGCCGGATGACTTCAGATGGAACACAAGGTGTTTCCACCTGAAGCCTGAATCCGTCTCTTATCAAATAGTTAGAGCAGGTTTCTCGCGAAAAGCCGGTTTCCATTTTTTCGCATCCTGCTCTAGGCATGGCCAAGCGGCCGTTCAATCAAGAGCTCAGTTCGCGGCCTGGGCGGTTACGCCGCCCTTGCCATAGACATCCGCCGGCGTGCAGATCGCGGTGACGAAGGGGCGCGGCGACAGGGGCGCCCCGCCCCGGCGCACAGACTTGTCGTATTCGAGCGCCATGACGGTGGAGATGCCTTCTCTGCCGCCACCGCCCTTGGCGTCCATCGCCATCATGTCGCGCATGCACATCTTGGCGCGGTCGACGCACATGTTGAGGATCGCGTCGAAGAGATCGGGCGCGACGCTGCCGAACTGGCGGGCCGGCTCGCGCTCGCTCGGCCGCTCGAAGACGAGATATTCCTCGCGGCCGAGCTTGTCGCCCTTGGCCTGCGCCGCCTTCACCCAATCCTCGAAGCCGTTACCCTCGAGGCCGCGGAAGCGGAACCGCATGCCCGAGAAGCCCTCGCCACTGTAATTCGCCGAGAAACCTTCGAAATCGCCGGGATGGTTGATCACGGCGTTGAGTTTGGTCTGCATGCCCGGCATCGCATAGATCTGGCCGGCGAGCGCGGGGATGAAGAGCGAGTTCATCACCGAGGAGGCCGTGATCCGGAACTCGACCGGCTGATTCACCGGCGCCACCACCTCATTGACCGAGGCGATGCCCTGCTGCGGGTAGATGAACAGCCATTTCCAGTCGAGCGCCACGACCTGGATGACGAGCGGCTCCTTGCGCATCTGGGTGCTGCCGGCCTGCGCGGTCGCGATCGGCGTCGTCGCGCTGATGCGGTTCAGCGGCCGGTAAGGATCGAGCAGATGCGTGCCCATCCAGGTCAATGCGCCGAGGATGACGATGATCAGTAGCGGCACGGCCCAGATCACCACCTCGAGCGGCAGCGAATGGTGCCAGTCCGGGTCGTAATCGGCCTTGGCCGAGGCGCGGTAGCGCCAGGCGAAGAACACCGTCAGCGCCATGACCGGGATGATGATCGTCAGCATCAGGGCCGTCGAGATCAGCATCAGGTTGCGCTGCTGCAACGCAACATCGCCAGACGGTGACAGCAGCACCGCCTGGCAGCCGCCAAGCAGGGGCAAGAGCGGCAACAACGCCAGAAAACGACGGTTTCTCAAGAGACCAAGCCCTCCGTGACCGGAAAGTCGCCGCTCTGTCTATCGCATTCTTTTGCACTGCACAGAGGACACAATGTCCCATTGGCAGATGACGGGCGCTCCGCTTTTATCGCCGCATCCATGGCGTCTGGAGCTGGGGAATGTTATCCCTTTTCCGCGCGAACGAGGAAGCCCCCGAATGAGCGCCCATGCGGCAAGCCCGGCATCGAGCCATCTGACGGACGACCACGGCAGGGACCACGTCTCGCCGGGTGAGATCGCGATCGGCGTCATCATCGGCCGCACCTCCGAGTATTTCGACTTCTTCGTTTTCGGCCTGGGCTGCGTGCTGGTCTTCCCGCAACTGGTCTTCCCCTTTGCGGATCCGCTGACCGGAACGATCTATTCCTTCGGCATCTTCGCCCTCGCCTTTCTGACCCGCCCGATCGGCTCCGTGCTGTTCATGACGATCGACCGGATTTATGGCCGCGCCACCAAGCTGACCGCCGCGCTCTTCCTGCTCGGCGGCTCGACCGCCGCGATCGCGTTCCTCCCCGGGTTTGAGACGATCGGCATCTGGTCCGGCATCATCCTGGCGGTTTTCCGCCTGCTCCAGGGCATCGCGCTCGGTGGCGCCTGGGACGGCCTGTCCTCACTGCTCGCCCTGAATGCACCGCCGAATCGGCGCGGCTGGTATGCGATGCTGCCGCAGCTCGGCGCGCCGATCGGCTTCATCCTCGCCGCGGGCCTGTTCGCTTATTTCGAAGGCGCACTGTCGACGGAAGACTTCCTCGGCTGGGGCTGGCGCTATCCCTTCTTCGTCGCGCTGACGATCAACGTGGTCGCCCTCTTCGCCCGCCTGCGCATGGTCGCGACCCAGGAATTTGCGCAGCTCATGGAAACCCGCGAGCTGATGCCGATCTCGGTCTCGCAGCTCATCCGCAAGCGCAGCAGCACGCTGGTCCTTGGCGCCTTCGTGCCGCTGGCGAGCTTCGCGCTGTTCCACCTCGTCACCATTTTCCCGGTCAGCTGGATCAACCTTTTCACCAACCGCTCGGTCGCGGAGTTCCTGATCGTGCAGGGCGCCGGCGCCGTCGTCTTCGCCGGAGCGATCATGACCTCCGGCCTGATCGCCGACCAGATCGGCCGCCGCCGGACCCTGGTCCTCTCCGGCCTGATGATCGGCCTGTTCAGCCTGAGCAGCATCATCGCGCCGCTGCTCTTCGGCGACAGCCTCGCCGGCCAGACGGTCTATGTCATCATCGGCTTCGGCCTGCTCGGCCTCTCCTACGGCCAGACGGCCGGCGCCGTCGCCTCCAGCTTCGGCCGGGAGTACCGCTATACCGGCGCCGCCCTGACGTCCGACCTCGCCTGGCTCATCGGCGCCGGCTTCGCGCCGCTCGTCGCGCTGACGCTCTCCAGCAAGCTCGGCCTCGCCTGGGTCGGCCTCTATCTGCTGTCGGGCGCAGCCTGCACGCTGGCCGCGCTCTGGTTCGACCGCCGGCTGGAACGCCGCTATGGCTGAACTGGCTTCCTCGATGCGATATCAATGAAGTCAATCATCGTTACCGCCCCCGAGGACGCGCGACGATCTAGCGCCCTCGCCAGATGGGAGGACGCTTGGCGAGAAAGGCTTCCATGCCCTCCCGGAAATCTTCGCTCGTATAGCAGAGCGTGACGAGGTCATCGCCGGGCACGCCCTGCGCCGCTGCGGCCGTCAGCCGCCGCATCGCTTCCTTCGTCGCGCGCATGGTCAGCGGCGCATGGCCGGCGATCGTGGCGGCGAGTTCGGCAGCGCGCTGCATCAGCGCGGCATGATCGGGCAGCAATTCGCTGTAGAGCCCGGCCAGGCGCCCCTCCTCGGCCTCCACGAGTCGTGCGGTGAAGACGATGTCCTTCACCAGCGCCGGCCCGAGCAAGGCGTAGAGCCGGGCATAGTTCGCCATCGACAGGCAGTTGCCGAGCGTGCGCGCGATCGGGAAACCGAATCGCGCCGTCGCTGAGGCGATGCGCAGATCGCAGGAGAGCGCGAGCGCCGCCCCGCCGCCGGTCACCGCACCCGAGATCGCCGCCAGCGTCGGCACCGGACAGCGCTCGACCGCATCGATCACCGCCTCGATCCGCTTTTCATAGGCCAGCGCATCCGCCGCACTCGAAAAGGCCCGGAACTGCGCGATATCGGTGCCCGAGGCGAAGGCTTTGTCGCCCGCGCCGGTCACGATGATGACGCGCGGGTCGCCATGCGCGGCCGGCTCGCGGCAGATCTCCGCCAGCCGCTCATACATGCCATAGGTCAAGGCGTTTCGTGCCTGCGGCCGATTGAAGGTGACGGTGCCGACACCATCCTCGACCGCGTACAGAATCTCCGAATCCATCCCCTACCCCAGGCTCGCTCGACACCACTGCGAACGGAGCCGCACGGGTGAAGAATGGCAAGATGAATTTTTCGCTTGAACCTGGAGTGGCTACAGCTTGTAGAAGCAATGTCCCGTAGCGAAGGCAGACGGAGACACACCATGGCGACCAGCACCGAATCCGAACCCAAGACCCTCTCCTGGAAGGTCGGCGGCATGGATTGCGCGAGCTGCGCGGCGAAGATTCGCGGTGCGGTGGAACGCCTGCCGGGCGTCGGCGACGTCAGGCTTTCCGTGATGTCGGAGACGCTGACCCTGGTGCTCGACGAGGCGCAGACCAGCGTCGCAGCGCTGGAAAAGCGCGTCAACGGCCTCGGCTACACCACCGCCGCGCTGACGGCGCCCCCTGCCGAAAAGCCTGCGGCCGAGGCAAGTGCCTGCTGCGGCGGGCACGGCCATACGCATCACGACCATGCGCATCGCCACGATTCGCATGAGCAAGGCAGTGCCTGCTGCTCGGATCACGCTCACGACCATGATCATACCGGCCATGATCACGATGGCCACGCACGTGCCGGGCACGACCACGCGGCCCGTCAGACGAGCGGCAAGGCCGCGGGAGCGGGAAAGGCCGACCACGGCCACGGCCTGCCGGGCCACGTCCATGAGGTCACGCCGGAAGGCGCCAGCTGGTACCAGACCGGCAAAGGCCGACTCGTACTGGTGACGGGCGCACTGCTCGCCGCCGCCTGGATCATCGGCACGGTCCGGCATGACATCGCCTATTGGGCCTTCCTCGTCGCCTGCCTGATCGGCGTCGCACCCGTGGCGCGACGCGCTCTGGCGGCGGCCCGCGCCGGCATCCCCTTCACCATCGAGATGCTGATGACGATCGCCGCCATCGGCGCACTCTTCATCGGCGCGGCCGAGGAAGCGGCCCTGGTCGTCTTCCTCTTCGCCGTCGGCGAAGTGCTGGAGGGCGTCGCGGCCGACCGCGCCCGCGCCTCGATCCGCGCGCTCGGCGACCTCGTGCCCAAGACCGCCCTCGTCGAGGAGAACGGCGCCACGCGGCAGGTCGACGCCGCCAGCCTCGCGATCGGCCAGATCGTGCTGGTCCGCCCCGGCGACCGCATCCCCGCCGATGGAGAGATCACCGACGGCACCTCCGGCATTGACGAAAGCCCGGTCACCGGCGAATCCGTGCCGAAGACCAAGGGCGTTGGCGAGCCTGTCTATGCCGGCTCCGTCAATCGCGAGGCGGCGCTGCGCATCCGCGTCGAGAAGGCGGCGCAGGACAACACGATTTCCCGTATCATCCGTCTTGTCGAGGAGGCTCAGGAGGCGCGCGCGCCAACCGAACGCTTCATCGACCGCTTCTCGCGCTGGTACATGCCGGCGATCGTCGGACTCGCTCTGCTGGTCGCTCTGGTGCCCCCGCTCCTCTTCGCGGGCGAATGGTCGGTCTGGATCTACCGGGCGCTGGCGCTGCTGCTGATCGGCTGCCCCTGCGCGCTGGTGATCTCGGTCCCCGCCGCCATCGCCGCCGCACTCTCGGCCGGCGCCCGCCAGGGCCTGCTGATGAAGGGCGGCGTGGTCATCGAGACGGCGGCCCGCACCGGCGTCGTCGCCTTCGACAAGACCGGCACGCTCACTCAAG
>JARYGW010000326.1:0-6172 GCA_033792295.1 Allobosea sp.
GAACGGAGACATTGATATGGCCCTGCTGGAGGAACGCAAAACCTTTGATCTTATCGTGTCAAAATCGAGTCTTTAACGATCGCCTAGGCCCACTCATTTGTTCAACCCTTCTGCATCGAGCGGCCTCGCGGCGATTTGCGAGGGATTTTGCGCCGGGTCCCTGTCCTTTTTTCCAAGTTCAGCCCGACACGCCTGACGGACACATCGTCGGGATCGAGCGCGATCTCGAAGCCCAGATCCCGGCAAAGCGCGAGCATCGGTGCGTTCTCCGCGAGCACCTGGCTGTGGACGCGTTGAAGCTTCTCAGCCTCGGCCCAGTCGATGATCAGCTTCATCAGGGCCCGGCCGAGCCCAATGCCCTTCAGGTCGGAACGCAGCAGGATGCCATATTCGGCCTCGACATGGCCGGGATCGGCGTGCAAGCGGACGGCGCCTGCCGCTTCCCCGCTGCCTTCCTCGATGGCGATGAATGCCATCTCCCGCGCATAGTCGAGCTGAGTCAGGCGGGCAAGAAAAGCGTGGCTGAACGATTTCAGTGGCACGAAGAAGCGCAATCGCAAGTCTTCGGCCGTCACGCGCCCGAGCATCGCACCGAGTAAGACCTCATCCTCCGGCTTCATTGGGCGGATGAAGAAACGTCGCTCGCTGAGCTTGAGCCGCGACGTCCAGCTACCGGGATAGGGCCGGATTGCCGGGCGGCGGCGGCGTGTAAGGTCGGGCTCCAACACGACACGCGCGTCGACTGCTACGACCCCGTTGGCATCGGCGAGGATCGGATTGAGATCCATTGCGCGGATCTGCAGAAGCGCGGATGCGATATTGCCGAGTGCGACCAGGACGGCGGCGATTGCTCGGCGATCGGCCCCCGGAACATCGCGGTAGGCCGAAAGGATGCGGGAAACCCGCGTCCGGGCGATCAGATGCTCGGCGGAGGCCAGATCAAGCGGCGGCAGCGCGACATGCGTATCAGCGATAAGTTCGGCCGCTGTGCCGCCGCGCCCAAAAACAATGACCGGGCCGAAGCATGGATCCACCGAGAAACCGGCGATCAGTTCGCGGGCCTTGCTGCGAAGCGCCATCGGCTGGACCATGAAACCGTTGAGTCGGGCTTCAGGTCGCAGTTGATGCAAGCGCTCGTTCAAGCGGCCGGCCGCCGCCCGCACGGCCTCCTCGCTGGCTAGGTCGAGCTCGACACCACCGACATCCGACTTGTGAGCGATGTCGGGAGAGACGATCTTGAGTGCGACCGTGCGGCCGATCGCGAACTGGTCGCTGGCAGCCTCGACCGCCGCTGTCGCATCCGCCGCGATTACGAGGTTGAGCGCGGGAATCCGGAAGAGGGCCAGCAGCTGAGCGACCTCATCCGGTTCGAGCCAGCCGCGACCTTGAGCAATCGCCCGGTCTACGAGTGCGCCAGCCGCGGCAAAATCCGGCTCATCGCCTTCACTTATTGCGGGCGGCGTCGCCATCAGCTCGTTTTGCAACCGCGCGTGGCGCGTCAGATGCTGAAAGCCGAGGATGGCTTCCCCCTCCGTTGCAAATGACGGGATGCCGGCCGCGGCGAAAATTGCCGCAATCTCCTCCCCGCCGCCAACCCAGGCCGCCAGCACCGGCTTGCCAGTTGAGGATGCAGCGCGCGCCTGGACCAGAGCGCGCGCGCAATCCACGGGATCGTCCGGCGCCAGCGGGGCGTTGAGCGCAAGAACAGCGTCGACGTCACTTTCTGCCAGCAGACTGGTCGCTGTTTCGCGATATTCCTGATCGGTTTGCACGACCGCCGGCTCCCGGAGCTGCTGCCCCATGCCGCCGGCCCGCCGCAGCCGCGCGGCCGCCAATGCTGCCAGCCCTTCGCCGTTGCCGACGATCGCCAGCCGGCCGGCGCCGGCTGCGCGGGCGCGGCCCAGTGTCTCGGCGGCCGCGAAAAGCTCATCGAGATCATTTACACGCAACAGGCCGGCCCGGTGGAAGGCCGCGTCATGTGCGGCATCACCGGTCACGATCAGCGCTGAATGCGTCAGTGCAGGCCAAGGCGGCTCCACGCGCGGCGGCTTCAGGACCAAAACCGGCTTGAGCCGCGCGGCGGCTCGCGCCGATGACATGAAACGCGCTGCGTCAGTGATGTTGTCGATCGCCAGCAGGATGGTCCGCGTCGCCGCGTCGGCGCCGAAAAGATCGAGGCAGTCGGCGATATCGACATCGGCGCCTTCACCAAGGACGACAGCGCCGGAGAACCCGATCCCGCGCCTGGCAGCCCAGGCCAGTATGCCGGCCGCGACCGAATTGGACTGTGCGACGAGGGCTAGCGAGCCTGTTGCCAGATGCACGGGAACGCCGGTCGCATTCAGCCCAAGGCCTGGCGCAGCAAGGCCGAGCGATGACGGGCCGATTAATCGGATGCCGGCAGCTCGTGCTGCAATCTGGAGTCGCTCTGTATCGGCGGCAGTTCCGTCCGGTACGAGAAGCCCGGCGCAGCCGCTTGGGGCCTTTGCCAAAACCTGTACGGCGGCTGCAACCGGCGAGACCAGGAGATCGCAAGGCTGCAAGGATGCGATAGCCTCGCCGTCAGGAAGCACCGACAACACCCCGCGATAGGATTCCGATCGGATTTTCGCCGCCAGCACATCCGTTTCGGGCGATCCGACAATGACCGCTATTGTCCTCGGCTCAAGCGCACGTCTGATCAGGGCGAGCGTCATCGATCGCGGGCTTCCATCTTTGGAGATACCAGCAGACGCGATTCCCGAGGGTCAGACCAGCCGCCTATTGTGAGATCGGGTATGAAAAAGACAGCCAATCTGCCCAGCAAAGGCAAATTAGCGCCCAGGGGCATCCATCCCTCGAAGCAGGCGACCATCCTCGCGGGACATGAACCCGTTGCTCTCAGCGGCATTCCGGCGCGAGGCCCGCTCCCAGAGCCTGAGCTGCACTTCATAGGCATATCCCACGCGCTCGACGACGGGCGGCTCCGCCAGCAATCCCCGAAACCGAGCTCGTTCAAAAGGGCGTAGCGCCGCCCGGGCGGAATTTGGTCGAAGCCCCGGCCCAGCGACCAGAGATCGCGCCCTGACCCTTCCACGAAATGGGACAGGCGAACCCGGACGCCGTCCGGGCTGGAGCGCACGACGCTCCCCACGGCGATGACGTCCGGACCGATGGCGATGAGATCGCCTTCGCTGTCCTGCGACTGCGCCCCAATGCGCCGCGAGCTTTCATGGTCGCGCTTCATCCTCCTGAGGGCATCCGTGGGAAGCGCTTCTCGTCGCGGCCGACCAAGACGCCGCACGAGGCGCATAGCCATATGCCGTTATCGATGTGCATCGTTCCCTGGGCGTCATGGTGGGATCGTAGCGTCGAGCTCCCGGCCCCGGCGCGGCGGCGCAGATGTGCGCGGCGATGCCGATCATCGTCACGGCGTCCGGGGCCTCGTCGCTGGGCCCGGCCGTCGAGCGCTTGCATGACGAGCAGAGGTAGCTGGCGCGCAGCGCCAAGTCGAGCTTGGTCCGGGCGCTGAAATCGTCACGCGTTCTCGCCATCCGGAACTCGTACCTGCGGATCGTGGAACCGCGAGGTTATGCCGGCGGGAGCGGATGCCAACGGGCGCGGGCTCCCGAAGCAGGGCAAACCAGGCGACGGTGGATAGGTGGGCAACTGCCACATTTCGGCCGGCGTCGCGGTCACCATGACGCAGAACCGACGGGGGCAGCATGACCGATTCCCTTCGATGGATGAAAGACCTCGATGTCGCCAGTCGTGCCCTGCAACCCCTGCGGGACATCCAGCGCCTCGCGGATCCCATTTCGGAAATCCGTAACGCGATCAGCATCGAGAGCAAGGTCCTGGCGACGCTTCGGCCGGAGGAAGCTTGGCGAAAGGCCTTCTCCCACACGGGGCAGTTGAGCGCCCTGACCAAGCTGAACGAGGAGCTGGATCACCAGCGCAAGTTTTTCGAGGGCCCTGTCGAGCAGGCCCGTCGCCTCGGCGCGATCGGAGGATTTCCTGAGGCGGTCCGGGGCGGCCTGCCGACCTCTCGGTTCCATGAGATCGCGCACATGGGCGCGTTCCGACTCCCGCAAGTCGACGAGATCGGAAACCTGGCCCGCCGAGCCGTGGAAGCGGCGGAGTTGACGCGGCGCGCCTTCGCGACGACCGCGCTCGAAGCCGAGATGGCCCGGATGAACGAACCCTGGCTCCGCGTCGGCGCGGAGGCTACCTCGGCGCGCGGGTTCGCCGAGATCGTCGCCATTGGCCACGGCGTCGCGGCACGACGCCCCTTCGGCGGCGGCTTGGTCGAGGCGCTTCCACTGCCCGATTTGGAATGGGCAACGCCCGTAAAGCACGGAAATCAAATCCGCGTCTTCGGGCACAGCTTTTTGCCCGACAGTGTTAGAAAACAATATCGACGGTGGTGTCCGGCTTGCCTCGGTGAGGAATCGTATCACCGGGGCACCTGGGATATCGCAGCATTGTCTCACTGCGTGCGGCATCAACTGCCCCTTCAGGCGGAATGCCCAAGTTGCAAGCAGCCGACGGCCTGGTCTCTTGGCGACGTTTCCCGCTGCCAATGCGGCCAGTCTCTGCCGCTGCTCAACGTTGGCAAGGTGCAGGAATCCCAACTCGCTTTCGATAAGTGGTTGGATGCGAAGCTCATGCAGCACAGTCCTGCCGCTCCCCTCCAGACCGAGCTTGTGCCTTGTCCGATTCTGGACGAGCTGCCGCTTCAGGACGCAATCTCGATCGTAGAACGGCTCGGCGCGTTTTCGATCAATCCCGTGGAAACATTTGCTGAGACTTGGTCCTCCTACGGACCAGCGGCGGTGATGTTGCGCGGTTATGAAGTCGCTTCCGCCGGCGAACGCGGCATCGAAGAGGTATTGGATAAACTCTTCGATGCTCGCAAGGAGCGAGATGCGCGAGTCCGAGACGCCGGCGGCAAACCGAGACGTTGGGGGGTCCAGGCGGCCTACGGTGGCGCCTTTGCTCTTTGGTTCTCGGGGCGCGTGGACGCTGGATCTTATGCGTCTCTTGTCCCGGTTGTGGTTCGCCACGCGAAGTCTCGCGTGCTATTGAAAAGTGGGTTTGAAATATTCGGAATCTCAGATTCAGAGACGTCATTGACACTAACCCGAGCAGCAAAGCACTGCGGCATAAGTCGACGTCGTCTGAATGAATTTCTGCGATCGATTGGCGTTGTTCCACCAGGTAAGCACCAAGGGATGCCCCTGCGAATCCCTGTCGAAGTCGCCGATGAATATCGCAAGCGATTTGCAAACTCGGTCAACATGACTGAAGCAGAAAAACTCTTCGGAATTTCAGACGGGGCGATAATCGAGCTGGTCAAAGCAAAGGTACTTCCTGCTCTGATTGAAGGCGGTGGGAAGCTGCAGGATTATGCCATCGAGACGAAAGAGATCACAGGCCTACTAAATCGGCTGGAGGTTCGGAGCTTAAACGAGCCTTCACCTTCCCATGTAGCCCTCCCTAAAGCATTTTCTGGTAAGTCCGGCATTCTTGAGCTGGTCGGATTCGTACTGAATGGGCAGCTCTCCGTCCGAAGCGTCGATCAAGATGCAGTCGGCCTCAATCGGCTGATGGTAGACAGGGCCGATGTGCTGCAACTCAACCGCGATGCTGCAGCGGATGAGATGACGCTCCAGAGAGCTGCGGAGCGCTTGAACATCAAATGGGAAGCTGTGCGCCAGCTGGTCGCCCTTGGACACCTCAAGCTGGCCGGTCGATATATCGACCGTGAGCAGCTAATTTCGTTTGAAACGCACTTCATCAAGGGAAGCGATGTCGCCACGATGCTTAGTATGCATTGGAAATGGGCGTCGCGAAAACTTGCTCAGATGGGGATCGAACCCGCGATCGACCGGAGCCAGTGCCGATCCGTTTTCTACGAAAGATCCAAGATCGAGGCGCTAGTGCAACGCTCGGGCGAGGCGGATACTCCTGAAGCCGAGCGCTTTACGCCGCGAGAGGCCGGGGATCGGTTGGGCATAAGCTCGGCTGCAGTGCTTCGGCTTATTCAATCGGGCAGGATCGCGGGGACTGAGATTCTTTCAAATTGGTTGATCGATGCCGACGCATTGACGGACTTCGAGGCCCGACATTTGAAGCTCTCAGAGGCGGCCAAGTTGCTTGAGATAGGAACCCGATTGATAGAGGGACGCCT
>JARYGW010000327.1:0-6170 GCA_033792295.1 Allobosea sp.
CTGAAGCTGAGCGAACGCGAATCCTTCGCCGATTTCCTCTGGAAGCATCTCGACGGCCGCGTCCTGCAGAACAGGTTCCGCACGCAGGGCGAAGTACCGACACAGACGAAAATTTCCGAGATAATGTCGAAGGAGCTGAAGAAGGCCGGCTTCACCTTCTGCGGCCCGACCATCGTCTACGCCTTCATGGAGGCCTGCGGGTTGGTCAACGACCATCTCACCGGCTGCTTCCGCTGGAGCGAGTGCGTCGCGCTCGCACGCGACAGCCGCCCTGCTGCCTGATGGCCCGCAAGCCCGAACCGCCCCGCGCCTGGCAGCGCATGCTCTCGGGCCGGAGGCTCGACCTGCTCGACCCCTCGCCGCTCGACATCGAGATCGAGGACATCGCCCACGGCCTTGCCCGCGTCGCGCGCTGGAACGGCCAGACGCGCGGCGCGCACTCCTTCTCGGTCGCGCAGCACTGCCTGTTGGTCGAGGCCATCGCCAGTCACCTCAACCCGGACTGGAGCGACGCCTGGCGCTTGATGGCTCTGCTGCACGATGCGCCCGAATACGTCATCGGCGACATGATCTCGCCCTTCAAGGTGGTGATGGGCGACGCCTACAAGAGCGTGGAGCTGCGCCTGCTCGCGGCGATCCATCTACGCTTCAGCCTGCCGGCCACGACGCCGGCCCCGCAGAAGCGCAAGACCAAGGAGGCCGACACCATCGCCGCCTTCTTCGAGGCGACGCAACTCGCCGGCTTCGGACGGGAAGAGGCGCTGAGGTTCTTCGGCCGGCCGCAGGCGCTGCCCGCCGCCGTACTCGCCTGGCTGGAGCCGCTCGACACCGAGACGGCCCAGACGCGTTTCCTGGCGCGTTTCGCGGAGCTCGCGACCGCGCCTGCTCCTACTGCGTTAGGCGAACGGCGCTGATCTCGCCGGCGATCGCCTTGAAGATCGGGCTGAGCTGCGAGGCATCCGTCACCTCGTAGTACATTTCGGGCTTACTGGCGCAATCACGCAGCATGGAAGCGTTCCCGTCCATCACACGGATCGTGTAGAGGCTGATCCCGTCCGCCTTGATATTCGTGCAAGCTAGTTTCGTGCGCGCATCGATGGCCGGACTGGGGTCGGAGCCATTGCCGTCCCAACGATTCTGCGTGTTGTCACCGTCCGTTAGCAAGATCATGTATTTCTTCAACCGCGGCTCCGTCGCCGGCTTGGCTTCGGTGTAGGGGGCGCCCGGGGTCAGCGTCGCCCAGCCCCAGACGGCACCGATGGTCACGTTCGTGGCACCGACCGGCGTCATGCTGTCGACCTTGCCGTTCAAGGTTGTCCAGTTGGACGTCAAGGGAAGGGCCTCTGCGAGGGTCGACTGGCTGCACCAGAAGGCCGGGAACTGCTGTTCGCTGGCCGTATAGGAACCGCCGTCCTTGACGTCGTAATTCTGGTCGCGATCGGTGATGCAGCCTTCACTGGTCTTCGCCCAGGTCGTCTTGGTAATGTTCTGTTTGGTGCACGACTTGTTATTGCCGCTGCCGGAGCAGACCAACCCATCTAGATCGCTGATAGGGGTTCTATAGTAATCGTCAAGAGTACATGACGTACCCCTGCTATTGCAGATCACACGGCGGGATTCCCCGTAGCGCATCCACTGCTCGTTTTGAAACGTCCGCGCGATCCGGACCTGTGTGTTGAACGGCACGATCGAGATGCGGATCTGATCGGTCTCGGTCGTAGCATCCTGCATGATCTTGATCAGATCCTTGGCCGCAGCCTTCAATGCGGTCATCTTGTTCTTCTGCGCCATCGAGCCGGTGTTATCCAGCACGAGCGCGAGCTCAATCTTGTTGGTGCCCCAGGTCGACTGGCTCGTGCTGGAAACCGGCAACGTCTCGGAGCCGAGGACGCGCGCGACGGTCGTCGGCACGTTGGCATTGGCGACGATCTTCACGGTGCGCGCCGTGCGGTCGATGGTCACCGCTGCGGCAGTGAATTCGCTCTGCACCTCGGGCGGCAGGTTGGCCTTCAGCCAGGCATTGATGCGAGCGGTCAGCTGCGCGTCAGTCAGCTTCTGCGCATCGCGTGCCGCCATCAACGCCGCGGAATCGATGGCGGCATTCAACGCCTGCCGGGCGTTGCTGGCGCGCGAATAGTCGACGGCGACGCCGACGACGCCGATCAGCGGCACCAGCGAAAGTCCGAACAGCATCAGGACGTTGCCCCGCTGGTCCTCGCGAAACCGGCGGATCATGTTACGCAGGGAGCTGAGCTTCTTCATTTTTCTGACCCCAGGCCGAATGGGCGCATTCGACGGAAGAGCGTTGGGGCCGGGAGCTTACAAATTGCTAAAACCGATTTCAGGAAGTCCGCCCTATCTGCGCATTCTGAGGAAAAAATCGCTTCCGCTGCGTCATGAAGCATCGCGACAAGGCGGCGGCACAACCGCTGCGTGCAGAGCCGGCCGAATTCGAAACCGGCACGTTCAGTCAATTTCGACAAGGGCGCCGCCTTCGCATGGCGCCCTTTCTCGTGTCGGGTCAACCGTTGTGCAGGTACCACCAGACGCGGACGCCGATGATCGCCGCCATCAGCGCGATCGAACCGCACAGATGCAGCACATCGGCCTTCCAACCGCCGGCGGATACGCGTCGGGTACTTTGGTAGACCGCCTCGCGACGACGACGATAGCTGCCGATCACGAACATGGAAGCCTCCTTCCTTTCAGGAAACCGGTCATGCGGCCTCACCGCTGCCGGCTGTCTTGCTTGCGGCGACGTGGCTCGAAACCCGCGATGCCGTGACCTGGGGGTGAGGTCGCGGCAAATCCTCGATGGCCTCGCGGACCAGCGGAATGAACTCCGGGCGAGCTGGTGCCAACGGCGTTCGGCAAGCCTGCTCGACACCCGGGTGGAGCATCGACAAAGCGAGCTTGACGAGGACCGGATCGGGCTCGGCAGCCAGGAGGTCGAGCAAAGGAATGAGCCTGCGCTGCAGAACCTGCGCCTGATCGTAGAATTCCGAGCGCGCGGCATTCTCCAGCCGCGCGAGCCAGTGCGGCGCGAGATTGCCGACACTGGTGACCGCTCCGCAGCCCCCGGCCAGCAGATAGGACGGGATCTGCCCTGCCGCTCCGGTCAACCGCATGAAGCGGCGGTCGCGCACCCGCGCGATCCGATCGCAGCGGGCGAGATCGCCGCTCCGCTCCAGAATACCGACGATGTTCGCCGCCCCTTCGAGCAACGCCAGCGTCTCCGGCGCGATCTCGACGCCGCAACGGTCGGGATCGTTGTCGAGCACGATCTCGAGCCCCGTCGCCTGCGCGGCCGCCAGAGCATGGGCCGCGAGTCCGGCCTGGGTGGGGCGGTTGTAATAGGGCATCCGCAGCAGCAGGGCCGAGACGCCTGCCTTCTCCGCGGCCACGACCGCGGCAACCGTATCGGCCGTCGCATAGGTGCCGACGGCGGCGATGACCGGAACATGTCGCCCAGCGATGCTGCGCGCGGCGGCCAGCAAGGCCTGCTGTTCCGTTTCGGTCAGCGCCGAGACCTCGCCCGTGACGGTACCGACGACGATGCCGTCCGCCCCTTGCGCGATCTGCCAGGCGATCAACCGCTCCAGCGCATCATAGTCGATCGCCTCGCCGTCGAACGGCGTCACCAGCGCCGTGAACATGCCGTGAAGCCAGTGGTTCATGGCCGGCCTCAGAGCAGGTGCAGCCTTCTCGCCGTCATGCGGACGGCGCGCGGCCGGTGGGCCGTCTCGGCCGCGGCATAACGCAGGGCGGCACTGCGATCGGCAAAGATGCCGCCGCCGCGGCCATGCGTCTCGATGGCGAGCCAATGCCCCTCGGCGTCACGGCCGACGAGAAAGGCGGGAGGATCGGCGAAGCGCCTGTGATGGATCTGGTTCATCGTCCTGATTTCCAAACGGTCCTTCAGACCGCATGGAAAAGGATATTGTCGCCGCCATAGCCGTTCGAGACGAGCGGCAGCCCCGGAACATCAAGATCCCATAAGGGCCTGCCGCCGGCAGACCCCGCTTTGACATCAGGTGCCCCGGCGGGCTCAATCCCGCCCCCACTCGCCGGATTCGCCGCATGCGGTATCGCTTTTTGTCCCTTGTCACGGCCGCCTTGCTGCTGACATCCCACGCTCAGGCTGCCACGCTCTCTCCCGAGCAGCGCTTCAGGACCACCGGTGATTTCACTGGCAAGAAACCCGGCAAGGTAGCACATGACGCCAGCGGCCTTGCCTGCATGCCGCTCGCCAGCGGCGCTCGACGCTGCCTGCTGATCAATGACGAAAGCGCCTTTGCCCAGTTCGCCGAGATCGCGGAGAACCGGATCACGCCGGGCGCCGCACTGCCGCTCATCGGCACGGAGGCCTCGCCCGCTGTGCTCGGGACCGCGCCGCAGAACATCTGCAAGACGGCCGGCCGCTTCGCCGAGCTCGATGGCGAGGCCGTAGCCTATGCGGACGGCGCCTTTTACGTCGCCGGCTCGCATGGCTGCTCGCGGAAGCGAGGCGAGTTCAGGCTCTCGGCCTTCCATCTCGCACGCATCCGTGTCGATGCGGCCGGTGCGCCCGCCGGACAGGTCGAGCTGACTTATCGCCTCAGCGACGTCCTGCGCCGCGCCGGCGAAGCCGGCGCCTTCTTCGGCAGGAACCTGATGGACGACAACGGCCTCAACGTCGAGGGCATCGCCGCCGTTGGCGACACGCTCTGGATCGGGCTGCGCGCGCCCTCCCTCGGTGGGCGGGTCTTCCTAGTCGGCGCCTCCCTGAAAGCCCTGTTCGCGCCGGGTCACGCGCCAGCGACGGCCCCCCCGCGGGTGATCGCCCTGCCGGCTGGCCCGGATCGCGGTATCCGTGATCTCGCTCCCCTGCCCGGCGACCGGCTTCTGGCGCTTCTCGGGCCCGCGCAGGAACAGGAGCGGCCATACTCGCTCTTGCTGGTCGACCTCGCGCACCCTGATGCTGCGGCAGATCTGGGTGAATTACCCGGGCGCCGCAACGCCAAGGCCGAGTCGCTGACCGTGCTCGCCCAGGAGAGCGGCAAGCTCGATGTCCTCATCGGCTATGACGGCCCGCGCAATGGCCATTTCGAATCCTACCGTCTGAAGTTGCCCTGAAAGATCGAAGCCAAGCCATGGATTTCATGCCCCGTCTGACCGAAACTGTCGCACGCTACCGTTCGGAGGTCGCGGGCTCCCGCGAGCACCTGTCGCTGCTGCGCTGGCAGATCGAGCAGGGCCATGCGCTCGACAGCCGCGAGACCTTTCCCGGCCATGTCACCACCAGCGCCTTCGTCCTCTCGCCGGACCATGCACAGATCCTGCTGATCGATCACGTCGTCATCGGCCGCTGGCTTCAGCCCGGCGGGCATTGGGAAGAAGCGGAGCGGTTTCACGGCTCGGCAGCGCGCGAAGCGGTGGAGGAAACCGGCGTGCAGGACCTCGCACTCCATCCCTGGCATGGCGGCGGCGATGTTCCCTTCGCGATCGACAGCCACGACGTGCCCGGCAAACCGGCCCGCGGCGAGCCGGCCCATGTCCATCACGACCTGCAATATCTCTTCCTGGCCGATCCCGCCCGGCCTCTCGTCGCACAGCTCGAGGAGGTCCATGCCGCCGCCTGGAAGCCGGTCGAGGAACTGGCGGCCATCGCGCCGCGCGCGCTGGCGCGGATCGCCATGCTGACGCCGCCCTGACTGTTGCGGCGCAACAACATCCGGGCGGATTGCGGCGATCTTTATGTCTCTCTTATCGCGGCGGCTGCCGGCGCGTGCATCATCCCACGGTGATCGCTCGGGCGTCGCGAATCCTCGAATATCGCCCGGCAGCGCACCAGATCGGAACACGGCCATGACTCTGGCTTCCTTTTTCAACACGTCCCGCATCGGTTTCGCCGCCTTCGTCGCCTGCGCTGCAACCGCCGCGACAGCAGCCGACCTGCCTTCCCGCAAGGGCGCGCCGGCAACGCCGTCCCCCGTCGTCTCCCGCTGCACCGAAAGCGAAGGCATCCCGACAGACGTCTTCGGCTTCACCACCGGCTCCGACGTCGCCGAGGTCGGCTCCTTCGGTCCCAGCCTGACCTATAATGGCGGCTTCGGCACGCGGGTCGGCACTTCCAACAGCCACGGGCTGACGCTGCAGGGCTCCTACGGCGTGTTCCCCTGCGCCGAGAT
>JARYGW010000328.1:0-6154 GCA_033792295.1 Allobosea sp.
AGGACTACGTGCTCCTGAAGCGCAAGCGTCTGGCCGAGGCCGGCCTGCCGCGCCGCGCCATGCTCGCGACGGTCGTCATCGACGAGGAGAATGCCGGCCATGCCGTGCTGATGATCCGCACCGACCGCGGCGACTTCATCCTCGACAACAAGCGCAACGCGATCCTGCCCTGGAGCCAGACCGGCTACGTCTACGTCAAGCGCGAGTCGCAGTACCAGACCGGCTGGACCTCGCTCGGCGGCGCGCAGACCCCGACGGTCGCCTCGGTCCAGCGCTGAGCGGAACATCCCGGACCGCGAGGCGGCCCGGCCAGATCGATCGAGCCACCCGACCGCGACTCGGGCGGCTCTGCAGAAAGGCGAGGCTCGGTCACGTCCCTACCCACCCGTCCCCAAGGATCGGGTTTCGCCAGGGCCGGCTTTCCGAACAGGAAAGCCGGCCCAATCTTTTTGGAGCATTTTCGAACGAAGTGGACGCCGGTTCGCGTGAGGAAAATGCTCCAAGAGCTCAGTCGAGCCGCTTCAAACCCACAGCGAATTGCCGCCAGCGCTTGGCATAGCCTGCGGCCGAGGCCGTGATCCCGGCCACAGCCTTGTCGTCGAGCGTGCGGATAGCCTTGGCCGGCGCGCCGACGATCAGCGAATTGTCGGGAAACTCCTTGCCTTCGGTCACCAGCGCATTGGCGCCGACCAGGCTGTTGCGGCCGATCTTCGCACCGTTCAGCACCGTCGCGCCCATGCCGACCAAGCTGTTCTCGCCGATCGTGCAGCCATGCAGGATGGCGCGATGGCCGATGGTGCAGCGGGCCCCGATCGTGAGCGGAAAGCCCATGTCGGTATGGAAGACGCACCCCTCCTGGACATTGCTGTCCTCGCCGATCTCGATCCACTCGTTGTCGCCGCGCAGGACCGCGCCGAACCAGATCCCGACGCCGGCGGCCAGCCTGACACGCCCGATGACATGAGCATCCGGCGCGAGCCACCACTGCCCTTCGGGCGGTGTTTCAGGCTTCGTTCCGTCGAGCGAATAGAGCGGCATCGGATTCTCCCAGAGAACGGTCGACACCGAGGATTGCAGGCCGCCAAGCCCTGCCGTCAAGCCACGAAGGCATGCAGCAGGTCCAGCACCACCCGCCCCGACGCCATACTCCAGATCGCGGCGATCATGCTGGCGAGCATCACGAACATGAAGGGCCGCCCCTCGATCCGCCGACCCCGAACGGTGTTGCGCAGGATCAGGAACGGCGCGCTGAAAACGACGACCGGTACGCTGGCGACAGCCACGAAGCCGCCGAGCTGAAGCAGTTTGAAGTCGGCACGGCGCGCGGTGAACAATTCGAACGCGCTGGCCAGAAATCCCGCAAAAGCAAAGCCGAGGAGGAGCGACTGCAGCGCCTCGAGCGCGGCGGGTTCGATCGTCATGGCGCGCGGCCTCCTTCGGCGGAACGCGCGGGACACTGGCTCATGGCCGAGGCACTGAGAAGAAGATCCTTAACGAATAGTAAATAAACATGGTTAACGTTTCGTCAGTTAAGATTTGTACTGCCGTGCCTTCCGCAGCACAGTCATCGACCGAATGCGGATGAAACGCCGCGGGCTGTTGACCCTTTCACTGGAACGGTGCGGTAAGCTACGGAGTACGGCACGATTCTTCGGCGATGTCAGGCATCATCCTGCTCCTGGCCCAGGCGCTCATCTATTTCGGCGTCATGGCTTTTCTGTTCCGGCTGCGCCATGTGATGGGCCTCGGCGCCTTTCTCTGCGCGCTAGGCGTGATGCATTTCCTCGAGACCTATCTCGCGGCGGTGTTCTTCATCCAGCTGCCCTTCGGTCTTTTGTCTCCCGGATCGACGGTGCTGTTCTCGGGCAAGCTCGCCATCATCCTGCTGTTCTACATTCGCGAGGATGCCGAGACCGTCCGGCAGCCGATCTACGGCCTGCTGGTCGGCAATTTCCTGATGGTGGCGCTGGTGCTGACGCTGCGCCTCTACGGCCCCGCGGTCTCCCTGCCCGGCTATAACCCCGACCTGATCCTGATCGATCAGATGGGCGCGCTCATGGTCTGGGGCACCACGCTGCTCTTCATCGACTCGATCGCGCTGATCCTGCTCTACGAGAAGCTGCACTGGCTGCTGCCGCGTGCGACGCTCCCGCGCGCCTGCCTGAGCCTCGCCGCGATCCTGACCTTCGATCAGATCAGCTTCTTCACCGGGCTCCATGCGATCAGCGGCACGCCGTGGGACGCCCTGTTCGGCGGCTGGATCGCCAAGATGGGCGCGGCCATTGTCTACAGCGCCCTGATGGGCCTCTACCTCCTGCTGTTCGAACGCAAGGTGCCGGAAATCGCGCCGCAGCCCCTGGCCGATATCTTCTACAAGCTGACCTATCGGCGCAAATACGAGGAGCTGCTCGGCAAGAGCGGCCATGATGCGCTCACCGGCGCGCTGACCCGCGAGCGTTTCGACACCTCCGGCCCTGTCGTGGTCGCGCGCGCCGCCGCCACGCGGAAGCCGCTCAGCCTGGCCATGCTCGACGTCGACCACTTCAAGAGCATCAACGACCGCTACGGCCACATCACCGGTGACGAGGTGCTGCGCCGCGTCGTCGAATGCCTGCGCGCCGAGATCCGCGGCGAGGACAAGATCTTCCGCTATGGCGGCGAGGAATTCGTCATCCTCTGCGAGAACATGCCGCACGACGCCGCCCTCGCCTATGCCGAGCGTATGCGGGTCGCGGTCCATGGCACGCTTGCCCGCGAATTCGCGGCATCTCCGACGATCAGCATCGGCGTCGCGACCTTCCCCGACGACGCGACCAACATTCGCGACCTCCTCGCCCATGCCGACGCGCATCTCTACGAGGCCAAGCGGCGCGGCCGCGACCGTGTCATCGGCAACGATGCCGGTCTTCGGGCGGCGGCCTCCGGCTGAGCCGCCTTATGGTTTACGCGGCGTTAAGGCCCCGGTGATTCAGTGATGCAAACCCGTTCCGAGAACACCGGACATGTCTGCGTCGCTTCAACATCATATGCCCGGGCACCAGGCCGCAGCGCTGACCTCCATGGTCCGCCAGCGCTTGCGCAGGGCGCCGCCGCCCCTGCCGCGCGCCGACGGGGCGGTGCTGAAGGCGACGCTGGCCATTCTCGTTGCCGGCGTGCTCGCCACAAGCGCGGCGCTCTACTGGACGCACCGGCGCGAGCCGCCCTCGACCGAGTTGCAGCCCGCCCGGGTCGGCGAGGTCGCGCTGATGATCCCGCGGAACCTGACCGGAATCGACGAGGGTGACGGAGACCGCAGCCAGCTCGTCGGCATGGCGCGCCTGCGCCTCGCCTGGCCAGATCTCGGCCCGGCAGGCCCGCAGAACAGATACAAACTGCTCGTCACGCTGAGCCCGCCGGACAAGGTCAACGAGCCGGCACGCCAGCTCGCCACCTATGCCCGCTTCCTGACGCCGATGGTCTGGTCGAATCCGGGCGGCCTCGTCGTCCGCGGCTTCCGCAAGGGTTCGCCCTTCGAGAACGACGAATTCTACGTCGCGGTGCCGGATGGGCGCGGCTTCGCCGCGCGCTGCCCGATCGACGCGGGCAATCTTCTCGATGAGCCCTGCCGCGTCACCTTTCAGCATCGCGGCATGGATGTGAACATCCGCTTCCCCCGCGCCATCATCGCCGACTGGGCGGTGATGCTCGGCGGCGTGCGTCGCACGCTGGATGGGTTGATCCGCTGAGCACGGCGATTCAGCGCCGGCCCGCACCATTCCCAGCCCTCGGGCCGAGGGCCGGAAGCGGGCTTCAGCCCTCGAGATCGACGTCGAGGATCGCCATGGTGAAGTTGAAGGAGCGGTCGCCATCCTCGTCGTCGACGTGGATGATGCCGATATACTCCTCGCCCATGTAGACCTCGGCCGAGTCGGTCTTCTTCATCCGCGCCCGGACGGTGATATTGGTGTTGCTGAAGGTCCGGCGCAGATAGTCCTGCAGCTTGGCGAGTTCTGTCTTGTCCACGATGCGTGTCCCTTTCGTTCGGGCGGGAGCGATGCCATGCCGGGCCGCACAGGGCAAGCGAAAGCAGGCCGACTACCCAGCCAAAACCCGGCTTGCGCCCCGCTCCGCGATCCGTAGCATGCGCCTCTCTCGACCATGAGGACGGATCGCATTCATGACGCCCTGGCTTCCCGCCGCCCTCGCCTATGTCACCAACTGGCTCGATTTCCAGCGTCGCCTTCACGACCAGCCCGGCGTGGCCGTCGCCATCGCGAGCGGCAGCGAGATCGTGCTCGAAGCCGCCTTCGGCAGCGCCGATCTCGCAACGGGCGAGGCGCTGACGCCGCGCCACGGCTTCCGCATCGCCTCGCATTCCAAGAGCTTCACCTCGGCCGGCATCATGCGACTTGTCGAGGATGGGCGCCTGCGGCTCGACGACAAGGTCGGATCCCTGATCGACGGCCTGCATCCCGAGATCGCCGCCGCTACTATCGGCCAGGTCCTCTCCAACAGCGCCGGCCTGACCCGCGACGGGCAGGATGCCGGCCAGTTCTTCGACCGCAAGCCCTATTGCGACAAGGCCGAGCTTCTCGCCGATCTTTCCGCGCCGCCTGTCTTCCCCGCCGCGCAACGCTTCAAATACTCCAATCACGGCTTCGCCCTGCTCGGCCTCGTCATCGAGGCGGTGACCGGGCTGAGCTACAGCGAATGGATCACCGACGAGGTCGTCGCGAAGGTCGGCCTGCTCGAGACCAAGGCCGACATCGAGCTCTGGGGTCCACGGCCGCTGGCGAAGGGCCATAGCGGCACGCAGCCGCTAGGCTATCGCGTCGTCATCCCCGGCGACAATCCCGGACGTGCGATGGTCTCCGCCGCCGGCTTCGTCGCCACCGCCGCCGATGTGGCCCGCTATTTCGCCCAGCTCTCGCCGCACGCCAAAACCTCGATTCTCTCTCCGCTCAGCCGTCGCGAGATGAGCCGCCGCCTCTGGCCGGACGACGAGGCCAGCCTCGGCCGCCATTACGGCTACGGCACGATCCATGGCGGCGAAGGCGACTGGCGCTGGTTCGGTCATTCCGGCGGCTTCCAGGGCTTTATCACCCGCACCTGCATCCTCCCCCTCCAGGATCTGACGGTCTCCGTCCTGACCAATGCCATCGACGGCATGGCCCATCCCTGGCTCGACGGCATCGCCCATATCCTCAAGACCTTCGCGGAGCGCGGCGCGCCGCCATCCGGGACCGAAAGCTGGAACCGCCGCGGCTGGTGCATCTGGGGCGCAGGCGATCTCGTGCCCGTTTCCGACCGCATTCTCGTCGCCAACCCGGCCCTCCTCCTGCCCTTCCTCGACGCCACCGAGATCGCGCTCGACGGGCCCGACCATGGCCGCATCACCCGCGCCTCCGGCTTCAACAGCCCGGGCGAACCGGCGCGGCTGGTGCGCGACGAGGCCGGCACCGTGCAGTCGGTCTGGCTCGGCGGTGGCCGTTTCGTCGGCGAGGAGGACATGAAGGTCGAGATGCTGGCGCGCTATGTCGAGCAGGCGCGAAGCTGACGAAGCCCAGCCGATTGGCACAAACGTCTTCGGCCGCCCGCGTTGCCGCGTTCGTTCGTGATGAGGGGCAGCGGAGCGCCACGAGGCGCAAGGTGGTATCAGGCCGCTTCCATTGAGCCAGGACGCGGCGCGGAAGGATTGAGCCACCTTCCGCAGGCGCCGACCTCATCCCGCCACTGGCATACCTCCGGATGGCTGCCCCCGGGGACGAGGTGGCCCAGGATAGCCAGTGCTCCAACGGGCGGGGACAAGTTTCCTTTCCTAGCCTGAACACCCTGTCGGAACGCCACGCATTCGCCGCCTTCGGCGCGCAGATTCCGCTGCGAGGGCTGGCCGATGCGGTTGATCGCTTCACTCGCCATGGTGCTGTTCCTGGCAGCGGGAGCGATGCCGGTTCACGCTCATGAAGCGCCCAGCGGCTGGGACTACCCGTTCTACTGCTGCCTCGATTCCGACTGCGCCCCGATCGAAGCCGAGGCCGTGCGCGAAGGCCATGGCGGCTTCATCGTCACGATTGCGCCGGGCAAGCACCCGATGTGGTCGAGCGAACGGCGCCAGCCTCTGATCCTCGAAGTTCCTTATGACAAGGCCAAGCAATCGCCGGATGGCCGCTGGCAT
>JARYGW010000329.1:0-6131 GCA_033792295.1 Allobosea sp.
TCATCGATCTGCGCACGCTGATCCCGCTCGATCTCGAAGCCATCGTGGCCTCGGTCTCGAAGACCGGCCGCTGCGTCGTCCTGCACGAGGCGACGCTGACGTCAGGTTTTGGTGGGGAGCTGGCCGCGTTGGTGCAGGAGCACTGCTTCTACCATCTGGAAGCGCCGGTGATGCGCGTCACCGGCTGGGACACGCCCTATCCGCATGCGCAGGAATGGGACTATTTCCCCGGGCCCGCCCGCCTCGGACAGGCACTGCGCGACATCATGGAGGCACGCTGATGGCCGAGCGCATCATCAAGCTGCCGGATGTGGGCGAGGGCATCGCCGAGGCGGAACTCGTCGAGTGGCACGTCAAGATCGGCGACATCGTCCGCGAGGACGACCTGCTCGCCGCCGTGATGACCGACAAGGCGACGGTCGAGATTCCCTCGCCCGTCGAGGGCGAGGTTACCTGGGTCGGTGCCGAGGTCGGCGATACCGTCGCGATCGGCTCGGCCATCGTGAAACTCAAGGTTGCAGGGAATGGCGGCGCGGCCGAAGAGCCCGCCGAGGAAGCGCCCGTTGAGAAGCCGGCATCGACGCCTACCGCTGCCCCACCCAAGGCCGAAAAGCCTGCCGCACCGGCAGCCCCCGCCAAACCGGCAGCTCCGCCTCCGCCACCGTCGCCGAAGCAGGCTCGCGCCGACGCAGCCCCGGCCCAGCGCCGCGCGCCGGGCCAGAAGCCGCTGGCCTCGCCGGCCGTGCGCCTCAAGGCCCGCGAAGCCGGGGTCGATCTACGCCAGGTTCGGGGCACCGGCCCGGCTGGCCGTATCACCCATCAGGATATCGACGCCTTCCTGCTGCGCGGCCCGGAGCCTGTCCGTGGCGGGGGGCTTGTCGAGCAGAGCGCCGTCACCGAGGTCAAAATCGTCGGCTTGCGCCGCCGCATCGCCGAGAAGATGGCGCTGTCGAAGTCGCGCATCCCGCACATCACCATTGTCGAGGAGGTCAATGTCTCGCCGCTGGAGGACCTGCGCGCGACGCTGAACAAGAAGCCGACGCCGGAGCGGCCGAAGCTGACGCTCTTGCCCTTCCTGATGCGGGCCATGGTCAAGGCGCTCGCCGAGCAGCCGGCGCTGAACGCGCTCTATGACGACGAGGCCGGGATCGTACGCCAGCATGCGGCGATCAATATCGGCATCGCCACGCAGACGCCGTCGGGCCTGATCGTGCCGGTCGTGAAGCATGCCGAGGCGCGCGATCTCTGGGGCTGCGGCATCGAGCTCGCCCGCCTCGCCGAGCGCGGCCGCGACGGCACCGCGACCCGCGACGAATTGACCGGCTCGACCATCACCATCACCTCGTTGGGCGCGCTCGGCGGCATCGCGACCACGCCGGTGATCAACTACCCAGAAGTCGCGATCGTCGGCGTCAACAAGATGGTTGTGCGCCCGGTCTGGGACGGCACCACCTTCGTGCCGCGCAAGATGATGAACCTCTCCTCCAGCTTCGACCACCGCGTCATCGACGGCTGGGACGCCGCCGTCTTCGTGCAGCGGCTGAAGGAGCTGCTGGAGAACCCGGCCACGCTCTTCGTGGATCTGTGAGGAGCGTGCCATGACCGAGATCACCTGCAAGCTCCTCGTCATCGGCGCCGGCCCCGGCGGCTATGTCTGCGCCATCCGCGCCGGCCAGCTCGGTCTCGACACCGTCATCGTCGAGAGCACCAGGCTCGGCGGTTCCTGCCTCAATGTCGGCTGCATCCCGTCCAAGGCGATGATCCATGTCGCCGAGGAGTTCGAGAAGGCGGCCGAGGCCGCCACCGGCAAGACGCCCTTCGGCCTGACGGTTTCCCAGCCCGCGCTCGATCTGAAGCAGGCCGTGGCCTGGAAGGACGGCATCGTTCAGCGCCTCAACAACGGCGTCGCCGGCCTGCTGCGCAAGGCCAAGGTCAAGATCGTCCATGGCAAGGCCCGCTTCCGCGACGGCAAGACCGTGGTGGTCGAGACCGAGACCGGCCCCAAGACGATCCAGGCCGAGGCCATCGTCATCGCGACCGGCTCGGCCCCGGTGGAGCTGCCCTTCCTGCCCTTCGGCGGCAACGTCATTTCCTCGACCGGGGCGCTGGCGCTGACCGAGGTGCCCAAGCGCCTCGTCGTGGTCGGCGGCGGCTATATCGGGCTGGAGCTCGGCACCGCCTTCGCCAAGCTCGGCGCCAAGGTCATGGTCATCGAGGCGCAGGACAAGATATTGCCGCTCTACGATGCGGAATTGACCGGCCCGATCTCGAAGCGCCTGACCGCGCTCGGCGTCGAGGTTTTGACCGGTGCCAAAGCGCTCGGCCCCACGCCCAAGGGCGACGGCCTGCGCATCGAGACGGCGGACGGCAAGGAGCGCAGTCTGCCGGCCGACAAGATTCTGGTCACGGTCGGCCGCAAGCCGGTCACCGAGGGCTTAAGCCTCGAAAACCTCGTGCTCGACATGGACGGGCGCTTCATCCGCATCGGCGAGCGTTGCGAGACCGCGATGCGCGGCATCTACGCCATCGGCGACGTCACCGGTGAGCCGATGCTGGCGCATCGCGCCATGGCGCAGGGCGAGATGGTGGCGGAGATCGTCGCCGGCCTGCCGCGTGCCTGGGACAAGCGCGGCATCGCGGCGATCTGCTTCACCGATCCCGAGATCGTCTCGGTCGGCCTCTCGCCGGACGAGGCCAAGCGCGCCGGCCATGAGCTCAAGATCGGCCAGTTCCCTTTCGCCGCCAATGGCAGGGCCATGACCCGCCATGGCGAGGCCGGCTTCGTGCGCGTCGTCGCGCAGGCAGGCAGCGATCTCGTGCTCGGCATCCAGGCGGTCGGGCAGGGCGTCTCGGAATTGTCGGCCGCCTTCGGCCTAGCGATCGAGATGGGCGCGACCTTGCAGGACATCTCCGGCACGATTCACGCCCACCCGACGCTGGGTGAAGCCTTCCCCGAGGCTGCGATGAAGGCGCTGGGCCACGCGCTGCACATCTGAGGCGCGACCGATCCGCGCAGCCAGCCAGCCAAGATGCATACAATATTGACATTGTCTTTGTCTGATACGATCTGAGGGACGACGCCGAATGCAACGGCGCCGTCCCTTGGAGATCCCCCATGTCTGGCGAGCAATGGCCGCCGCTTCCTCCGATCCAGACCGGCTTGCGCGGCCGCTGCCCGCGCTGCGGGCAGGGCAAGATGTTCGAGAGCTTCCTGAAGCTGAAGCCGAAATGCGAGGCTTGTGGGCTCGACTATTCTTTCGCCGACCCGGCCGACGGCCCGGCCTTCTTCGTGATGATGTTCGTCTGCATTCCAGCCGCGGCATTCCCGCTTTGGCTGGAGCTGACCTATGACCCGCCGACCTGGGTACATCTGGTCACGACGTTGCCGCTGATCCTGTTGACCTGCATCCCGCCCCTGCAGCCCCTGAAGGGCTGGCTCGTCGCCTCGCAGTTCTTTCACAAGGCCGAGGAAGGGCGTCTCGCAAGCCCTGCCGTGCCGAAGGACAATCCCGCGTCCTGACAGGCCGCTGGCCCGGTTCAGGCCGGGGCGCGTTCCTCTGCGATGATCCCGGCGAGCAGGCGCAGCGCTTCGGCGAGGCGCGCGCGCTCCGGCACGGCTCCGAGCGCGACCCGGATCGCATCGGGTGCCTCTTCCCCCGTTGCAAAGGCGTCCGAGGCCATCACGCCGAGCCCGGCCTGACGCGCGCTCTCGATCAGCCGGTGCCTGTCCCAATGGGCCGGCAGCTTCTGCCAGAGATGCAGCGCATGCGGATGCGCCTGCATCGAGGCGGGCAGGATCGAGCGCGCCAGCGCCTGCCGCTCGGTCGCTTCGCGCCGCACCCCGTCGAGCAGGTCCCTTGCCGCGCCGATCCTGATCCAATGCGTGGCGAGCGCCGTCATCAGCGGCGCCGGCATCAGCGCCACGGCCCGCAGTGCCGCTGCGAGGTCATCGCCTGCCATCCCGTCCGGCAGCACGACGAAGGCTGTGCGCAGGCCGGGCGTCAGCACCTTCGACAGGGTCGCTACATGCCATGTCCGCTCCGGTGCCAGCGCGGCGAGAGGGGGTGGCGCATCGCCGGCGAGCAGGCTGTAGGGGTCGTCCTCGATCAGGGTGAGATCCAGCTTGCGCGCCATGGCGGTGATCTCACGCCGTCGTCCGATCGGGATCGTCCGGCAAGTCGGATTGTGCAGCGTCGGAGTCAGGCAGAGCAGCCGGGCACCGGTGCGACGGGCGGCTTCTTCCATCGCCTGTGGCAGCGGGCCGTCGCCATCCTCCGCCACCGGTACGATGGCGAGGCCGCGCCGGCGGGCCGCATCGATCTGGCCGGGATAGGCGAGTGGCTCCATCAGGACGGTGTCGCCGTGCAGGGCCAGTATCTGGAACAGGCCTGTCAGCGCCGTCTGGGCGCCGGGCGCGACCAGGATCCGCTGCGGCGGCAGGACACCGAGCAGGGGGGCGAGCCAGGCCGCGCCCGCCGCCCGTTCCGCCAGCGAGCCGCCGCCGGTGTGATAGTTCATCAACTGGTCGGCGTTGCTGCGCGTCAGCAACTCGGTGATTCCCCGCTCCATCAGTTCTCCCAGGCGCAGGCCCTTCGGTGCGGGTGGGATCGTCATGCTGAGGTCGAGCGGCGGACCGGGCTCCTCCTGCCGGGCCGAGATGAAGGAGCCCCGCCCCGTCACCGCATCGAGCAGCCCGCGTTCGCGCGCTTCGCCGAAGGCGCGGGTCACGGTGGTGAGGTCGACATCGAGCAGCTCGGCCAGTTTCCGCTGCGGCGGCAGCCGGTCGCCGGGCCGCAAGCGCCCGTCCAGCACCGCTTGCTCGATCAGCCTGACGATCTGCAGGTAGCGCGGCCCGGCGGCAGGGTCGAGCTCATCGACCCAGGACGGCCCCGTCGCGGCTTGCGCCATCGCTGATCCCTCTCCTTCCTTCTCTGCCATACATTCTTGCTATTGTATGCGTCGATAGAGCATCGAACCGAAAAGTGGAATCCACTTTCCGGAAAATCCGATGCTGGAACAAAGAGCTGTACCGCCGCTTTGCGTCAGATAGGGCGCAGGGCGATCCGGCGCGGTCGCTGCTGACAAGCGAGTACTTCCGCCCTGCGAGAAGGAAGGTCTCCCTGGAGAAGAGCTATGCCTGAACGTTCGCGTGTCGAGGATTTCGTTGCGGCCGTCGTCGGAGGCGATCATGTCGCCGCGATCCGAGATTTCTATTGGGAAGACGCCTCCATACAGGAGAACATGGCCGAGCCGCGGCGCGGCCGGGACCTGCTGATGGAACATGAGGCCAGGGCGCTGGCGCGACTCGAGCGGGTGCACACGCATCCGCCGCATGCCGTGCTGGTCGATGGCGACCGGGTCGTCGTGCACTGGACCTTCGACGCGACCGGCAAGGACGGTGTCACGCGCCGGTCCGACGAGCTCGCGATCCAGCGCTGGCGCGGCGACCGCATCGCGGAGGAGCGTTTCGTCTACGACACGGCCACGGCCTGGAGGCCGGTCGAGCCGGCCTGACGCATTTGCCGGCTCTCAGTGCGCGCCGGCCTTGACGAAGCCCTGGAGTTCCGGCGTCTGCGGATTGGCGAAGAGTTCCTTCGAAGGGCCCTGCTCCCAGATTCTGCCTTGATGCATGAAGATGGTGGTGTTCGCGACATTGCGCGCGAAGTTCATCTCATGCGTCACCAGGATCATGGTCATGCCGCCCTTGGCGAGCTTTTCCATGACCAGCAGCACCTCGCCGGTCAGCTCCGGGTCGAGCGCCGAGGTCACCTCGTCGAACAGCATCACCTTGGGCTTCATCGCCAGCGAGCGGGCGATGGCGACGCGCTGCTGCTGGCCGCCCGAGAGGTTGTCGGGATAGCTGTCGAACTTGTCGGAGAGGCCGACCTGCGCCAGCACTTCCTTGGCGAGCGCCAGCGCCTCGGCCTGCGGCACGTTCTTGGTGATGCGCGGCGAGAGCATGATGTTCTGCCCCACCGTGAGGTGTGGGAACAAATTGTAGCTCTGGAAGACGATGCCGACATCCTTGCGCAGATCGCGCAGGCGCTTCGGATCCTGGTCGACGGCATGGCCGGCGACCTCGATGCGGCCGGACTGGAAGGCCTCGAGCCCGTTGATGCAGCGAAGCATGG
>JARYGW010000032.1:0-24152 GCA_033792295.1 Allobosea sp.
GAGCGCCTGGGAACCTTCCTGAAGGGCAAGCGCGTCATCGTCACCGGCGGTGGCGGCTCGATCGGCTCCGAGATTTGCCTGCGCTGCGCCACCTTCGGCGCCGCCGAGATCCTTGTCGTCGAGAGCTCCGAACCGGCCCTGTTCCAGATCACCGAACTGCTCGCGGTGCAGAGCCGCGACACGGTCGTTTCCGGCGTGCTCGCCGACGTGCGCGATCGCGACCGCATCATGCCGCTCTTCGCGGCGTTCAAACCCGACATCGTCGTCCATGCCGCGGCGCTGAAGCATGTGCCCTATCTCGAGGCCGACTGGAGCGAGGGCATCAAGACCAACATCTTCGGCTCGGTGAACGTCACCGACGCGACGATTGCGGCGGGCGCGAAGACCTTCGTGCTGATCTCGACCGACAAGGCGATCGAGCCCGTCTCCATGCTGGGCGCCACCAAGCGCTTCGCGGAGATCTATGCGCAATCGCGCGATGCCGAATTCGTCGCGGCCGCCTCCGGCGTGCGTCTCGTCGCGGTGCGCTTCGGCAACGTTCTCGGCTCGGCCGGCTCGGTCGTGCCGAAGTTCAAGGCGCAGATCGCGCGCGGCGGGCCGGTCACGGTCACCAGCCCCGACATGATCCGCTATTTCATGACGATCCGCGAGGCCTGCGACCTGGTGCTCACCGCGGCGTCCCATACCGGGGCCGAGAACGCGGAATCCGAGCGAGCGGCCGTCTATGTGCTCAAGATGGGCCAGCCGGTGCGGATCATGGACCTGGCCGAGCGGATGATCCGGCTCGCCGGCTACGAGCCGGGCGAGGATATCGAGATCATCGTCAGCGGCGTGCGGCCGGGCGAGCGCCTGAACGAGATCCTCTTCGCCCATGACGAGCCCATGGCCGAGACCGGCCTCGACGGCATCATGGCAGCCAAGCCCAGCTTCGCCGGGCGCGCGAAGATCCAGAGCTGGCTCGCGCAGCTGGACGAGGCGATCAAGGCCAATGACCGCGGCGCGGCGAACGCCGTGCTGGACGAAGCGATCCCGGATTTCAGCCGGCGCGAGCAGAAATTGCCAGCCGAGCCAGCGCAGCCCGCGTCTCTGCCGGCGGCCGCCAGCCAGCCGTGAGCAGCCGCTCCGGGCGCGCGACGAGGCTCCCGGCGAGCTTGAGGAAGGTCTCCTCACGTCCCGCCAGCCGGGCCGCGAAGCGCAACCAGCTTTCCGGCACCGGCAGCAGACCCGGCCCTCGCCCGAAGCCGGCACGCATCGCCGCGAGCATGTCGGCGACGCTGACGGGTTCGGGATCGGCGACCGTATAGCTCTGCCGAGCCGGACAGGTCGGGCCAAGCGCGAAGAGGACGGCGTCGGCAAGGTTCTCGACGGCAAGCAGCGAGCGCGGCGCCTTCAACCCGCCGAGCGGCAGGGGCAGCGGCAACGTCGCCAGCTTGAGCAACGCCGCCATATTGGCCTTGACGCCCGGGCCATAGATCAGAACCGGACGCAGGGCGACCCAGTCGAGATGGAGCGCGGCAAGGCCCTGTTCCGCCGCCAGCTTTGAGCGACCATAGACATCCGTGGGAGCAGGCGGCGCAGTTTCGGTAAGCGGCGGGCCGTCGAAGGCTCCGGACAGAGCCTTGATCGAGGAGAGATAAACGAAACGGCGCACTCCGGCCGCGACGGCCGCCCGCGCCAAATCCAGTGTCGCCTCGGTGTTGATGCGCTGGTAGAGCGCCTCGTCGAGCCCTGGCCCAGCATGGGCGAGGCCCGCCATATGCACGACATGGTCGACGCCGCGCAGGGCCTCGTTCCAATCGACCGGCTCGGCGAGGTCGCCGATCACGACCGTCTCCACCCCGGCAGGCACCGGCATCGGCCGCCGCACGGCAAGCCGCAGCCGCCAACCGGCCTCGGTCAGAGCCGCCACGACATGGGGACCGACGAAGCCGCTCGCACCGGTGACGAGGATGGTTCCCTCAGCCATGACCAGCCCGCGGAGTCGCGAAGGCACGCAGCAGCAGCCCCGTCAGCAAGACCGCAAGCGCCAGGCACGCAATCTGTGCCCAGAGATTGGCCCAGGCGATCGAAAGACCCGCCAGCGCCGCCAGAACGATATTCAACGCCGCGACCCGGCCGACGACGGCGCGGACGCTGAACCCATTGGTGGTCGCCTGCTGGTAGAAATGCGAGCGGTGCGCCTCCCAGACCCTCTCACCGCGCGCAAGGCGCCGCAGCAGCGTGATCGTGGAATCCGCGACATGGTAGAGCGGCAGGATCAGCGCCGCCGCGAAGGCCCCCGTCCCGGCCAAACGATAGAGCAGATAGGCGCCGACGAGCCCAATCGGCAGAGAGCCGACGTCGCCGAGGAAGAGCTTCGCCACAGGCCGGTTGAAGGGCGCAAAGCCGACGAGCCCGCCGCAGAGCCCCGCCGCGAGCCAACCCGTGACCGGATCGACCACGCCCGCGATCCCGCCGAGCGCCAGCGCCGCGGCCAGCGGAACGATACCGGCGACGGTGATCCAGTCGAGCCCGTCCATGAAGTTGACGAGATTGACGAACCAGACCCCGGCCAGCAGCGCCAGGCCCCGCTCGACGGCCAGCGGAAGCAGTTCCGGGAACAACCGCAGCTCCGGCGCGGCGCGGAACAGCACGAAACCGACGCAGGCCGCCTGCAGGATGAGGCGGAGGCTCGCCGGCAAGGGCCGAATATCGTCCCAGGCACCGACGACGGCGAGCGCCACTGCTCCTGCCGCAACGGCCAGAAAACTGCGCCCCGCCTCGCTCTCGACCGGACTCAGGCCAAAGGCCAGAGCCACCGCAAGGAAGGCCGCCGCCAGCACGGCGATACCGCCCCCCTGCGGGGTCGGAATCTTATGGCTGGATCGGGCATTCGGCCGCGCCAGCGCGTAGCGCAGCAGCAGCGGGCGCAGGAGGACGCACAGCAACGCCGCCGTCAGCGCAGCGGCGAGAAAGATCGCGAGAGGGACGAGCACGATAGCCAAGTTGGGCGCACCACGATCGAGGACGCTCAGGAACCTGGAGCATCGGGCCGAAAGAGAGGATCCTTTTCGGAGAAATCCGATACGACGAAAAGAACAATATCGCCACGCCGCCCGTCGACGGCATGACGATAAGAGGTGTCGGGCCTTGCCTGGCGCTACTGCTTGAAGCCGATCAGAACGCCGTCGGCGCCGAGCGAGAGCTGCAATCCCTGGCGGCGGGTGGCGAGGCGCAGCGTCACCCCCTTGTCGTTACGCAGCCAGACCGTGCCGCGGCCGGCAGCGCCGACAGCCCAGCCCTCCTTGAGCTGCACATAGGCCCCGGCAAAGTCGGAAACCCGATGCAAGCC
The DNA here is from genome assembly GCA_033792295.1 of Allobosea sp. GTDB lineage: Bacteria > Pseudomonadota > Alphaproteobacteria > Rhizobiales > Beijerinckiaceae > Allobosea. Next base: position 3,332 of record JARYGW010000032.1, read on the forward strand.
GTAGACGGTGCCAGAGGCGGTCGTCCTCGATGCGCCCACCGTGCCGATCCCGAGGCCTCCGACCGTGATCGGATAGGAGCGGCCACGGAAACGCAGCGTGCCCCCACCCGCCTCTCCTCCAGCGATGAAGCCGGCCTGGACCTGCTCGAGCCGGACTGTGCCGGTCGAGGGGCCGAGATTGCGCTGTTGCGCCAGCGTGGGGGTCGCCAGCATCAACATGGCTGCCAGGGACATTGCTGCGGAAACTGCTACTTGTCTGGTCATCGTCATCGTCCTGTTCCAGCGCCGCCAGCGGCGTCGCTCCAACAACGTGCGAGCCGCCGTTTCGATCCCAAACCACGTCGAAATTCAGTTTCCGACCGGTGGACAGCTGGTTATCGCGCCGCCGCTGCCGCTAGGTCAATTTACACATTCTTAACCACAACGCCGTCCCCTTGGGTGGTCCGGCGGGCTCCGGGGGGTTCGAAAAAGGACGATGAGATGCACGACTTCGAACAAGAGCAGGCCGTAGACCAACTCGTCGGCTTGCCGGTTGCGGATGTCGAACGCGATCTGATTCTGGCGACCCTGCGGGAGACGGGTGGGAACAGGACCCATGCCGCCCATCTGCTCGGCATCGCCATTCGCACTCTGCGCAACAAGATCAACCTCTATGCCGCCGAAGGCCATCAGATTCCGGAACCGCCTCTGGGTTCGGTTGCCTGACAGGATCGGAACGCCGGGAGCCAGCCGCAGGGGAGCCCAGGCCGGTCACTTCCCCAATCATGCGGCATGGACATCCTTGCCCTCCACGGCGCTGCAATGCCGGCGCATGCAGCCGCCCGTCGATGCGGCGAGCCGGATCGGCAGGCTCCCTTCGCCCGCTTGCGTTACCGGGCCTGCATGGCCGGGACCGTCGATGCCACGGATCGGGGCCCGCCACTCAGCTTCGATCGGCTCGGGCGGCACTGTCAGGAGCTCGCAGTTCGACCGCGCTCGACCGAAACGGGCCTTCCGGGCATCCGGTGTCGTTTCCGGCCCAGGGGATGTCAGGAGCCTCAACCGATTCGGTTGACATCCGTGGCTTAATTTACGTTGATATCAACTTAGATCATACCGCAGCTAGCCCGACGCCTGCCGCGGCCGCAGATCGAAGAGGATACAACCATGAAAATCGTGACGAGCCTGAGCTTCCAGGGCCAGTGCCGTGAGGCTTTCGCCTTGTACGCCAAGGTACTGGGCGGAAAGATCACTGCCGCCATCCCCTATGGCGATGCACCGCCCGGCATGCCAATCACCGACGAGAAGTACAAGAACTGGCTGATGCATTGCTGGCTCGAGGTCGGCGACCAGGCGCTGATGGGCGCGGACATGGATGTCGGCTGGGCCCACAACATCGACAAGCCCAAGAACGGCTTCGACGTCACCCTGCACGGTGGTGACGCCGCCGAGGCCCGTCGCTGGTACGGCGCGCTCTCCGAGGGCGGCAAGCCGGTCATGCCGTTCAGCGAGACCTTCTGGTCCCCCGGCTTCGGCTCGCTGATCGACCGGTTTGGCATCCCGTGGATGGTCAACACCGTGCCTTCACCGGGCTGGAAACCGTCGCAGGGCTGATCCTGCCCACAGAGCCCCTCGGCGCCGGCCCTGCGGCCGGTGCTCGCAGAGCCGCATCGGCGCATGCGATCATGCAGGAGCAGACGATGAGCCATTCCTATCGCTGGGTGATCGTGGCTGCGGGCGGCCTGCTGGGCTGCGCCGCGGTCGGCGCAATGTTCTCGCTGCCCGTCTTCCTGCGGCCGATGGCCCAGGATACCGGCTGGTCCGTCACCGGCATTTCCACGGCGATGACGATCGGCTTCCTCGCCATGGCGGCCGCCAGCATGGTGTGGGGCAACCTGTCCGACCGGTTCGGGCCCCGTCCGGTGGTGCTCACCGGATCAGTCGTGCTGGCCGCGAGCCTCGCCCTCGCCAGCCGGGCGGATTCGTTGATCGCGTTCCAGCTCCTGTTCGGGCTCCTGGTCGGCGGGGCGACCGCCGCGGTCTTCGCGCCGATGATGGCCTGCGTCACCGGCTGGTTCGATACGCAGCGCGGCCTTGCCGTCTCGCTCGTCTCGGCCGGCATGGGCATGGCGCCGATGACCATGGCGCCGCTTGCGGCCTGGCTGGTCACCATCCACGACTGGCGCGCCTCGATGCTGATCATGGCCGGTATCGCAGCCGTCCTGATGATCCCGGCCGCGCTCCTCGTGCGCCGGCCGCCGGCGCTTGAAGGCGGATCGATCGAAATGGCAGCGGACGAGCCGTCCTCAGAAATGACGGTCGGGCAAGCGGTACGCTCGCCGCAATTCCTGATCCTGATGCTGGCGAACTTCTTCTGCTGCGCCACCCATTCCGGCCCGATCTTCCATACGGTGAGCTATGCGGTGACCTGCGGCATCCCGATGATCGCAGCCGTGTCGATCTACAGCGTCGAAGGACTGGCCGGCATGTTCGGCCGGCTTGGATTCGGCTTGGCGGGCGACCGATTCGGCGCGCAGCGCGTCCTCGTCATCGGTCTCCTGGCGCAGGCCTTCGGCGTGCTGGCCTATGCCTTCGTCCACCAGCTCGAAGGCTTCTATGCCGTGGCCGTGGTCGTCGGCTTCATCTATGCCGGCACGATGCCGCTCTATGCGGTGATCATCCGCGAGAATTTTCCGCTGAAGATGATGGGCACGATCATCGGCGGGACGGCGATGGCCGGCAGCCTCGGCATGTCGACCGGCCCGCTGGTCGGTGGCCTGATCTACGATCGCTTCGACAGCTATGCGCCGCTCTATATCGGCTCCTGGGGCATGGGGCTGACAGCCATGCTGATTCTGATGACCTTCCGGCCGTTCCTGAAGGCGCAGCCGGAGATGGTGCCGGCGTAGCGCTCGACGGTCGCTACGTCACGGTTCCTGCCGGATCATGATTTGAGAGGAGATGGTGGAGCCAGGCGGAATCGAACCGCCGACCTCTTGAATGCCATTCAAGCGCTCTCCCAACTGAGCTATGGCCCCACGCGTCACGGCCGAGTTGGGATCGGCCGTCAATCGGACTTTTCAAACCGCCTCGGCGGCTCCGGTCCGGGCCGCCTGCCGGCGACGCAGCGCTCTATAGGCGGCCCGGGCTGAAGACACAAGCGCCTAATGTCGCTTTGTCGTCATCTTTTTTCAGAGGCGAGGATCAGTTGTCCTCGTCGCCCTCGATGTCGCCATCGATCAGGTCGGAGACGTCGTCGTCGCCTTCTTCATCCTCCTCGAGGAAGGTGTCGTCCTCGTCGTCGCCGCCGACGTCCTCGACCTCGATATCGTCCTCGCTGGTGACGACGGTATCCTTTTCCGACGCCTCGGCATCGGCTTCATCGAGCGAAACGAGCTCGACTGCGCCATCGGCAGCCTCCGTCTCGTCCTCGTCGTCGGCCTCGGGCTTGCTCGGAGCCTTCGCCTGCGGCTCAAACATCGCACGAGGATAGGCCTGGCCCGTATAGGGCGAGACGATTGGATCTTTGTTCAAGTCATAGAACTTGCGGCCCGTGACCGGGCAAACGCGCTTCGTTCCGAGTTCCGGTTTCGCCACTGCGTCGGACCCTTCAACCGTTCATGTTCTGAAAAGCAGGGGCGTCCGTTAGTCGGGGCGCGCGGCGCTGTCAAATACTCATTTGCATGACCCGTCCCGCAGCGGTCGGCACAGGCGCGATTCGTGCGGTATCCGCGCCGCATTGGCTTGCCGGACGCGGGCATGCTACGGCCTGCAGCGTTCCGTTCCGCATGAGCTTCGAGAGGCGAGCGCGCCGTGTCGCACGATCATGACCCCGTCCCCGTCACCGCCCGCGCCGGCGGCCCGCTCAAAGGCCGCGTCCGCGTGCCCGGCGACAAGTCGATCTCGCACCGTGCGATGATCTTCGGGCTACTGGCGATCGGCGAGACCAAGGTCAGCGGCCTGCTCGAAGGCGAGGATGTGATGCGCACGGCCGCCGCGGCGCGGGCGTTGGGCGCCATCGTCCACCATGACGGGCCGGGCGCCTGGCGCGTGCAGGGTGTCGGCGTCGGGGGCCTGCGCCAGCCGGACGGCATCCTCGATTTCGGGAATGCCGGCACCGGCTCGCGCCTGATGATGGGCGTCTGCGGCTCGCATCCGATCACCACGACCTTCGACGGTGACGCCTCGCTGCGCAAGCGGCCGATGCGGCGCATCCTCGACCCGCTCGAACAGATGGGCACTGTCGTCGTCTCGCAGCAGGAGGGCGGCCGCGTGCCCCTGACGCTGCGCGGACCGAAGGAAGCGATCCCGATCGTCTATCGCCCGCCGGTCGCCTCGGCCCAGATCAAGTCGGCCGTTCTCCTCGCCGCCCTCGCCGCTCCTGGCGAGACCACGGTGATCGAGGCAGAAGCGACGCGCGACCATACCGAGAAGATGCTGAGCCATTTCGGCGCCTCGGTCTCTGTGACGCAGGAAGGCGCGCATGGACGGCGCATCGTGCTGAAGGGCCAGCCCGAATTGCAGGCCGCGCCGATCGTGGTACCGGCCGACCCGTCCTCAGCCGCCTTCCCGCTGGTAGCGGGACTGATCGTGCCGGGCTCCGACATCCTGCTCGAAAGCGTGATGACCAATCCGCTGCGTTCCGGCCTGCTGACGACGTTGATCGAGATGGGCGCCGACATCACGATCGAACGAGAGGCCAACGAGGGCGGCGAGACCGTCGCCGATCTGCGCGTACGCGGATCGCAGCTCAAGGGCGTGACGGTGCCGCCGGAACGGGCACCGTCGATGATCGATGAATATCCGGTGCTGGCGGTAGCAGCCGCCTTCGCAACCGGCACGACGCGGATGCGCGGCCTGCAGGAATTGCGAGTCAAGGAATCGGACCGCCTCGCCGCGGTGGAGGCCGGCTTGAAAGCCGCTGGCGTGACCTGCACGATCGAGGGCGACGACCTGGTCGTCGAAGGCTCCGGCGGAGCGCCGGTGCGCGGCGGCGGGCCGGTCGCAACCCATCTCGACCACCGCATCGCGATGAGCTTCCTCGTCATGGGGCTGGCGACGCAGCAGCCGGTCGTGGTCGATGACGGGCTGATGATCGCGACGAGCTTCCCGAGTTTCGTCTCCCTGATGAACGGTCTCGGGGGCCAGATCGGATGAAGCGCGCCGGGGGCGACCTCGTCATCGCCGTCGACGGGCCTGCCGCCTCCGGCAAGGGCACGCTGGCGAAGCGGCTCGCGGCCCATTACGGCCTGCCCTGCCTCGACACCGGCCTGCTCTACCGCATGGTCGCGCGCGCGATGCTCGATGCCGGGCACGACATCCAGGATGCCGCAGCAGCCGAGCACATCGTCGGCAGCTTCGACGAGACCGGCTTTCCCGAGGAGCGCCTGCGCGGCCGCGAGATCGGCGAGGCGGCCTCTGTCGTCGCCGCGATGCCGGCAGTGCGTGCAGGACTGCTCGCCCGGCAGCGGCGCTTCGCAGCGCAACCCGGTGGGGCCGTGCTTGACGGGCGCGACATCGGCACGGTGATATGCCCCGACGCGCCGGCCAAGCTCTTCATCACCGCGACGCCGGAGGTCCGCGCGGCGCGACGCCACAAGGAACTCCTCGGGCGGGGCGAAAATGTCGGCTTCGAGAGCATCCTCGCCGATATCCGACGCCGCGACGCGCGCGATTCGGGTCGCAGCGACGCGCCGCTGAAGGCCGCAGAGGATGCCGTCGTCCTCGACACCTCGGCGCTGACCGTTGAAGAGGTGGTGGCCGCCGCGATCGGGATCGTCGAGCGTCGTCGCCTGGCCTGAGCCGCGCCTTTCCGCCGATCCTCGCGAAATCGCTATCGAACCGGGGCCGATGCCCGCTTTTCGGCCTTGGCCCTGCCCGCAAGCGAGCGCACACTGCCATCGCGACAGGATGGCGGAGGTGGCGATGCGGCGCTGGCTGTACGGTCTCTCGTGTCTGGCAGCGGCGGCGCTGTGGAGCCGGGCCGCGCCGAACGCGCAGCCGGCGAACCCGCCGCCGGAAGAGGTCGACGTCGCGCTCGTTCTAGCTGTCGACGTCTCCTACTCGATGGATCTCGACGAGCTCGCCCTGCAGCGCAACGGCTATATCGAGGCCTTTCGCTCCAAGCAGCTCCAGGACGCCATCGGCAATGGCGCGATCGGCAAGATCGCCGTGACCTATTTCGAATGGGCGGGCGGCCATTTCCAATATGTCGTGCGGCCGTGGAAGATCATCGACGGCCCCGCCGCGGCCAATGCCTTCGCAGAGGAGCTCGGGGAGGCGCCGACGCGGCGCGGGCGGCGCACCTCGATCTCGGGCGCGATCGATCTCGGCGTGCAGTTGCTCGAACAATCCAACGTCACGCCGATGCGCAGGGTCATCGACATCTCCGGGGACGGCGCCAACAATGACGGGCGCCCCGTCACCGCCGCGCGCGACGAGGCCGGCGCCAAGGGCATCGCCATCAACGGACTGCCGGTGATGCTGAAGCAGGCCGGCTATTTCGACATCGACAACCTCGACGTCTACTACAAGGACTGCGTCGTCACCGGCATCGGCGCCTTCGTCATCCCGATCCGCGAGAAACATCAGTTCGTCGAGGCGACGCGCACCAAGCTGCTGCGCGAGATCGCGGCGCTGCCGCCGGAAGCGACGATCCGGAGGGCGCAGGCAACGAATCCAGCCACGTGCCTTGCCGGCGAGCGGCAATGGCGCGAACGGATGGGGAATTGAGGGCAGGCCTCAGGTCCCGCGCGGCTTGGCTCGTGTCGTCGGTGCAGCGGCTGCGGGATCGTCCGGCCAGAGATGGCGGGGATAGCGCCCCTTCATCTCCGATTTCACCGCCGCCCAGGAGCCCCGCCAGAAGCCCGGCAGGTCGCGCGTGACCTGGATCGGCCGATGCGCCGGCGAGAGCAGTTCGAGCACCAGCGGCACGCGCCCGCCGGCCAGGGCCGGGTGGCTCGCCAGCCCGTAAAGCTCCTGCACGCGCACGGAAACGGTCGGCCCGGCCTCGGCGGCGTAGTCGACCGCGAGCGAGGAGCCGGTCGGCGCGGTGAAATGCGTCGGCGCCTCGGCGTCGAGCCGGCGCTTCAGCTCCCAGGGCAACAGGCTCGCGAGGGCCGAATCGAGATCGGATGGCTGGATCGCACCGACGGAAGCGCGGCCGATGACGTGCGGCGCCAGCCAGACATCCGGCTCCTGCGCCAGACCATCATCCGAAAGATCGGGCCAGCCCTGCTCGGGCTCGGCCCTGCGCAGGAAGGCGGCGCGCTCGCGCAGCTGGTTCTGCGCCTTGGTCCAGGGCAGGATGCCGATGCCGAGCGACGCGATGCCTTGCGCCAAGGCCTCGGCGTTATCCGCCGTATCCGCCACCGGCAAGGGCCGCTCCGCCAGCGACAGCGCACCGTAGCGGCGCACCGCCCGGACACGCAGGGCGCGTGAGGCCCGGTCGAAACCCGCCTCCTCGCGCTCGACGATGGCATAGGGCGCAAGACCATGGGCGACCAGTGCGCTGATTTCAGCCTCGGTGATGGCGGCGGCCGCCATGATCCGGGCCTGCTGGGCCGCGCCCGTCATCTCGGCCACGACGATATAGGGCTCGCGCGCCAGGCGCTGTGAGGTTTCGAGCGCCCCGCCTCGGCCATTGGCGAGAAGATACTGGCCGGAACCGGAGCTGCGTACCTTCGCGACCCGGTCGGGATAGGCGAGAGCCAGCAGCAAGCCATGCGAGAACGGCGCCTCGGCAGAGGTTCGGTCCTTCCGGGCATGGCGCTCGGCCGTGCGGGCCCAGCCTTCGGCGAGGCGGCGCATGTCGCCGGCCCTGCCGCCGCGCTCGCGGGCAAAGCGCTCCAGCCGCTCGGCCAGGTCGACCGTGTCACCGCCGAGGCCGCGCTCGACCAATATGGCAGCGAGATCGGCGGCAGCACCGGCCTGTCCGAAGCGAGCGGCGGCCACGACCATGCGGGCGAGGCGCGGCGGCAGAGGCAATGCCTGCAGGGCGCGCCCGTCCGGCGTGATGCGGCCATCCGCATCGAGCGCGCCGATCGCCACCAGCAAGCTGCGCGCTTCTTTCAGGGCCGGAGCCGGCGGCGGATCGAGAAAGGTCAGCGTCGTCGGATCGGCGACACCCCAGGCGGCGCAGTCGAGCAACAATGGGCTCAGATCGGCAGAGAGGATTTCGGGCCGGGCGAAGGGTTCGAGGGCGCCGGTCGCGGCCTCCTCCCAGAGCCGGTAGCAGACCCCCGGCTCGGTCCGGCCCGCACGGCCGCGGCGCTGGTCGGCGGCGGCGCGGCTGACGCGACGGGTCTCCAGCCGCGTCACGCCGATATCGGGCTCGTAGACCGGCACGCGGGCAAGGCCGGAATCGATGACGACGCGCACGCCTTCGATGGTCAGCGAGGTCTCCGCGATGGCCGTAGCGAGCACAATCTTGCGCTTTCCGGCCGGCGCCGGAAGCACGGCGCGGTCCTGCTCACGCTGGTCGAGCGCGCCGTAGAGCGGGGCGATCTCGACCGAAGGATCACGCAGCCTTTCGCGCAGGCGCTCCTCGACGCGGCGAATCTCGCCCTGACCCGGCAGGAGGACGAGCTGCGAGCCCGGCTGCTCGTTCAGCGCCAGCAGCACCGTCTCGGTGACCTGGTCCTCGACGCGCTTCAACGGATCGCGGCCGCGATAGCGCGTCTCGACCGGAAAGGCGCGGCCCTCGCTCTCGATCACGGGCGCATCACCGAGCAGTTTCGCGACACGGGCGCCGTCGAGCGTCGCCGACATGACGAGGATGCGCAGATCCTCGCGCAGGCCTCCCTGCGCATCGAGCGCCAGCGCCAGCCCGAAATCGGCATCGAGCGAACGTTCGTGGAATTCGTCGAACAGCACGGCGGCGACGCCTTCCAGCGTGGGGTCATCAAGGATCATCCGGGCGAAGACGCCTTCGGTGACGACTTCGATACGGGTCTTCGGGCCGATCTTCGAGCCGAGGCGTACGCGTAGGCCGACCGTCTCGCCAACCTGCTCACCGAGCGTCTGCGCCATGCGGGTCGCCGCGCCGCGAGCCGCGAGCCGGCGCGGCTCCAGCAGGATGAGCTTACCGCCTCTGGTCCAGGGCTCGTCGAGCAGAGCGAGCGGCACGCGGGTCGTCTTGCCGGCGCCGGGCGGCGCGACGAGCACGGCATTCGGCCGCGCCCTCAAGGCATCGGCGAGACGCCCGAGAACGGCGTCGATCGGCAGGGCTTGAGCGAAGGCGCGCATGGGTCGTCGATGTGCAACGCCTGCGCTCCGCAGACAAGGAGGAGCCGGATAATTCCTCAGCCTGCCTTGCCCGTCCGCGCGAAGAACTCCAGCATGGCGCCGACGAGCTCGCGGGGGCGCTCCTCCGGCACATAATGCCCGCAATCCCGGATGATCACGCCCTCGGGCTCCGCCGCCACGCGCCGCATCGTGTTGAGCGCGGCCTCGCCATAGCCATGGTCACCGCCTATGGCGAGCACCGGACAGGTCAGCGGCACGGCACCCAGACGCAGATTGTCGTCCCGGTCCTGCGGGATCAGCGCGCGATAATGCGCGAACATGCCGCGCAGACCGCCGGGTGCTGCCGCCGCAGCCGCATAAACCGCGATATCCGCCTCTGTGATGCTGGTGGGATCGAAGACGCCGACGGTCTCGCGGCGGATCATGGCTCCGATGAAGAGCTGCTCCCGCCCCCGCACCAGTTCCTCGGCGATATCGCCGGCACGGTTGAAACCGAAATGCCAGCTTCCGCCATTGGCGACATCCATCGCCCGCTCCTGCCCGAAGCCGGGGAGGCCGGATTCGATGAAGACGAGCCCGCGCGTACGCCGAGGCCAGTTGGCTGCGAAGGGATAGGCCACCTGCCCGCCGAGATCGTGCCCGACGATCCAGGCGTCGGGGAGGCCGAGCGTGTCCAGCAGCGCCACGAGGTCGGCGGCGACCACCAGCTTGGAATGCACGCCTTCGGGCTTGCCGCTGTCACCGAAGCCACGCAGATCCGGAGCGACAGCCAGGAATCCGGCCTCCGCGAGCAGCGGAATCACCTTCCGCCACGCATGGGAGGTCTGCGGCCAGCCATGCAGCAACAGGACGGGTTGCCCAGCCCCGTCGCCGGCCAGAACGACGTGCTGGCGGATTCCTCCGGCCGACCGGATGGTGCGATGTTCGAGCATGTCCGAGCGCTCCCATAGGCAGCCGGGCTGATGCCCGCTAGAGACAATGGTCGACGGCCGGACGCAAGCCTTCGCCACCGAGCCTTCCCGATCCCGACCCACCGGATCGGAAGGAGAAACAACTTTCCCTTTGCGGCCCGATGCTTTAACCGCTCACATCATGACCGATACCGCGTCAAACCGCATCCAGTCCCGCTTCGAGGCCTGCGCCCGCGACGGCCGTGCCGCGCTCGTGACCTTCGTCACGGCGGGCGATCCCGATCTCGCGACCTCGCGCGCCATCCTCGCCGCGCTGCCGGCCGCAGGCGCCGATCTGATCGAGCTCGGCGTGCCCTTCACCGATCCTATGGCGGACGGCGTGCCGGTGCAGCTCGCCGGCCAGCGCGCGCTCAAGGCCGGGCAGACCCTGCGCAAGACACTCGCCATGGTCGCGGATTTCCGCAAGGCCGGGCACGACACGCCGATCATCCTGATGGGCTATTACAACCCGATCTATGTCTACGGCGTCGAGGCCTTCCTGAAGGATGCGCTCGCGGCCGGCATCGACGGGCTCATCGTCGTCGACCTGCCGCCGGAGGAGGATGCCGAGCTCTGCCTGCCGGCCCTGCAGGCCGGGGTCTCCTTCATCCGCCTCGCCACGCCGACGACCGACGACAAGCGCCTGCCAAAGGTGCTGCAGAACACCTCCGGCTTCGTCTATTACGTCTCGATGACTGGCGTGACCGGTGGCGCGATCGCCGATTATGGCGCGGTGGGCGACGCCGTCGCCCGCATCAAGCGCCACACCGAGCTGCCCGTGGCGGTCGGCTTCGGCGTCAAGACCGCGGCCGATGCCGCCGCCATCGCCAAGGGCGCCGACGGCGTCGTCGTCGGCTCAGCCCTCGTCGAGCGCGTCCGCCTTTCGCTCGACGGCGAGGGCAAGGCCACGGAAAAGACCGTTTCGGCTGTCACCTCGCTGGTAGCCGAGCTCGCGCAGGGCATCCGCTCGGTCGCGAAAGCCGCCTGACCCCCCGACAAGGCCTGCCGCCGACGAAATCCTTGCCAAGAGGGTCTTTGCCGGCGAGAAGCCGATCCCCATCTCTCGCCGAGCGGTACATGCCGCCGCAGGCCCATCAGGGATGATCCGATGAACTGGATTTCCGAAGTCGTCCGGCCGCGCATCAAGACGCTGTTCAAGCGTGAGACGCCGGAGAATCTCTGGATCAAATGCCCGGATTCCGGGCAGATGGTCTTCCACAAGGATGTCGAGGCCAATGGCTATGTCATCCCCGGCTCCGAATATCATATGCGCGTCACCGCGTCCGAGCGGTTGCGCCTGACCTTCGACGAGGGCAAGTGGCTCGATGTCGCTCTGCCCGAGGTCACCGCCGACCCGCTCAAGTTCCGCGACGAGAAGCGCTATGCTGATCGGCTAAAGGATGCCCGCGCCAGGACCGGCGCGCAGGACGCCTTCAAGGTCGGCTATGGCCGGGTCAAAGGCCTGCCGATGACCATCGCCGTGCAGGATTTCCACTTCATCGGCGGTACGATCGGCACGGCGGCCGGCGAGGCCTTCATCAAGGGCGCCGAGACCGCTCTTGAGAAGAAGGCGCCCTACGTCGTCTTCGCGGCCTCCGGCGGAATGCGCATGCAGGAGGGCATCCTGTCCCTGATGCAGATGCCGCGCACGACCATCGCGGTCAGGCGGTTGCGAGCCGCCGGCCTGCCCTACTTCGTGGTGCTGACCGACCCGACGACCGGCGGCGTCACCGCCTCCTACGCGATGCTGGGCGACGTCCACATCGCCGAGCCCGGCGCGCTGATCGGCTTCGCCGGACCGCGCGTGATCGAGCAAACGGTGCGCGAAAAGCTCCCGGACGGTTTCCAGCGCGCGGAATATCTCAAGGATCATGGCATGGTCGACATGGTGGTGCATCGCCGCGACATCCCTGAGACGCTGGCCCGCCTCGGCCGCTTACTAACCAAGCAGCCCGCCGCCAAGGCAGAGAAGACCCCGGCCCTGCCAGCAGAACCCGTCGCCGAGGCGGTCTGAGGGCGGCTTTCGCCGGGGAGCGCGCGCTTCATGGGGTCTTCCGACACGCTGCTTGCGCGCTTCATGGCGCTGCACCCCAAGCTGATCGACCTCTCGCTCGGCCGCATCCTGACCCTGCTGGAGCGGCTGGGCGATCCGCACAAGCGCCTGCCGCCGGTGATCCATGTCGCCGGCACCAACGGCAAGGGCTCGACCATCGCCTTCATGCGGGCGATCCTCGAGGCGGCCGGGCTTTCGGTGCATGTCTACATCTCGCCGCATCTGGTGCGCTTCCATGAGCGCATCCGCCTCGGCGCGCCGGGCGGCGGGCGCTTCGTCGAGGAAGACCGGCTGGTCGAGGCGCTGGAGCGCTGCGAGGCCGCCAATGCCGGCGATCCGATCACCTTCTTCGAGATGACCACGGCGGCCGGGCTCCTGCTCTTCGCCGAGAACCCGGCCGACGTGCTGCTGCTGGAGGTCGGGCTCGGCGGGCGCTACGACGCCACCAACGTCATCGCTCATCCCGCCTGCACGGTGGTGACGCCGGTCTCGCTCGACCATGCCGAATATCTCGGCGACACCGTCACCAAGATCGCCGGCGAGAAGGCCGGCATCTTCAAGCGAGGCGCTCCCGCGGTGATCGCGCCGCAGGAGCCGGAGCCGACCGCGGTGCTGGAAGCCGCGGCCGAGCGTGCCGGCGCCTCGAAGATCCTGATCGGTGCCCAGGACTTCAATGTCCACGAGGCCGGCGGGCGTCTGGTCTACGAGGATCAGGACGGGCTGCTCGACCTGCCGCTGCCGCGCCTCGCCGGACGCCACCAGCACGTGAATGCCGGCACGGCGATCGCGGCCCTGCGCGCCGCCGGTTATGGCGGATTGCCGACGCGGGCCTTCGAAGACGGCATGCGCAATGCGGACTGGCCGGCCCGGCTGCAACGGCTCGCGCGCGGGCATCTGGCCGAGCTGGTGCCGGAACGTGCCGAACTCTGGCTCGACGGCGGACATAATCCGGATGGCGGGCGCGTGCTGGCGCAGGCCATGGCCGACCTCGCCGACCGCAACCCGGCGCCGCTGGTGATGATCGCGGGCCTGCTCTCGACCAAGGACGCCGCCGCCACGCTCGCCCATTTCAAGGGCCTGGCGCAGATGCTCTACGCTGTCCCGATCCAGAATTCGCTCGTCGCCCGCCCAGCCGAGGAAGTCGCGGAAGCGGCACGCGGCGCCGGCCTGCAGTCAGAAACCGCGAGCTCCGTCGAACAGGCGCTGCGGACCATCGCCTCCCGCGGCTGGCCGGTGCCGCCGCGCATCCTGATCTGCGGCTCGCTCTATCTGGCGGGCGAAGTGCTTTCCGCCAACGGCACACCGCCGACCTGAGCCCGGCAGGGACAAGGCCAGCCTTTCGGCCGACGAGGAAACGAGCATGGCCATTCCCGGTTTGACGATCCTGGCCGCGACGCTGCTCTGCGGATTGCTCGGCGGCTGCGTGACCTCCGGCGGCACAGCCTCCTCCGATGACGACGTCGACGGCGTGGCCGCCGGCGAGCCGACCGTCATGCAGCAGACCTATATGACGATGGACAAACGCTGCCGGCCGGTGAAGCGCCCGACGGGCGTGCTGACCGAGCCGCCACGCCACGGTCAGGTCCGGATGGTGTCGCGCCGCGGCAAGGCCCAGTATGGCCCGGGCGATCACCAGCATTGCGACGGCAGGATCGGGCCCTCGCTCGGCTTCGAATACACCTCCCGGGGCAACTACCGCGGCCCCGACAGTTTCGGCGTCCGCGTGCGCTACAATGACGGCGAGATCCGCCATGCGCGCTTCAAGGTCGAGGTCTACTGAACAGCAGGAGGTTGTCCCCATGCAGCGCAGTTTCGGAGCCGGCGGGCCGTCTGTTTCCAGCATCGGCCAGGGCAGCTGGTATATCGAGCAGGGTGATCGGCGCGAAGCCATCGCGGCGCTCAGGCGCGGGCTCGATATCGGGCTCACCCATATCGATACCGCCGAGATGTATGGCGACGGCCAATCCGAGGCGATCATCGGCGAGGCCATCGCCGAACGACGCGACGAGGTCTTCCTCGTCTCGAAGGTGCTGCCTCACAATGCCTCGCGGCAGGGCACGCGCGCCGCCTGCGAGCGCTCGCTGAAGCATCTGAAGACCGACAGGCTCGACTGCTACCTGCTGCACTGGCGCGGACCACATCCTTTGGCCGAGACCTTCGCCGCGTTCGAAGCCTTGAAGCATGAGGGCAAGATCCTGTCCTGGGGCGTCAGCAATTTCGACGAAGACGATCTCGACGAGGCTCTGACTGCGGCGGGCCAGGGCAAGATCGCCTGCAACCAGGTGCTCTACCATCTCCGGGAACGTGCCATCGAGCATGCGGTGATCCCGTGGTGCGAGCGGCATGGCGTCGCCGTCACCGCCTACAGCCCCTTCGGCCATCATGATTTTCCGGCGCCGGGGAGCGCCCAGGGGAAGGTCCTGGCGGAAGTCGCCGAAGCGCATGATGCCACGCCCCGGCAAGTCGCTCTCGCCTTCCTGACACGCCGGCCGACCATCTTTGCCATACCGAAAGCCAGCAGCACCGCCCATGCCGAAGATAATGCCGGCGCCTTGGCACTCACCCTGTCGGAGAGCGATATCTCCCGGATCGATGCCGCCTTCCCGCGGGGGCGCAAGCCGTCCTCATTGCCGATGATTTGATGGGCTGTGGAAACCACGTTCCGCCTTCCCGCTTTACAGCCTGCGGCGCCCGCGCTTTCCTAGAGTCAAGGGCGACGGCCGCCAGAGCCTGCGAACGCCCGTTCAACAGTTGCGTTTTCGGAGTGTTGGCGATGCGTCGCGTTCTCGGCATCCTGGCCGTTCTTTTTCTGTCCGTCCTCGGAGTCACCGGGGCCCGCGCCGGCGTCGAGGTGAAGGTCGATATCGCCGCACAGCGCATGACCGTCGTGGCTCCCGACGGCGAGGTCTATGACTGGAAAATTTCTTCCGGCCGCGACGGCTTCCGCTCGCCGAACGGCGTCTACCGGCCGACGCGCCTCGAGAAGAACTGGTATTCCCGGAAATATGGCGGCGCCATGCCCCATGCCGTGTTCTTCCGCGGCGGTTACGCCATCCATGGCACGACCTCCGTCGGCGCACTCGGCCGCCCGGCTTCGCATGGCTGCATCCGCCTCCACCCGGCCAATGCGGCAAAGCTCTTCGCGCTGGTGAAGAAATACGGCGCGAGCCAGACACGCATCGCGCTCAACGGCGCTGCTCCGGATAATCTCTCGCGTTTCGCCAAGGCCAAGACGCACAAGACAAAGGCGGCCCATCTCGCCAAAGCGCATAGCGGCAAGGCGAAGATCGCCAAGGCCAGGACGCATCGCAGCCAGGCCGTCACCATGGCCAAGCAAGATCGGAACCATGGCTGGGACGCCGCGCGCGGCCAGATCATGCTGCGGCCGGCGATTCCCGCCGGCGCCTACGGCTACCAGCCCTATTATCCGAGCAGCTACGGCTACGGTTCCGGCTGGCGCTAAGCCCATACCTATTTGTCAGCGCATCGGATTCCACTTTTCGGTCCGATGCTAGAGCATTTCAGGCGCGATCCGCAGCCAGCCTTCGAACCTCTCGCCGGGCTGCAGCCGCTTGAGCGGCGCGGCGGCGCGAGCCGCTGGCTCGCTCGGCGCGCCAATGGCGTGACTCTGTGGTTCGACGCAGAGGAAATCGGCCCCGGCCGGCGCCCAGACGACCGGGCAGTTCAGGTTTCCGCTCGCAGTCAGCGTGATGGCGAGACCGGACGATGGCGTCTCGATCCGCGCGCGTCCATCCCAGCCGAGGAAGCTCCAGGCCGTGACTGCGTCGCGACGGAAGGGTTTCGGGGCCGCGTAAGGCCCGCCATCCGTGAAAGCCTGCTGACCGATGGCGCGAAACGCCTCGCCGAAGACGAGCGCTCCATCCGCCCGCATGACGAGGCGCGTATCCTCGGCACAGGGAAACCAGGGATGGTGGCCGATTCCGTAGGGTAGTGCCGTGTCCGCCTCGTTCACGATCGAAAGCCGAATGGTCATCCCATCTTTAGCGAGCGTGATCTCCTGCCGGGCGTGATAGCGGTAAGGATCGGGGCCCTCCATGCGACGGTGTTCGAGCACGGTATGACCGCGGTCATACCGCGACACTTCCCAGGTCGACTGCCAGCCGAACCCGTGGATGCTGCCGTTGCCGCCAGGGTCGTTGAGCGGGACGATGAAACGTCGCTCACCATCATCGACGACACCGCCAAAGGCGCGATTGGCAAAAGGCAGCAGGGCCCAGGTCCCGCAGAAATTCGGCGCGGCCGTGGAAGGTGCCGCCTCGCCGGGCGGCTTCAGCACCGCATGGAGGCGCCCATCCGGCCCGCGCCAGTCGAGGGAGGAGACGATGCCGCCCGCCTCCGGGGCGATCGTAGCCTTCAGGCCGGCAGCTTCGAGCTCAAGCATCGCGCATCCAGAATCGGTGGATCTTCGCTGTGGAGCTTCGCGCTCCCACGCGCCACAGACAAGCCGGCTCTTGACCGGGCTCTGCGCCGCGAAGACATTCGCCCCCCCTTCTGGAGTCCGCCATGCCCAAACCACTGATCGCGCTCGATTGGGGCACGACCCGCGCACGCGCCTTCATGATTTCGGAGGCCGGAGAGGTCGTGCAGCGACGCCTCTCCGATCAGGGCATCCAGTCCATTCCAGCGGGAGGTTACCCGGCTGCGTTCGAGGCGCTGGCGGGCGACCTGCGACGCGCTGCGCCACAAGCCGCGATCGTCCTCGCCGGCATGGTCGGCAGCCGCAACGGCTGGGTCGAGGCGCCCTATGTCGCCTGCCCGGCCTCTCCTGAGGAGATCGCCGCTTCCGGCATCACCGTGGATCTGACCGCCGATACCAGCGCGACCATCCTGCCAGGGCTGAGCTACGACGAGGGCGCCTTCGACGTGATGCGCGGTGAGGAAACGCTGGTCGTCGGTCTCGGGCTCGCGGAGGGCCTCGCCTGCCTCCCCGGTACCCACTCGAAATGGGCCGAGATCCGCGGCGGACGGATCACCCGCTTCGCCAGCTTCATGACCGGCGAGGTCTATGGACTCCTGCGCAACCAATCGATCCTGGCGCGCCTGGCTGAAGAACCCGTCGATGAGGACGCGGTCAAGGGAGCCGCACGAGGCCGCGCCGCGGCACAACGCCCCGCCGGTCTGCTCAACGCCGCTTTCGGCGCGCGCACGGAAGTCCTCGCCGGCCGGATGCGCAGCGGCGAGGTCGGATCGTTCCTCTCCTCACTGCTGGTGGCGCAGGAAATCGCGGGAGCGCAGGCCCTGTTCGGCGCGACCGGCCGCATCCACCTCGTCGCGGACGGCGCCCTGGCCGAGAGCTACGGCGCAGCGCTCGCGGCAGCAGGCATCGAAGCCACCGTCACGACGCCGGAGGCGGCCTTCGTCGCAGGCGTGCAACGCCTTGCCGCCGGCCTGACCCGATGATCGTCGTCTTCGGTTCGATCAACATCGACCTCGTGACACAGGTCGAGCGCCTGCCAGGCGCCGGCGAGACGGTGCTCGGTCCCGACTATGCCGCCCATCCTGGCGGCAAGGGGGCGAACCAGGCGCTGGCCGCGCGGCGCGCGGGTGCCGCGGTCGCGCTCATCGGAGCGACCGGACGGGACGGATTCGGCGAGACGGCCCTCTTGTTGTTGACGGCCGACGGCGTCGATCTCAGCCATGTGGCGCGCCTCGACGCCCCGACGGGCGCAGCCTTCATCGCCATCGACCGGCAGGGCGCGAACCAGATCATCGTGGCGGCGGGCGCCAATGCGAAGGCCGAGCCCCATGCGTTGAGACGGATGTCGCTGTCGTCCGACGACATCCTGCTGCTGCAACGCGAAGTGCCGGAAGAGGCCTGCCTGGAAGCCGCGCGCCTGATGAAGCAGGCCGGGGGCCGCGTCATCCTCAATCTTGCGCCGGCCGGGCCTCCCTCGCCCGCCTTGCTCGCGCTCATCGACATCCTGATCGTCAACGAGCACGAAGCGCTCGTCCTGGCGCAATCGCTGGGATGGCCCGAACGTGAACCCGATGCGATCACTCAGCGGCTCGACGCCGAGCGCGGCCTCATCGGTATCGCGACCCTGGGAGCGGCCGGCGTCGTGGGCTGGCAGAGCGGCGTGCGTCGGCGCTTGGAAGCGCCCCAGGTCACCGTCGTCGACACAGTCGCGGCGGGAGACAGCTTCACCGGCGCCTTCGCCGCCGCGCTAGCGGCCGGCTATGGGCTTTCGGGCGCGCTGCAACGCGGGCTGGCGGCCGGCTCGCTCGCCTGTACGCGCGCCGGCGCGCAGCCGAGCATCCCACGCGCGGCGGAGATAGCTGCGCTCGTCGGGCAGTCCTTTCTGTGAAGCCGGTAAGACCGGATTAAGCCTGCCGGCGACAAGAGCATCCGGTGATCGCATTCCCTGCCAATTCCGAACATGTCGTTCACCCTTCGTCAGCCCTGCCGGGGCAAGCTCCCGCAGCGGCGCGGCGTGCCTTGACGACCTTGCGGCCATCAAGGCGACGCGGCGACAATCGGAGCGGAAACGGTGGCGAATCCCTCGACCTGGGCAATGGGCGTAGCAGCGACCGCGATCGGCCTCGCGCTGTCCTACACGCAATGGCTCGCGCCGAAGGTCGAAGCCGATGTTCCGAAACCGGCGGCCACGACGCAAAGCGCATCTGCGCCTGCACCGCGCGGCCCGGCCACGCTCACCGTCGCCGCCGATTATCGCGGCCACTACGTCGTCCATCCGACGATCGACAACTATCGGATCAAGATGATGGTCGATACCGGGGCCAGCATCGTCGCGCTCACGGCCGACGATGCCCGCGCGCTCGGAATCAAGCCCGACCAGAAGGATCGCCGGATGATGCTGAGCACCGCCAATGGCACCGTGACCGCGATCCGCACCATGCTGCGGGAAATCCGCCTCGGCGAAATCGTCATTCGCAACGTCGACGCCGTGGTGATGCCGCCAGGTGCCCTCTCGATGAGCCTGCTGGGGAATTCCTTCCTCGGCAAGCTACGGGGCTATGAGGTTCAGACCGGGCGGATGGTCCTGCGGGGCTGACGCCCTGCCGAGGCCAACCTTCGGCAACCATACCTATCGGCTGGAGCCGTTCCGCAAGTCCCTGAATCGTGGAGGGGCTTTCAGATTCTGCATCGGCTTTTTCCGAAAACCGCGTTCCACTTTTCGGGTCGATGCTCTAGTAGCCCGGACAGGCCGCTGTCCCAGTACGAACCACCTGCTCGATATTCTGGGTTCCCCCCGCCTGGCCCAGGCGCGGACGCGTATAGATCGGTTTATCCCCCAGAGTATAAGCGCTGGATTTCAGGACATAGCCTGTGATCGGTTTATACGCATAATTGGCCTGTGCCATGATGACCGACGTGCCGGGGATGCGCACGCTGTCGGGGAGCGCCACCTCGGTTCCCCGCCCGCGGGCCTGCTGGCCCTCCGGCGCACTGCTCCAGCAAACTTTTGCGACGCCGCTTGCATCGATGACCACGCTGGAGATGACCATCTTCGCGGTGGCGCCATCGAATGGCATCAGGATGGTCTCCGCCGCCTTGAAGATATTCTGGATATCCGACGGAGCGACGGTGGCGGCCCGCGCCGTCAGGTCGCCGAGGGCCAGCGTCAGCTGCGTCACCTTGCGGTTGGCCATCACCATCTGGACGACATCGACCATTCCGCAATAGATGATCAACATGATCGGCAGCAGAATGCCGAATTCGACCAGAGCCAGCCCCTGCGCATCGCGCCGGAAGCGACTCCAGAGACTCCTCATCCGAACCGCGCTCATGTCCCAGCTCCCGGAGCGGGCGTCGTGAAAGGCTCCGCCCTGAACGCCGTCGTCGCCACCAAAGCTCGATGCCCCGTACCAAGATTGGCAAGGCTTTCCGAGGCCCATCCCGTCAGGAAAAGACGATAATCCAGAACGGCTCGGGCAACGACGATCTGCCCGGGCTGCGGCTGGTTGTAGGAAAATTTATTAAGATCGAGCTTGCCGCCCGAGACGGGGCTGTTCGTGTTTTGCTTGGCTCCGGTAAAGTCCGAGTAGACTTGGACATCTACAAAGAGCTTCGAACAGTCGATCAATCCCATCGGCGCCAGCGCGCAGATATCGTTGCGGAAAGCCTGCGCGTTGACCGCCGGATTCGACGAGGTGTAGCGGCTGACGGCCTGGCCGGTCAGCAGGCGACGCGATGCCTGGGACAGCGATTCCTCCAGCACCTCGTTCGTCCAGAACATCAGCGCCGTCTCGAAGATCGCAAAAAGCAGCGCGAAGAACGGCAACGCGACCATGCCGAACTCGATGGCAGCCGCTCCGTCCTGAGAACGCCGGAATTTCCCGATCAGTCGTCTGTTGCCGTGCTCCGGAGGGCTCGCGCCGCCGGCATGGGGTATGGCCGTCATCCGATCCGCAATCCGTTGCTGCTTCCGGGCATCGTGCCCGATGACGGATCTTCTATCCTGAAAGAATTTCGGATCGGTTAGAGATCAGCCGCCTTACTTTAGAGCAGGGCGAAGACTTCATTTACCAAGCACCGCCCTGACTGACCTCGGTCGGCAGGGGCGCCGTGATATCGTCACTTCGATCCACCGCCCGTGGCGAGGGCGTTGCG
>JARYGW010000330.1:0-6083 GCA_033792295.1 Allobosea sp.
CGTGAGGGGCGCATCGTCCGTCTCCGTGAGTGACGGACTCTACTCAAATCTGGAGGAAGATCAGGGTCTCAGGTCAGAGGATAGCTCCGCTTGGCGGAGTTATCCTCTTGCGAATCGGTTCCTCGGCGACAACGACGAAGCTCGAATAGCGGTTGACGTCAGCCGGTTTGATGGCGGTTTCGTTGAAAATTGTTTCCGGCCCGCCTCTCGGTTGTGCGCCCGCCGTCCATCCGAGCGAGACCGGGCACCCGCCCTGAACAGGGCCCATGGCAACAATTAGCCGTTACCAAGTTGCATCACGCCTCCCAGAGCGCCTAGCCTCTTTTGGTCCGCCAAATTTAAGGACGAGGTACCGGGTAGCCCTGCTATCCGAACGGCACGCCGGGCGCTGGCCAGCGCCAGCTCGAAAGCGGATGCTCAGAGCCGGACGAACAGGGCTTCCGGGAGGCGTACTTCTCGAGCCGTGCAGGATTGCCAAGATCTACTCTTCGGCGAGCAGGCGATAATGCGCCATTTGACCTGCTGCCCAGGTCTCGAATTCCTGCACGAAGGCGGGCGAGATGGAGATGTCCCGACCGCCATGGCTGATCGCGAAGCAGCCGTGCCGCTCAGCCTCGGCGAAGATGTTGCCGATATGCTGGCGCGAGACGCGAAAGCGCTCGGCGAGCGCGGCATAAGACAGCCGCATCGGCGGTGCCATGCCGAGCAAAGCCGCGTAGTTAGCTCCGAATATTGCCGACAGCACCGGATAGCCGCAATCATACTCCGTGAACCGGACAATGCGGGGGAAGGGCGCGAAGAGGATATCCTCTGCGTGAAACCGGTCGAGTGAGCGGCCAAGCCAGTCGGAGAGAGGATCGGCCTCCGCACGCAAGCGATCGGCGAGCGGGTGCGACGGTGGCGCCAGCCGTTCCGACGCATCGAGAAAGGCGAGCGGCGAACGGGCGATCTCCTGGAGCAGCCCCATCGAGGGGCGCAGATGCAGCGCCCGCCGATCGCCGCTACCTCGGGTGGCGATCACATAGCCGCCATGGCGCAACGCGCTGACGAAGCCGGCGATCTGCCTGGCGCTCGCCGGCGCGGCGCGCTGTAGGGCCGCGAGTGTCGGCGGCTCCCCGCCGCTGCGGCGCCAACGTGCATCGTTCCCGATCAATACGAAGGCCACGAGGTAGCGCAGCTTCTGTGCGAACACCTTATCGGTCGGCCAGGACACTCCGGGCGGCTGGACCATGGCGCCGCAGTAGGATTCGAGCGCATCGGCAAAATCTGGCGACCGCATCAAGGTTGCGGCATAGGTCCAGGTTTTCCGCTCGGCAAAGCCCTGAACGGAAGAGTGGAGGACTGTCGCAACCGGCTCGGACTCAAGCACATTGCTCATGGGGAATCCCTGCAAAGTTTGGACTTCGCAGCCTCCATTGCCTGTAGCAGTAATGCGGTGCCTGCTGTGAGGGTGAGTGCGGCGACAAGGTTGATGAAACGTCGCTTTGGCAGCTCGGATCGCTCGCAGCGCAGGCTGATCTGGGGAGGCTGAAGCTATGTGTGACCTATGCGCCCGGCCCGTATCCGGAATGTCCCGCCGCGGTCTTTTTGCCGGCATGGCAGCCTTCAGTGCCACCGCTGCGCTCTCCCCGCGGGCCTTCGCCCAGGCTGCGCCACAGAATGCGATCACGCCGGACGAGGCGCTGAAGCGGCTGATGGATGGCAATGCACGCTACGCGGCCAATACGTCGGCCAATCTGGATTATTCGGCCGGCCGGGCCGCGCGGGTCACGGTTCAGCACCCGATCGCCGCGATTCTGAGTTGCGCGGATTCACGCGTCGCACCGGAGCTCGCCTTTGATCAGGGACCCGGCGATCTGTTCGTGGTTCGCCTCGCCGGTAATTTCGTCAATGATGACGGGCTGGCGAGCCTCGAATATGCGGTGAAGTTCCTCAACACACCCCTCGTCATGGTCCTTGGCCATTCGCGCTGCGGGGCCATCGATGCCGCGATCAAGGTCGTGCGGGACGGGGCCAGCCTGCCGGGCCATCTCCAGGAGATGGTTCGCGAAATCAGGCCCGCCGTCAAAGCTGCCAAGGCCGACAAGCCGGATGATGTTCTCGCTGCGGCGGTTGCAGAGAATATCCGTCGGGGTGTGCGGCGCCTTGAAACGGCCAAGCCGATCCTCGCGGATTTCGTGAGAAGCGGAAAGGTCAAGGTGGTCGGCGCCCATTACGAACTGGCAAACGGCAAGATCGCCCTCGTCTGACGGCGCAGGACCGGTGAGAGAGCCTCTGCTCTGCCGCCAAGGCGGCGGTCCACTAAGAGATGCGCGGCCCTCTTATTTCGCGATGATGATGCGCCGACGTGCGCAGAGCGTCAGCCCTGGATGGGAAGCGGGCCCGGTGCGGAGCTATATGAAAGCTTCCTGCAACTGCGCCGCGGCATCCAGAAGATATGAATCTTCATGCCAGCGACCGACGAGCTGAAGGCCGATCGGCAGCCCTTCTGCATTCTGGCCACAGGGAATTGAGAGGGCCGGGTGGCCCGTGAGGTTGAAGGGGAAGGTGTAAGGATACCAGGCGCCGCGGATCGTGCCCGCCGGCTTGCCGGCGATCTCGACAGGACCGAGCGGATCGAGGCCGACCGGCAGGGCCGGCGCCGACAGGGTCGGAGAGGCGATCAGATCGAAGCGCGCAAGGATGTCCTGAACCTTGGCGAAGCAATGCGTCCGCGCGAACTGAGCCTGGCAGAGATCGGCAGCGCTGTAGGCGCGGCCAGCCTCGATCGTGGCGAGCAGAGTCGGATCGAGCTTCTTGGGCGATTCCGCCGCATGGCGGCCCAGGCGGGCCAGCAGCAGCGAGCGCAGGAAGACGAGGAAATGCGGCTCCAGCGACACCAGATCGAGTTCGATCGGTTCGATGATCATGCCGAGCGTTTCGGCTTGCTTCATCGCCGCGACGACAGCGGCCTCGACATCGGGATCGAGGATATTGCCACAGCGCAGGAGGAAGCCGATGCGCGGCTTCTCATCCTTGCCGAGCCGGCGTTCCGGGAAGGCCGGTACCTGTCCGTAAGGGTCCCGGCGGTCGGGGCCGCGCAGGACATCGAACATCAACCGCGTATCGGCGACGTCGCGCGCCATCGGGCCGACGAAGGAATTCGCGCCGAAGAGATCAGGCGCCTGCAGGTTAGGGATGGCACCCAGCGTTGCCTTCAGCCCGACAATTCCGCAGCAGGCGGCCGGGATGCGGATCGAGCCGCCGCCATCGCTGCCGAGGGCGAGCTGCCCCATACCGGTCGCCACCGCCACCGCCGCCCCGCCCGAGGAGCCGCCGCAGGTATGGGCATGGCTCACCGGATTGAGAGTGCGGCCGAAGAACGGGCCCTCGGTGAAGGGCTTGTGGCCGAATTCCGGCGTCGTCGTCTTGCCGATCAGGATCGCGCCGGCAGCCCGCGTGCGGGCGACCGCAACGGCATCGGTCTTCGGAATATTCGCGGCGAAGAGCGCCGAGCCCTGCGTGGTCGCGACGCCCTGCGTATTGGTGAGGTCCTTGACCGAGAACGGGATGCCGTGGAGGGCGCCGAGCGGCTCGCCGCACATGACCTTGGCCTCGGCCGCCTTCGCCTCGGTGCGGGCTCGTTCGGCTGAGACTGCCATGAAGGCGTTGAGCTCGGCTTTCTCATCGATGCGGGCGAGCGCGGCTTCGACGGCCTCCACCGGCGAGATGGTTTTCGCGCGGATCGCGGCGGCGAGGTCGACGGCGGAGAGATCGGCGATGGCGGTCATGGCTATCCTCAGATCATCCAGCGGCCGCCATCGATCAGCAGCGTCTGGCCGGTGACATAGCGGGCGTCCTCGCTGGCGAGGAAGGCGACGCAGCCGGCGACATCCTCGGGCTCGGCGATGAAGCCTGCGGGGGTCGTCGCCTTGATCCGCTCCAGCACCGCCGGCGTCAGCCTGTCATGGGCGCGGGTGCGGATGGCGCCGGGCGCGACTGCATTGACGGTCACGCGATGCGGCGCGAGTTCGCGCGCCAGCGAGCGGGTGAAGCCGATGATGCCCATCTTGGCGGCGGCATAGTCGGTGAGGCCGGCATCGCCGACGAGGGCGGCATCGCTCGACATGTTGACGATCCGCCCGCCGCGTTCGCGCATCGCCGGTACGACGAGACGGCTCATCCGCATGGCCGTGAACAGCGAGACCTCCAGCACGAAGCGCCAGACCTCTTCCTGCGATTCATGGAACTGCGCCGCGCGCTCGCGGCCGCTCTGGCCGACATTGTTGAAGAGGATGTCGACCGGGCCGAAGGCTCCGACCGTGCGGGCATGGAAATCGGCGAGTACAGCCGCATCGGTGCAGTCGCCGGCCATCGTGATCAGGCGCCCGGCCGGCTGGCCGGCGAAGCTCTCCGCGAAATCGTCAGCCTCGCGGTCGATCACGGCGACCCTCGCGCCCTCGTCGAGAAAGCGGCGGGCCGTGGCCGCGCCGATGCCGTGGGCTGCGCCCGTAATGGCGACGGTCTTGCCGGTGAAGCGTCCGCCCGTCATGGCCGGCCCCTGCGTTTCGTTAGTGGAAAGTGCGGCCGCCATCGACGGCGATGGCCGTGCCGGTGACGTAAGAAGACTCTGCGCTGGTCAGCCACAGGATCGCGGCGGCGATCTCCTCGGGCGACGCCACGCGCTGGAGCGCATAGCGGGCGCGCACGGCTTCATAGGCGGCGACGGGATCGGGCGCGGTGTCGATGCTCGTGCGGAACAGCTCCGTTTCGACCGCGCCGGGGCAGATTGTGTTGACGCGGATGCCGAATTCGGCGGCTTCCATCGCGAGTGCCTTGGCCGCCATCTGCAGGCCGGCCTTGGAGGCGCAATAGGCCGTGCGATGCTTCAGCGGCGAGAGGCCGGCGCCGGACGAGACGTTGACGATGGTGCCGCCGCCTGCCGCCCTGAGATGCGGATAGGCCGCCTGCGCCACCAGCATTGGGCCGGTCAGATTGACCGCTATGATGCGGTTCCAGTCGGCCAGTGCCATGCGCTCGATATCGGCGATGAGGTCGATGCCTGCAGAATTCACGACGCCATCGAGCCCGCCGAGCGCGCTGGCAGCGTTGGATATGGCCGTCTCGACGGAAGCCGAATCCGAGACATCGACCCTGAAGGGCACAAGCTGCTTCGCGCTGAAACGACCAGCCAGCGCCGCCAGCGTCTCGACATCGCGATCGAGCGCTGCGACTCGCGCGCCTTCCCTTATGAAGCGCTCGACCGTAGCGAGCCCGATGCCCTTGGCGGCGCCGGTGATCAGGATGCGCCGGCCCGCGAGTGCCCCGCTCACCGCCTCGCCTCCGCGCGGGCCTTCTCGAGGCCGGGGCGCATGTCGTCGACCATCTCGTCGCAGCGGCCGATCCAGACATTGGGATGCTTCAGCGCGTGCTCGATCAGCCCTTCCAGCGCCTTGATGCGCGAGGGCTGGCCGATCATCTCGGGATGCATGCCGACCATCATCATCCGGTCCTCGGCATAGAGCACGTCGAACTCGCCCTTCCAGGCTTCGAGCAAGGCGGACGGTGCCTGCATCGTGCGGCCGGGAAGCACGATCGAGTACTGGAAGAAGGGCGCGTCATCGAGCACCCAGCGGAAAGGCAATTCGACGATCTTGGTCTCCTGGCCTTCGACCGCGTGGAGATAGGGCGAGTCGTCGTCGAAGAAGTTCGAGGAATAGTCGAAGCCGTATTCGACCAGCATCGGCATGGTGATCGGGCTGATCTCGGCCGCCGGAGAGCGCCAGCCACGAGGCGCGCGGCCGCTGACACGCTTGATCGACTGGAAGCCCTTTTCCATCTCCTCGCGCTCCTCCTCCGGGGAGAGGTTGAGGATCCAGGTGTGGCTGTAGCTGTGATGGGCGATCTCGTGGCCGCGCTTCAGGATTTCCTCCATCAGCCCTTCGCGCTGGTCGATGATCAGGCCGGGTACGAAGAAGGTCGCCTTGATGCCGTAACGGTCCAGCAGGTCGAGCACGCGGCCGGTGCCGACCTTCCAGCCATAGGCGCCCTGCGACATCAGGATCGGCCGGCTGGCATAAGCCGGGTCGCGGCCGGTCCACATC
>JARYGW010000331.1:0-6072 GCA_033792295.1 Allobosea sp.
AGCGTGATCCCTCCCTTCGACAGATAGAGCTCGCCAAGCTTGGGCGCGCGGTAGTAAAGGCCCAGCATCCGGATGCCGCGCTGCGAAAGCGTCCGCTCGATGTCCTCGCCGAAGACGTGCCGGCGCTTCTCGGCGCTCGGGGGAGGGACCACGCCGAACATGTTCGTCAGGCGATCCCACGCGGCGAGCGGCGTCTCGCCGCCCAGGCCTTCGTGGGGCGTGTTGTGATACTGGTCGACGATGTACCTGACCAGCGCGGCCGCGATTGCCTCCGGAAGCATGTTCTTACGCTGCTCGGAGGGATAATCACCACGGTCGACCACATCCATGAATGTCTGGCCCTTGAAACGCGTCGCGAGCTGGACCCGCATGGTCAGGAACAGGCGTTCGATGTACGCGCGCATCTGCGGCGTACCGCCGGGAGGGACGAGGTGCGTGGCGCCCAAGTCCGCGACGCGCCGCCGGAAATGGTCGTTGACGTAGCCTTTGCCGCCGTCCGTCGCGACGGTCTCGGGCGTCAACGCCTGGCGCCAGGGCGACAGTGCACCCACTGCGTCGGAGAAGCGGCTCTTGTCCATGCCGACCATCTTCAGCACTGCGCAGTTGGTCCGACCGTTCGCACTCGGTGCGATCCGCAGGCCGAGGACCGCCCCGGTCGCTACGTCCAGGGCGACGGAGCAGGACCAACGACGCTCCTCTTCAAGAAGGGGGGCCCGCACGTCTTCGGGGAGGAGGTCCCAGACTCCCGCTTTCTGAAACAGCGGGATCAGGGGCATGGACCACTCGTCCATTTCGATGCGCTCGCCGGGTCGAACGACGTCGAGGTGGCCCGTGACGAGCTTGAATTTCTTCTTCGCGTTAGCCAAGCCGTTCCGGCCCGCGTAGACCATGAACTTGTTCAGGCCGTTGATAACCCCGCGGAAAGTCTTCTCGCCGGGCTCGTTCAGGGGGGCCAGACCTGCCGCTTCACGCTTGTCGTTGATCGTGGCTAGCTCCGCTAGAAGTAGCCGGTAGCACATCGCTTTCGTCTGTTTTTTCTCGGAGACGTATTCTCTTACGGCAACGGCCGTCATGAGAGCCTGTACCTCGACATCAAGCCGAAAGCCCGGACCGGGACCGCGGTGCCGGTTGCGCTTGCGCAGAGCGATAGGCTCGAAATCGTGGTCCGCGAAGATCTTCAGCCACCGACGCAGGGTCCGGACGCTGGGCTTCCGGTGCACCTTGATTGTCTCGCCTGACTTGGTGTTATCGGTCGCAGCCTTGACGTGCGCGCTATGGATCACCTCGATTGCGTCGGCCATCGGGATGTCTGAGCGATTGGTGGCCTTCTTCTCCTCCATCTTCATGAAGCTCTGGCAGAACCCGAACCGGTAGAGGACGCCCGGGAGTTCTTCAGGGGGGATGTCGGCGAGCGCCGCGACTCCGGCGTGGATGCGCGCCTTCGCCTTGTTCGGCAAGTACCAATTTCGGTCGTGTCGAAGCGCCTTCTCGTGGTGCAGACGCCAGAGATCGGCGTGACTGAAGGTCTGCTCGGCGTCCACGCCATACTTGCGCTTCAGCACGTGGCCGAAGTCGCCGGTCGCGACCCAACCGTAGTCGGCCTCGCCGATACGGATACGGTCGTGGACGCCGATGTTGAACGGCATCGGGGCCAATGCCTGCTGATTGTGGGTGATCTGGTTGGAGACAGGGATGACGATGGTGTTCATTGTTCAGCCCGTTGTTCAGAGGTTTCCGCGAGCAACGCGGGTGCGGTAGTCGAGACGAGGAGAATTTGGGACGATGTCGCCAGAGCCGACGAGCCGGGCAATCGCGCGAAAGGCCTCCGCACCGCCGCCGGCGCAGCGGACGATCTCGGCGACGGTCGTGGAGCCGGCGAGGGAGACGACGACCTCGCGGACGCGCGCGTCCGCCTCGTTGGGAGGATCTCGGCGAGCCGCATGGATCAGCCGGGCGTCGTGAAGGACGTCCCGGCCGACATCCCGCTCCGTCATCAGGGCGACGCCGTCGGCGAACGAGCGCGATAGCTGGCTGGCCATGTTCTGGAGTTCGTCACTCAGACGCAGTTCAGCGGCCTTGCGGGAGTGTTTGACGGCGACTGCGATCCGGCAGCCGTCCGAGAACGTCACGCGGAAGTCGAACCAGTGCCTGCGGCTCACCCCGGAGAGATCTATAAACTCGACGGGCTTAAGCTGCTCTTCGAGGCGCACCACGTCTGGCCTCGCGAGAAGGATCATTGAGACCTTCTCCTCTAGTGCGCTCTCCGCCACGATTTTCTGGCTGCGGCCGACAAGGACAGCTTTCACAGAACCGTTCATTTGGCCCATCGCCGGTTTCCGACCGGCTGTGGATTCCGCAGGTGGCGTCCAGACCTCGTCGGGGATGGGAAGGGGATTCCAGCAGCAAGGCGTGCCGGGCTGCATCCTGAATGAGCTCGATGGCGATCCCGAACCTGAAGATCGAAGCATGCAGCAGGCGAGCGATGAATTCGTCGGTCGCGAGATTGCCGATCTCGAGACCGGCTTTTTCCGCGCCGTAGACCGCTATCAGGCGACGCACGAGCCCGGCATCCCGTTCAAGCGTAAGGTCCTCGAAGACGACGTGGCGGGTGCGGCGCCAGACCTGCTCGTCACCGGACAGCATCGTCGCGATACCGGGAAGGCCCGAAAGGATGAGCCAGACCGGCCACCGCCGGTGCTGCATCAGTCCCTTGAGGGTGTCCTGCACCTTTGCGATTTCGAGCTGGTTCCGCGACTGAAGGACGTGCTGGAGCTCATCGATATGCAGGAAGTGAACTCCTCGCAGTTCGAGCTGATAGTGCACCATGTCCCAAACGACGTTTTCCTTCAGCTCCCGGCTGGTCTCGTATCCGAGCGCCGCCAGCACGCTCATGCCCAGGAGGCGAAGCGTGCAGGGTGAGGGGGCGGTCACCGAGATCAGCATGCCGTTACCGTTCGGGTCGCCGTAGCCAGCGAACTCCTCCCGCTTCAGGAAGTGGCGGTCCAGCGTCCTCGACTTGCCGGTACCCGGGCCGCCGACTACCGTCAGCGCACGACCCTCGCGAAGCCGACCAACGCGGCGAGTTGCGTCGCCGTCGAGGGCCTCCTGCGAGAGGAGAAAGGAGTCGACCAGGTTGTCGATCTTGGCCTCGAGCAGCCGGTCGCGCGGCGTGGTGAAATAGGCGGAGAGGACATTCTTCATGACGTCCCCGCCCTTTGCGCGCCGCTCCGACTGAAGGCGGCGCATGCGGGCTACGGCATCCTCGTGCGGGATAGTGTTGGTCTCGGTGCCTTCCATGCTCAGTCCTCCACGCCGTATTCGTCTTCGTCGGAGGAATCCTCCGTCACGGTATTCTCAGGCTCGCCCGGGATCTCGACGTCGACCATTTCGGTCTCGTCCGCGCCCTCGGCGACGTCGTCGACATCGTCGAGAATTGCCGGACCGCCTTCAGGACCCCGTGCGAAGCCGAAAGCTTCGAAGCGGCTCTCCAGCTCGCTGAAGCGCTCCGAGGTCAGGATCGGGGACGCGATGCCCGCTCGCTTGGTGGCGGCGTCCGACATCTCCTCGATGTCGCTCAGCGCCTTATGGACGATAGGCTCGGACACCTTCGCCATGTCGGCGTTGGTAAGCCGCAGGACCCGTTCGGCCTCGAGCCAACGGTTCATGGAAACACCGTCGAAGCCGGAGCGCTGGCAGGGGACGGTGAGCCAGCCTTCGTTGTGGCGAACCGAGACGTGACCGAGGTCCGCGGGGTTCACCCGAACAAGGACCGGCTTCAGACCAACCTGACGGCGCAGACGCTGAAGCTCCAAGCTCCAATACCGCAGGCCGAGCACGCGCAGGCCTTCGTTCCCGATCCGGCGTTCGATCGTGGTTCCGAAGATGTGGCGGTTAACGTCGGCATCCGGGGGCGGCAGGACGGGATACAACTTGGAGAGACGCAGCCACTCATTGCGCGGCGTCCGGCCGCCGAGACCGCTGTGGGGCGTGTTGTGATAGACGTCGACGATCCACCGCACGATCATCCGGCCGATCTCTGCGACATCCAGCACCGCGCGGGCCTCGGCGTCGTAGTCGCCCTTCGCGACCACGTTCTCGAAGGTCTGGCCGTCGATGCGCGAAAAGAGACCCTTGTTCAGCGTGCGAAAGAACCTCTCGTTGCGACCACGCATCTGAGGCATGCCCGCCGGCGGGAAGAACACTTCGGCTCCGAGATCAGTGACCGCTGCATTGTACTCGTGCGCGAGGAACTCCGAGCCGGAATCCTGGCTTGCCGTTTCGAGGTTTCCGTACATGTCCCAGGGCGACTGGCAGCCGGCCGCCGATGCGTACGCGGACTTGTCGTTGACCGCCATCTCGAGGGTTGCGACGGCCGAGGCTGCCGAAAGGGACTCGACGAGCAGTGCCGCGACACAGCAACGCGTGGCGGCATCGATGGCGACGGAGAGCCAGTAACGGCCTCGACCGATGTCGATCTTCTGTTTGGGCGTGAGGGTTTCCCAGATGCCCGCGTCAACCAGGATCGCCTGAAGCGGAATCCTGTTGCCGTCCAACTCGAGACGTTCGAAGGGGCGCGTCACCTCCAAGCCGCCGCGGACGATATAGAACTTCTTGCGGGCAGCCTCGACGGACGTCCGGCCAGCTTCGACAAACCACGGATCAAGCTGGTTGATGACGTGCTCGAATGCCTTGCGGCTCGGCTTGGCCAACGGGCGCATGCCGCGCTCCAAACGGCGCACGTTCAACTTCCCAAGGAAGATATGGAGGTTCTGGAGCAGGCTCGCTTTGGTAGGCTTGCGGTTGCTGGCGTACCGCTTGGCAAACTTGTCCATCGCCCGCCGCTCCACGCCGCCGAAGCGCGCCGAGATGCGGTCGCCGCAACGGTGATAGCCGTCGATCAGGGCCATGGCGTTGTAGCCGCAAGCCTCGTAGCGACGCAGCCAACGGCGCAAGGTCCTCGGACTGGGCGGGCGCTTCACGGTGACGTCCGCGCTTCCGCAACGACCTGTGGCGAAGTGAACGGCAAGGAGTTCGGCGACGATCTTGTTGATCGCCGCCTTCGTCGACTCGTCGGAACGAGACGCCGTGCGCTCTGCCTCCATACGAAGGAACTGGTCGCAGATCGATTTCTGCCAAAGCACCTTGATCTGATCGTCGGTCCTGAGATCGGTGATGCGAGTTCCGGTCTCGGGCAAGCGAAGCTTGGCCTTGGTCGCGAGGTAGAATCCGCGGCTGATGCTCAGGCGGCCCTCGCGGCGCAGGGCCTCGAAGTCCTCGTGGGTGAAGGATTCGCAGAGGTTCGGATTGTCAACGCGGCGCAGGACGTGACCGGATTCGTCATCCGAGACCGGCACATAGTCGACCTCACGGTCGATCGTGGCCTTGTCGTGCGCTTCCAACCTCCAGCGCCGAGCGGCGCCGGAGTTCGGGTCGAGGTGGGTGGTCGGGGAACTGAGGGCATTCTTCATGACGATCCTCCTTCAGCGGTGGGTTGCGGCCATGCGGCGAACGCGCACGAGGCTGTTGATCGAGATCGGTCCCTTGCTGACGTGTTCGAGAACGCCATCGGCAATCAGGCAAAGCACGGCCATGAAGCCGCGACCGAAGCTGCGAGAGTTAGCGAGGATCGCGGTGATGGCCGCCGATCCGTGCATCGTGTTCGTCACCGCCAGGACTTCGGCGATGTCGTCCTCGTTCCGACCGCGCAGCGCCCGATGCAGAAGACGGGCATTGGCGGCGCGATCCCGGGTGATGTGATCACCGGTGCGCACCACGAACCGATCCGCGAACCCGGGCTGCTGATCGCCGATCAGCTCCAGGGTCTTGTCGAGTCCGCTGGGGCCGACACGGTGCGCGGGCTTGACGGCGATCGCCGTGCTCGTTCCGTCCTCGTGATCCGCGACGAAATCGAATGTGTGCTTGTGGACCACGCCGTCCTCGTCGACGTACTCGACCGGACCAACCTGATCACGCACCCCGACAACCGTCGGAAGGTTCGGAAGAATGTAGGCCAGGTCGCGCTCGAGCGTGCTCTCGAACACGATCTCGCGGTTGGTCCGAGGATTAACGATC
>JARYGW010000332.1:0-6047 GCA_033792295.1 Allobosea sp.
GAGGTCTTCGCCTTCGGCAAGGTGCCGCTGGCGATCTCGGCGCGCTGCTACCACGCCCGCGCCCACAAGCTGACCAAAGACAATTGCCGCTTCGTCTGCGAACAGGATCCCGATGGCATGCCGGTCAAGACGCTCGACGGTGCCGGGTTCCTCTCGGTGAATGGTGTGCAGACCCTGTCGCATGGTTCGGCCAGCCTGCTGCGGGACATTCCAGCGCTGCGCACGGCCGGGGTCGCCTCGCTCAGGCTTTCGCCGCAGGACTGCGACATGGTCGCGGTCGTGCAGCTGTTCCGGGACGTCGCCGATGAACGGCTCGATCCGGAGGAGGCTGAGAGCCGCCTTGGAGCGGTCTATCCTGGCGTGCCACTGGCCAACGGCTTCCTGCATGGTGCGCCCGGCCATCTGCGCATCGGAGCGGGCGCCGGCGGGCGCGGCGAACTGCATTGAACCGATCCGAAGGGAAGAGAGCGGGTCATGAACGGCGGACAGGATAAGCGAGGGCCCCATGCCACCGCGCGAGGCGTTCCGGCCACGCCGGCGAGCGAGCTGATCGGCCGGCTGCGTAGGGTGTTGCGTCCGGAGGACCTGGACTGCGCATGCCGGGAGACGCTCGATGGGGCTCTCGATCGCTTCGACCGGCTGGAGCGTCGTCGGCAGGCGCGGGGTTGGTTGACCTCGGCGCGCGATCACAAGGAACGGATCGCCGCGTTGCTTTCGTTCCTGTCTGAGCTCGACTCGCTCACCGAGGCGGAGAGCGACCGTAGCGTTTTCGAGGAGATGGCGCTGCTTTTTGTCGAGATCGCAAGCAGTGCCGAAGCAGGCGCGGCCTCACTGCGCGCGCTCTGATCCCGGAGCGGCTGGGCTCGCCGCGATGCGGCACGTGTTTGCGCTTTCGCAACCTGGGCCGGCCCGGGCCCGCTAATGTTGCGATGCAGCGAGAGGCTGATGAGCCCGCTGCCACGATGGAGAAGACAGATGTTCAGGACGATTCTGCTCGGCGGGCTCATGGCCCTGGCCGTCGCCGGCGCCAATGCCGCCGAAGTCGAGGTCAAGATGCTCAACAAGGGCGCGGCAGGCGTCATGGTGTTCGAGCCGGCGCTGGTGAAGATCGCGCCGGGGGATACCGTCAAGTTCGTTCCCACCGACAAGAGCCACAATGCCGAGAGCATTCCCGGAATGCTGCCGGAAGGCGCGGCGCCCTTCGCTGGCAAGATGAACGAGCAGATCGACGTCACCTTCAAGGAGAACGGCGTCTACGGCGTTCACTGCAAGCCGCATTACGGCATGGGTATGGTGGCGCTGGTCGTGGTCGGCGAACCAGGCAATGTCGACGCTGCCACGGCGGCGGCGGCCAAGACGCCGGGCAAGGCCAAGCAGGTCCTCGCCGATCTCCTGGCCAAGGCGAAGTGAGCCGGTTGCGATCATCCCCGAAAATCATGGGCGCGGCAGCCAGCCGCGCCCGCTTGCGTCAGGAGGTCGACCATGGCGCCCATTCCGAGGCTGCGAGCCTATGACGGCCCTGCCGTGCTGTCCTATGGATTCAGGCCGCTGTTCCTGCTGGCTGCGCTGCAGGCCGGGCTGACGATCCTGGTCTGGCTGCCTTTCGTCTCCGGCCATCTCACCGTGCCGACCGCCTTCGCGCCGATCGACTGGCACATTCATGAAATGCTGTTCGGTTATCAGGTCGCCGCCATCGGCGGCTTTCTGCTGACCGCGATCCCCAACTGGACCGGTCGGCTGCCGGTTCAGGGCATGCCGCTCCTGGGGCTCGTCCTCTCCTGGCTCGCCGGGCGGGTTGCGGTCACGGCCTCGGCGCTGATCGGTTGGCGCCTCGCTATGGCGATCGATGCTCTCTTCCTCCTGCTGCTCGCCGCGGCTGCTGCGCGCGAGATCGTCGCCGGGCGCAACTGGCGCAATCTCAAGGTCGTCGTCCTCGTCGCCCTGCTACTCGTGGCCAACCTGGCCTTCCATCTCGAAGCGGGCCTGACGGGAAGCACCGAGTTCTCCCGCCGTTTCGCCATTGCCGTGGTGCTGATGCTGGTCATGCTGATCGCGGGGCGCATCGTGCCCAGCTTCACGCGCAACTGGCTGGCGCCGCGTAAGGGCCGGCTGCCGGTGCCGTTCGGCGGTTACGACAAGATCGTGCTGGCCGGCAGCGTGGTCGCGCTCGGCCTCTGGGTCGCGGTGCCGGAGATGTTCGCGACCGCTATCGCTCTCGCTGTCCTGGCTGTGCTCCATCTCATCAGGCTGGCCCGCTGGGCGGGCGAGCGCTGCTGGCGCAATCCGCTGCTGATCATCCTCCATGTCGCCTATCTGTTCATGCCGCTCGGCTTCGGCCTGACGGCGCTGGCGAGCTTCGGCCTGATCGCGCCAGGTGCCGGCATCCACGCCTGGACGGCCGGAGCCTTCGGGACCATGACGCTGGCGGTGATGTCGCGCGCCAGCCTCGGGCATACCGGCCGCCCGCTGACGGCGACAGCCGCGACGCAGGCCTGCTACGTTCTTGTCGTGGTCGGCAGCGTCGCGCGGATCTGCTCGGCGCTCGGGCATGGTCCGGCCGGGCTGTTGCACGTCGCGGGCTTGAGCTGGTCGCTGGCCTTCATCGTCTTTGCGCTGGCCTATTGGCCGGCGCTGACCGGCTCGCGCTTGAGCGGCAAGGCCGCTCCCACCTCCGGCGCCGCCTGAGTCGCACACATATCGGAGTTATTCGACATTCTCGGCCAGGCGTGACAGCCCGACCCTGTCGCGCACCACGAGCTTCTGCCGACCGCCTTCGACCAGCCCCTGCGCCTCCCAGGCGCTGAGGATGCGGGAGACGGTGTGCAGGGTCGTGCCGGTCATCTCGGCGATGTCGCGCCGCGAGATCGGAAAGTCGACGCGCAGGCCGGCCCCGTCATGCCTGCCGGCCCGTTCCACCAGCCGCAGCACGGCATGAGCCACGCGGCGCTCGACCTCCTCGGTCGACATTTCGCGGATGCGGGTATGGGCCTCGTCGAGGCGCTGCCCGATCGTGCGGATGGCGTTCATCGCCAGATGCGGATTATCCGCGACGAAGCCGTCCCAGGACGCGGTCGGCCAGGCGGCGACGAGGCTGTCGACCGCCGCCGTCGACGTGCCGGGATAGTCGCTGCGGCCGAGCGCGCGCGTGAAGCCGAAAAGATCGCCGGGATGGACGACGCGCACGATGATCTGCTGGCCGTCGCGCGTCACCTGCGTCACCTTCAGCCGGCCGTGCAGCAGCAGGTAGAACACCTGCGCCTGGTCGCCCTGCTCGAAGACCGTCTCGCCCTGGGGAATCCGGCGCGTGCTCGCCTGTGCCGTCATGCGGTCGAGCTGGGCGTCGCTCATCGCCGCGAAGAGCGGTATGCTGCGCAGCACGCTGCGATCCATGGCCACGATGCTGCTGCCTTCCCTGCGGCGGATCCGATCGGTGCCCGCGGTCGGCCGGGCTGACGCGGGCCGCGAAATAAGACCGCAATCGCGCCAGCCCTTCAAGTGCGTCACGATACCCAAGCGAGGGCGATTCTGACGCCGGCCAACAGGCAGATGAGCCCGGCGTAGCCGATGAGCGCTCCGGCCAGCGCACGGCTCTCTCGCTGCAGCCGCATGAAGCCCAGCACCACGAGGACAACCTTTGCCAGGCTCAGCACGGCGATAGCGGACCCGCGCAATCCGGGGGGAAGATGAAAGGCCGCAAGCAGGCTCAACCCCGTCGCAACGAGCAGGGCGGCAAGGACGACGGGGAGCGGCAGTCGGCGGAAAGTCAGCGTATCAGCCCAGATAGATGACGGGAAGGATCAGCAGCCAGACCAGGTCGATCAGGTGCCAGAGGGTCGCGACAGTGGCGACATGGCGCGGCACTGGCCGCCAGGCGACGAGCAGCAGCAGGCCGGCGACGAACAGCACATGCGCGAAATGGAAGCCGACGATGAGCGGGTAGAGCTCGGCGAGCCGCCCCTCCGTCGCCGCGAGCGTCGGCAGTTCGTGGACGAAGGCTGCGATCTTCAGCCCGCAGAAGGCAAAGCCACCGAGCGCGGCTGCAACGAGGTTGTGACGCGGATGACGGCCCAAGGCGGCGCAGGCCGCGAAGAAGCCGCTGGTCAGCAGCACGGCCGTCGCGATACCGGCGAGGTTCAGGTCCAGGGCTCGGCGCAGCGTCACCAGGGACGGCGGATCGAGCGCGCTGAAGAGCAGGAAGGCACCGAGCAGCGCTCCGAAGACGACGAGCTCGCTCCAGACGAGGATCCAGAGCAGAAGCTCCATGCCGCCTTCGGATGCCGGCCGGGCGCCACTGAGGCTGCGGCTGTCGACGCTGGCGTTCATGCCGGCAACATTCGGCGGAGATTCACTGGCAACCGGTCGCGCCAGCTCCGTGAACGCACGAGGCGGAAGCCGAGATTGTCAGGCGGAGTGCCGACCGAACAGCCGCCGTTCTTCGGATTGCGGATGAAGAAGGTCATCATCGCGCGGTGCTGGCCTTCAACAACATAGATGCCGCAATTGGTCGTTTCCCTGACGGTGCGCCCGCCTGCATCGAGCGAGACGCGGCGCAGGCAACTCTGCGTCCATTCCCAGACATTGCCGGCGATGTCGCTGACGCCATGCTCGTTCGTGCCGAAGCTGCCGATCGGCCGTGGCATGGGATCGCTCGCTGCCTTGCGGTTGGCTTCGCGGTCGTAATCGGCGAGCCAGCGTCGGGCCGGATTGGCGCCCTCGAGGTCGAGGCCGCGTGCATCGTCGACGAAGCGGGAGCCGGCGGCCTGCGCCCATTCGCGGTCGCTCGGCAGGCGCCAGGCCGCGCCGGTCTCGCGCGAAAGCCAGACGGCGTAGTCGGCGGCGTCGCTGTGGCTGACACCGGTCACCGGCAGGTCACCGCGCGGGGCCGGCTTGTCGAGGCGTCTGCAGGCGCCTTCGGCGACACAGCGCGCATAGTCGGCGGCGGTGACCTGATAGCGCATGATCTCAATCTCGCGCATCGGGATCGTCACGCGCGGCGCATCGACCGGCTGGCCGGCGCGGCTGTATTCGCCGTCGAGGCGATGGAGCAGCGCCGTGGCCGGCACGAGGGCCGTCTGAGGCAGGGGCAGGGCGGGGGTGGCGGGTCGGCGTGCAGGCGGAGCGGCCAGCAGGAGTGCGGCGGCTCCCGCCA
Source organism: Allobosea sp. (assembly GCA_033792295.1). Lineage (GTDB taxonomy): Bacteria > Pseudomonadota > Alphaproteobacteria > Rhizobiales > Beijerinckiaceae > Allobosea. The sequence continues at coordinate 5,150 of JARYGW010000332.1, forward strand.
TGAACAGGAGCCCGAGCGAGGTCGTCAGCCCCGGCAGCGCGAGGCGCAGCGTCGTGGCCATGATGGGAACTCCCTGTCGGGAAGGGGGACCTCCCCGCCGGAGGGCGGGGAGGTGATGGACGGTCAGATGCCGGCTGGGGCCATGATCTGCTGCATCAGGTCGTTATTCCACTCGCCTTCGACCTTGAAGTGGCCGGCGGCACCGAGCTCGAAGGCCTCGATCAGGTTGTGGTTGACGTAGGCGTAGATGCCCGGCTGCAGGAAGGTGTAGAGCGCCGCGCCCGCACAGCCCCCCGGGATGAACCAGGTTTCCAGGTCACGTTCCGGCGGATTGCGGAACTTGCCGGTGGCCCAGACATAGTCGCCATGGCCGCCGATCAGGTGAGGCCGCGTGTCGCGGTTAGCCTGCGAATGGACGATCAGCACGGTCTCGCCGACCTTGGCGGTCATGGCGTTCTTGCCGGTCAGCCCGCCGACCTTGCCGTTGAAGACGACGTGGCTCGGGGTCAGCGTCCGCATCGCCTTGATCACGTCCTCATGGGCTTCACCGGGGCTGGCATAGCGCTTGAAGTTGCCGTTCTCGTCGCGCGGGACGTAGAAGTCCTGCTCGCCGACATAATAGATCTTGTCGTATTTCAGCGGCTTGCCCTGCTGATCCTTCAGCCCGTCGCGCGGCAGTACCATGATGGCGCCGTTCATGCCGGCAGTGACGTGCCAGGGCACCATGCCGGGAGGGGCGCAGTGATAGACGAACACGCCTGGCCGGGTGGCCTTCCAGCGCAGCACGGCCCGCTCTCCGGGGTTGATCTCGGTCAGCGCTCCGCCGCCGAGCGCACCTGTCGACGAATGGAAGTCGATATTGTGCATCAGCTCGTTGGTGTCGGCGTTGATCAGCGTC
>JARYGW010000333.1:0-4622 GCA_033792295.1 Allobosea sp.
CTGGCGCTTGCGGCTGGTCGAGATGGCAATGGGCGTCGATGCCGCCGGGCAATACCAGCTTGCCGCCGGCATCGATGGTGCGCTCGCCGGGACCGAGCCGCTCTGCAACGGCGACGATCCGGCCGTCGCGGATGCCGAGATCTGCGCGCGTCACATCGGCCGCGGTGGCGATGGTGCCGCCGCGGATCACGAGGTCGAATATCACAGCGGGATCTTCCGGACGCCCGCGGGCGGCATGAACGAAGCGTCGAAGATCTCGTCGGGCTTCGGCGCCGGGAAGCCCAGCGTCGCCGAGATGCTCTCCAGCCCGCGCACGAGCCGGTCCGTCTTGACGCCGCCGGAGCCGTCGGCCCTGGATTCGTCGGTAACGAGCTGGTTCTTGATGAGCCAGCGCAGCTTCTCTTCCTCCAGATCGGCATTGAGAAGCGGCGCCGCCTTGATGAGAGCGGCGATGGCCGCCTTGGGATCGGCGATCGCAGCCTGCCAGGCGCGGGCGGTGACCTCGACGAAGCGCTTGACGGCTTCAGGATTGCCGGTGCGCATCTTGTTCGAGACGACGATGCCGTTGCTGTAGAGGTCCATCCCGGCGTCGGAGTAATAGAGGAAGCGAAGGTCCTCGAGCTTCAGCCCGGCCTTGCGCAGACCGAAATACATGGTCGAGTCGAAGCCGAGGATGGCCTCTACATCGCCCCGCGCCAGCACGGCCTCACGCAGCTGCAGGCCGACCATATCCCATTTCACAGCAGAAGCGTCGATGCCGGCTGCCTTGCAATAGGCGGGGAAGAGCCGGTAGGCGCCGTCGGTGACCGCGGCGCCTATCTTGCGGCCGGCAAGCTCGGCCGGCTTCGTGATGCCGGACTTGGCCGAGGCGATGGCGCAGAGGGGGCTGCGATAATACAGCATGTAGACCTCCCGGACTTTGGCGTCCGGGTTCTTGGCATTGAACTCCGCGACGACATTGATGTCGGCAATGCCGAGATCGTAGACGCCGGAGCCGACGCGAGTCGCGACCTCCCCGGCGCCGCCGGAGGGGTCGAATTGGCAGTTCAGCCCCGCTTCCTTGTACCAGCCATTCTGGTCGGCCATGAAAAAGGCGGCGTTGGAACCGTCATAGGGCGCCGAAAACGAGAATTTGATGTCGACGGGCGCCGCGGCGGAACTGCCCGCAGTACGCAGAACGAAGGGAGACGCGAGGCCGGCCTGAAGCAGCGAACGGCGAGTGAGCGAAGTGCGAGGCACGGGAAATCCTCCATGAGACGCATTTTCCAGTGCAACCTGCTTGCCAAGCCCGGGGTGACACAGGATCAATGGGTTAGCAGGATTGCGCGCAATCCCGTGCTCAATCTGGCCGCCGGAGCGCCGCATTTGTCAGCACAACAGCCCCGTCTCGTTGGCAGGATGAATGCGCGCAACCGGCCGGAGGTCAGATCGGCCGAGGACGTCTATGGCCATCTCTTCACGGCCATCGTCGACCAGCGCCTGCTGCCAGGGACGAAGCTGACCGAGTTCGCACTGGTCGAGACCTTCGGGGTCGGCCGCCGCGTCGTCGGCGCCGCCTTGCAGCGGCTCGCCTGGGAAGGGTTGCTGGTCGCTTTCGCTAATCGCGGGACCTTCGTGGCAGCGCCAGATGCCGATGAGGTGCGCGAGATATTTGCGGCGCGGATAGCGATCGAGGGCGGCACGACCGAGGCGGTCGCCCGTGCCGCCGATCCCGCGGCCATCGCCCGGCTTTCCGACAATCTCGCGCAGGAACGGCGCCTGCGAGAGGAGGGGCGCATTCGCGAGGCGATTCATCTCTCCGGCGGGTTCCACAGGCTGATGGCCGAGCTCTCCGGCAACCGCATCCTGGCCCAGCAGGTGCGGCTGCTGGTGGCGCGCACGAGCCTCGTGCTCAACCTATTCGAGAATCGCGACGGGCTTTCCGGCTGGCATGACCATCACGACGATCTCGTCAATCTCTGCCGCGAGGGCAAGGTCGAGCCGGCGGTAGCACTGATGCGGGAGCATATCCGCGAGCTTGAAGGCAGCCTCGCCCTGGACCGCCGCAGGCCGGTCTCGTTCGATATGGTCGGGGTCTTCGCCATTGAGCCCTCCTAAGCTGCCAACAGAGGCCGCAACTGCGCCTGGATGGATCCAAGCCATTGTTATTCAGCCGAATTCTTCCGATGCAGGAATTCTGCCTTCTAGTCGGACGCTATAATCGTTCCAAGCATGGCACGGAGCTTGCTCCCTCTCGATCGACGACATCTGGAGGGGTCCATGCGTTCATTTGCCATCAGAACCGCCTGCGCGATTGCCGTTGTTCAAGGCTTGGCCGGCGCGGCCTGGGCCCAAGGCACCTTGCGCATCGGCATGACGGCCTCGGACATCCCGCTCACCACCGGGCAGACCGACAACGGCGGGGAGGGACAGCGCTTCATGGGCTATACGGTCTATGACGCGCTGATCAACTGGGACCTGTCGAGCGCAACCAAGCCCTCCGACCTCGTACCCGGGCTGGCGCTGAGCTGGGGGCTCGATCCGGCCGACGGCACCAAGACGAAATGGATTTTCAAGCTTCGCCCCGGCGTCAAATTCCATGATGGCTCGGACTTCACCGCCGAATCCGTGGTCTGGAACTTCGACAAGCTCTTGAAGAACGACGCACCGCAATTTGACCAGCGCCAGTCGGCGCAGGGCAAGTCGCGTATCCCGGCCGTCGCGAGCTACCGCGCCGTCGATCCGCTGACTCTGGAGATCACGACCAGGACGCCGGATGCGACTCTGCCCTACCAGATCGCTTGGATCCTGATGTCCTCGCCGGCGAACTGGGAGAAACAGGGCAAGAACTGGGACAACGTCGCCAAGTCGCCCTCCGGCACCGGCCCGTGGAAGCTGACCGGCTTCGTGCCGCGCGAGCGCGCCGAGCTGGTGCCTAACCCGGATTACTGGGACAAGGCGCGCGTGCCCAAGCTCGACAAGATGATCCTGATCCCACTGCCGGAGGCCAATGCCCGCGTCGCCGCGCTGCGCTCCGGTCAAGTCGACTGGATCGAGGCGCCGGCACCCGACGCCGTTCAGTCGCTGACGGCGGCCGGCTTCAAGATCGTCACCAACGCCTATCCGCACAACTGGACCTGGCACCTCTCGCGTATCGAGGGCTCGCCCTGGAACGACATCCGCATCCGCAAGGCGGCGAACCTCGCCATCGACCGCGAAGGCATGAAGGAGCTGCTCTCCGGGTTGATGATCCCGGCCGAGGGCTTCTATCCGCCTGGGCATCAGTGGTTCGGCAAGCCGAGCTTCAAGCTCGAATACAAGCCCGACGAGGCCAGGAAGCTGATGAAGGAAGCCGGCTATACGCCGGAGAAACCGCTCGTCACCAAGATCCTGATCTCGCCTTCGGGCTCCGGCCAGATGCAGCCGCTGCCGATGAACGAGTTCGTGCAGCAGAACCTTGCTGATGTCGGCATCAAGGTCGAGTTCGAGGTGGTGGAGTGGAACCAGCTCATCAACATCTGGCGCGCCGGCGCGAAGGATCCGAGCGCGCGCGGCGCGACGGGGATGAACTACACCTATTTCATCCAGGATCCTTTCACGGGCTTCATCCGTCATCTCCAGTGCAATCTCGCGCCACCGGCGGGCACCAACTGGGGCTATTACTGCGATCCGGAGATGGACAAGCTGTTCGACCAGGTGCGCTCGACCTTCGATCCGAAGGGGCAAACAGCGATCCTGCAGAAGATTCATGAGAAATATGTCGACGACGCGCTCTTCCTGATGGTGACGCATGACGTCAACCCGCGCGCGATGACCGCCAAGGTGAAGGGCTTCGTCCAGGCGCAGAACTGGTTCCAGGATTTCTCGCCGATCACCATGGACAAGTGAGGCTGCCAAACACGGGCGGTTTCGGCCGCTCGCGTCTTCCGTCCGGAGACCGCCCTTGCTGCTCTATGCCCTGAAGCGTCTGCTCTATGTGCTCCCGGTGGCCTTCGGCGTCAGCATCGTCTGCTTCATGCTGGTGCATCTGGCGCCGGGTGACCCGCTCACGGCGATCATGCCGATCGATGCCACGGCCGAGCAGCAGGCGCAGATGCGCGCCGCCTACGGCTTCGACAAGCCGCTGCCGGTGCAATATGGCATCTGGCTGTTCAAAGTGCTGCATGGCGATCTCGGTGTCTCAATCGCGAGTGGCCGGCCGGTTGCGAGCGAGGTAGGCCGCGCCGTCGGCAACTCGCTGATCCTGGCGGCGCTGGCGACGCTGATCGGCTTCGGCTTCGGCACCTTCTTCGGCTTCGTCGCCGGCTATTTTCGCGGCAGTCTGCTCGACCGGCTCGCCTCGCTCGTCTCGATCCTCGGCGTCAGCGTGCCGCATTACTGGCTCGGCATGGTGATGGTGATCGTGTTCTCGGCGCTGCTGGGCTGGCTACCCTCAACCGGCGCCGGGCCCGGCGGCTCGGTCGCCTGGACCTTCGACTGGGAGCATATCCGTTACATCATCCTGCCGGCGATCACGATGTCGGCGATCCCGATGGGTATCATCTCCCGAACGGTGAGGGCGCTCGTCTCCGACATCCTCTCGCAGGAATTCGTCCAGGCGCTGCGGGCCAAGGGCATGGGGGAATGGGCGGTGTTCAAGCATG
>JARYGW010000333.1:4653-6043 GCA_033792295.1 Allobosea sp.
CAACGCCGCGCCGACAGCGCTGGCGGTAATGGGCCTCCAGCTCGGTTATCTGCTTGGTGGCTCGATCCTGATCGAGACCGTCTTCGCCTGGCCGGGCACCGGCTTTCTGCTCAATACGGCGATCTTCCAACGCGACCTGCCGCTGCTGCAGGGCACGATCCTTGTGCTGGCGCTGTTCTTCGTCGGCCTCAATCTCATCGTCGACGTGCTGCAGTCGACGCTCGATCCGCGCATCCAGAGAGGTTGAGATGACCGCCGTCGACCTCTCCGCCATCGCGACCCCGCCGGCCGAGCGCAGCGAGGGCTATTGGGCGAGCGTCATGCGGCGCCTGCGCCGCGACCCTGTCGCGATGGGCGCGCTCGTCGTTATCCTGCTGATCGTGCTCGCTGCCATCCTCGCGCCCTATCTGGCGCCGGCCGACCCGTTCCGTGGCTCAATGGCACGACGGCTCAGGCCGGTCGGAACTCCGGGCTTCCCGCTCGGCTCTGACGAACTCGGCCGCGACATGCTGACGAGGCTGATGTACGCGGGCCGGCTCTCGCTGTTCATGGGCGTGACGCCGGTGATCCTGGCCTTCGTCATCGGCTCGGGCATCGGCATCTTCGCGGCCTATATCGGCGGCTGGGTCAACACGGTGGTGATGCGCGTCATCGACGTGTTCTTCGCTTTCCCCTCGGTGCTGCTCGCCATCGCGCTCTCGGGTGCGCTGGGGGCCGGTATCCTGAACTCGATCGTCTCGCTCACAGTTGTCTTCGTACCGCAGATCGCCCGCATCGCCGAGGCGGTGACGACGCAGACGCGCAACCGCGACTTCGTCGAGGCCGCCCGCATCTCCGGTGCGAGCGCGCTGACCATTGTCAGGGTTCATATCCTCGGCAACGTGCTCGGCCCGATCTTCGTCTACGCGACCAGCCTGATCAGCGTCTCGATGATCCTGTCCTCGGGTTTGTCTTTCCTCGGGCTCGGCGTGAAGCCGCCGGAGCCGGAATGGGGGCTGATGCTCAATACGCTGCGCACTGCGATCTATAGCCAGCCGCTGGTTGCGGCGCTGCCGGGGGCGATGATCTTCATCACCTCGATCTCGTTCAACCTGTTCTCGGACGGGCTGCGCGGCGCCATGGAGGTGCGGCAATGATCATCGGTGCTCCGCCGGAGGTCGAGGGCCGGGATCGCGGCGGGGCCGGTACGCCGCTGCTGGAGGTGCGCGGGCTCGCCAAGCATTTCGGCGGCAGGGGCGGGCTCTTCGGCCAGGCGAAGACCGGCGTGGTGCGCGCCGTCGACGGCGTCGATTTCAGCGTCGCGAAGGGTGAGACACGCGGTATCGTCGGCGAATCCGGCTGCGGCAAGTCGACGACGGCGCGGCTCGTCATGCAGATCATTAAGCCCGAC
>JARYGW010000334.1:0-6013 GCA_033792295.1 Allobosea sp.
AGGCGCCTATGTCTACGAGGCACCGGGCGAGACGCATACGCTGGTCGTCGACCCCGATGTCGAGGAGATGATCACCATGTTCCAGGTCAACGGCGCGATGATCTATGTCGATCCGGACGGCAAATGCCTCGGCTACGACGACGTCTTCACCCGCATCGACAAATGCCGGGCGCATTACGCCCAGAACGGCCTCGGCGCGGAGTATGTGGATCAGTTCATTCGGTGACGGCGCATATCTGCCCGGAACCACCCCGTCATTCCGGGGCAGGCCTCAGGCCTGAGCCCGGAAGCCATGAACACCGGATCTGAAGGCAGGGGTTACGGCGAACGCCGCCCCCTTCCTCTCCGGCCGTGTTCATGGGTCCCGGGCACTTCGCTCGCGAAGCACCGGAATGACGGGCTTCCGCAAAATCATCGGTGCGAGGCGTGTCAGCGCCCCAGCTTTGCCAGCTCCACCGCCGCGCGCAGCTCGATATGGGCCAGCACCTCGTCGAGGCGCGGATCATCGGTCGTCTCACGCCGCAGCGCCAACGCGTGCCGGATACGCTCCAGCTCCGAGGGCAGCACCCTGCCAGCGAGCAATGCTGCCTTCAACCGGTCGAGACCGTCGAGCAGATCATGCCCTCGGCGCGCCTGCCGGCGCTTGCGCTCCTGCTGGTCCCCATCGGCCTGCACGGCCAGAAGCGTATCGAGCGGGCCGGAAGCGGCGACACCGGAACTGCGAACCGGCGCCTCGCTATCGGCCGTCGGGAGCGTGAAGGACGAACCGCCCGCACGCTTCGCGGAACTGGCCGGGGCAGCGCCGGAGACGGGCGCGCGCTGGTCGATCCTGATCATGGCGGCCTCACTGGAGCATCGGATCGCGGGATAAGCCGGTCTTTGGGCCGCCCGATGCGCGAACTCAAATCGTTAACGAAAGCTTGGCCCCGCAAGGTTAACAGCCGGTAAACCACCCGGCAGAAACTGCCGCCCCGGCAGGATCGGCAGGTTCAGCCTCGCAGCCCCCAGAAGACGAAATCCCCTCAAACTACTGATAAACAAGGAGTTTCTATTTTCACCGATTTGGCACGGCGCTCGCAAGGCCGGCGGGAGATTCAGATCACGAGCATCGGAAGCCCCATGTTTCGCCTGCCTGCCCTGAGATCGCTGATGCGGCCGCTGATCGGCCTGCTCGCGCTCGGCCTCAGCCTGCCGGCGCAGCCTGCCTTCGCACTCTCCCGCATCAAGGATCTGGCCTCCGTCGAAGGCGTGCGCAGCAACCAGCTCCTCGGCTACGGCATCGTCGTCGGCCTCAACGGCACCGGTGACACGCTCAACAACACGCCCTTCACCAAGCAGTCACTGCAGGCGATGCTGGAGCGGCTCGGCGTCAACACCCGCGGCGCCAACATGCGCACCGCCAACGTCGCCGCCGTGATGGTCACCGCCAACCTGCCGCCCTTCGCGACACAGGGCACCCGCGTCGACGTCACCGTCTCGGCGATGGGCGATTCCAAGTCGCTCCAGGGCGGTACGTTGCTGGTGACGCCGCTGCTCGGCGCCGATGGCGAAGTCTATGCCGTCTCCCAGGGGCCTGTCGCGATCTCCGGCTTCTCCGCCGAGGGCGAGGCCAGCAAGATCACCCGCGGCGTGCCGACGGTCGGCCGCATCGCCAATGGCGGCGTCGTCGAGCGCGAGATCGACTTCGCGCTCAACAAGCTCAGCACGCTGCGCCTCTCGCTGCGCAACCCGGACCTGACCACGGCGCGCCGTGTCGCCGCCGCGATCAACGACTTCATCGGCGGCGATTCCGCCGAGCCGACCGACCCCTCGACGGTGGTCCTCCAGATTCCGGCCCGCTTCAAGGGCAACATGATCAAGCTGCTGACCGATATCGAGCAGCTGCGCGTTGAGCCCGACCAGGGCGCCCGCGTCGTCATCGACGAGCGCTCCGGCATCATCGTGATGGGTAAGGATGTGCGCGTCTCCACCGTCGCCGTGGCACAGGGCAACCTCACCGTCACGATCAGCGAACAGCCGCAGGTCTCGCAACCGGAGCCCTTCGGCCGCGGCCAGACGGTCGTGACGCCACGCACCAGCGTCAAGGTCGACACCGAGGGCGGCAACAAGCTCGCCCTGGTCAAGGAAAGCGTGACGCTGGCCGAGCTTGTCGACGGGCTGAACGCACTCGGCATCGGCCCGCGAGATCTGATTTCCATCCTCCAGGCCATCAAGTCGGCGGGCGCGCTGCAGGCCGAAATCGAGGTGATGTGATGACTGCCGCTCTCGCCCTCCCCGCCGCCAATCTCGCGCTCGGCGTCGCCGGCAAGGTCGTCGATGGCATCGCCAACGCGCTCGACCCCGCCAAGGCGAAGGCCAAGAAGCAGGCCGATGATTTCGAGTCGATGTTCCTCGAGCAGATGACCCAGCACATGTTCACCAACATGGGCTCGGAAGGTCCCCTCGGCGACAACGGTACCGGCGGTGACGTCTGGCGCTCCCAGCTCACGCAGGCATATGCCAAGCAGGTTCAGAAGGCCGGCGGCATTGGCGTCTCCGACCAGATCCTGCGCGAGATGCTGAGCCTGCAGGCGCAGGCCTCGACGGGAGCTTGAGGATGTCGGCGGCAGGACGGATCCTCGACGAACGGCCTCGCGTCTCGAGCGCGACCGATGCGCGAACTCTGATCGAGACGGTGCTGGAAGCGCTCGCCGCGCTGGCACATCTCGTCGGTGAGGAGACCGAGCTCGTACGCGCTGGACGCCTGCCCGAGGCGATGACGCGCGAGGCTCGCAAGACCGAGCTCGCCGGCATCTATATGCGTGGCGTCGAACAGGTGAAGCTCAATGCCGTGGCGCTTGCCCGCTTCGCCCCCGCTGAGGTCAAGCGTCTGAAGGAAGCGCACCAGGCCTTCCAGGGGCTGATCGAGACCAACCAGATCGTGTTGGCGACCGCCCGTGCCGTCTCCGAATCCGTGATCCGCGATCTCGCCGTCGATGCCAACAAGCCGATGCGGGCCAATGGCTATGGGCCGACCGCCACGGTCGGCGCCGGCGTCTTCGCCCGCCCGAATTCCGGCCCGCTGGTCGTATCCCGACGGCTCTGAGCGTTGCCGCCGCTGCGGTGAGGCCCGTCCGCCGAGCGCGGCGGCCGGCGGCTGCATGCCAACTCTCGATATTTACCTAATTTTCTAACGCGGGATTCAATCATTTCGGGCAGTATCGTCAGGATCGGGTGGGTGCATCCTGTCCGCAACACGACGACGAAGCGGCGCAACGGCGCCGTCGAAAACTCCAGAAGGAGTGCGACATGGACTTTGGCAATGTCCCGAAGGTGGCCACCTCGGCTGGCGCGCCCGTCGTTGCCCGTGCCGATGTCACTGCCCAACCCGGCAGCGTCGCCGTCGACCTTCCGCCCGAGAAGACCGTGCAATCCGCCCCGGCCGGCGACGCCGTCCATATCGACGTCCGCGCCCAGGAACGCGACGCCCGCAGCCGCGCGGCTGGCGAGAGGCGCAGTTTCGAGCGCGAGCAGATCGGCCGCGAGGCCGGCAAGACGCTCGATGAGACCATCGAGCGCAAGCTCGTCGTCGACCCCCGGACGCGCGCCCTGGTGCTGCAGAAGAAGAACCGGGAAACCGGCGAGACGATCTTCCAGCTTCCGGACGAAGCCACGCTGAAATTGCGGGCCTATTCGCGCGAGCTCACCGACCGCACCCGCGAAGCTGGCGAAACGCCGCCCCGGGTCGAACGCACGGCCTGAACGGTCCACCGGGACCGCGCCCCCTTTTGCATTCATGCCAGCTTGCCGCCCGCCCGCCTGCCAGCGGGCGGTTTGCGTTTGCGCGCCCGTCGTCACCCGGCCCGCGAGCCTCCAGCGATCTCGCGATTAAATCCCTCTTAACCACCCTCGCGTGCGGCGGGCCTCGTCAACAATTTGCCGGCGGAAATTTACCTCTTGTTACGGGCCGCTCGGCCAGTGTCCGGCGGGTCCAGCCAGAACGGCTGCGACGCCAGAAGGCATCTTACCAGAAGGGTAAATCACAATGGCCGTTTCTCTCTCCGTCGGCGTGCGCAACGCGCTCTCGTCGCTGCAGTCGACTGCCGCCCAGGCTCAGGCTTCCCAGTACCGCCTCGCCACCGGCAAGAAGGTCAACACCGCGGTCGACAACCCGGTCAACTACTTCACCGCCGCTTCGCTCAACGACCGTTCCAGCCAGCTCACCAGCTTGCTCGACGGCATGTCGAACGGCATCCAGACCATCCAGGCCGCTTCCAAGGGCATCGACGGCATCACCAAGCTGGTGAACTCCCTGCAGTCGACCATCAAGCAGGCCCAGTCGGATGCGGCCCAGAACCGCCCGACCAAGGCCGGCACGGCGCTGGCGACCGCGGCCGAGCAGGTCGCGACCTCGAAAAGCCTGAAGGACATCGCGCTCGACAAGCACGTCACCGATATCACCGGTGGCACCGCCACGACGGCCGACGCCGCGACCGCGACCAGCTCGGGTGACCTCGGTGTCGCCAACACCGACACAAATCTGGCGATCTCGATCACGGCCGGCAGCACCACCTATACGGCTTCGATCAGCTCGGCCAACGCCACGGTGCGTGACGTCGTCAACGAGATCAACAAGTCGGGCGTCGCCACTGCCTTCGTCGACGAGAAGGGTCAGCTCAACGTCAAGGGCAATGGTTCGGACGACGTGCAGTTCGGTATCGGTTCCGGAACCTCGGCCGCTGCGGCCGTCACCGCCGCCGGAACCGGCAGCGCCAACACGGCCTTCGGCTTCCTCGCTGCCGACGCCACCGCTGCCGGCGCGATCAAGGGCCAGAGCATCACCTCCTCGGTGCGCTCCAACCTGATCGACCAGTACAACGACCTGCGCGACAAGATCGACGATCTCGCCAAGGACTCGAGCTTCAACGGCATCAACCTGCTGAAGGGCGACCGTCTCTCGATCCAGTTCAACGAGAAGACCGGCAAGAACCAGACCAAGCTCGACATCCAGGGTTCGGACGTCACCTCCGACAACCTCGGCATCGTCAAGGCTGGCAACACCCAGCTCGCCGGTCAGACCAACTTCCAGAACGACGCCGACCTCGAAGCCGCGACCAAGTCCCTCACCGGCGCCCTGACCTCGCTGAAGTCGCTCTCCTCGACCTTCGGCGCGAACCTCTCGGTCGCGCAGACCCGTCAGGACTTCACCAAGGACATGGCGGACGTGCTGACCACCGGCGCCTCCAACCTGGTGAACGTCGACCAGAACGCGGAAGCCGCCAGCCTGCTCGCGCTGCAGACCCGCCAGCAGCTCTCGCAGACGGCGCTGTCGCTTTCCAACCAGGCCGAGCAGGGCGTGCTGCGCCTGTTCTGATCTTTCGTCCGCAGAATGCGGAAAAGCCCACAGAATATGGGCCGAAACGAGGAAAGAGGCGGGGTGCAAGCCCCGCCTCTTTCGTTTACGGCCACAGGCAAAACCCTCCGACGATTAACTTTTTATTATCCCTAACGATTGATGATCGCTCCTGAAATCAGGTTGCATCGCGCTTGAGCAGCGCGTTCAGGGGACGAACATGGCCAACACGATCCTTTCCAGCGGCGTCCGCAACAACCTGTTGACGTTGCAGCAGACCACGGCCCAGCAGAGCGTGATCCAGAACCGCCTCGCCACCGGCAAGAAGGTCAACTCCGCGATCGACAACCCGGTCAACTACTTCACGGCCCTCTCGCTCAACGACCGTTCCAGCCAGCTCACCGGCCTGCTCGACGGCATCTCGAACGGCATCCAGACCATCCAGGCTGCCTCCAAGGGCATCGACGGCATCACCAAGCTGGTGCAGTCGCTGCAGTCGACGGTCAAGCAGGCCCAGGCCGACGCGGCTCAGAACCGCCCGACCAAGGCCGGCACGGCGCTGGCGACCGCGGCGGAAACCGCTGTGACCAGCAAGAGCCTGAAAGACATCGCGCTCGACAAGCACGTCACCGATATCACCGGTGGCACCGCCACGACGGCCGACGCCGCGACCGCGACCAG
>JARYGW010000335.1:0-6009 GCA_033792295.1 Allobosea sp.
GGACGAGACCATGCGCGCAGCCCCGACCAGCCTTTTCGCCTTGCCGCTGCTCGCCCTGGCATTGCTGCCGAACCTCGCCGCCGCGCAGGATGCCGAGGCCGGGCAGCGCGCCTTCGCCAAATGCCGCGCCTGCCACCAGATCGGCGAGGGCGCGCGCAATCTGGTCGGGCCCGAGCTCAACGGCCTGATCGGCCGCCATTCCGGCGCGGTTGCCGGCTACAGCTACTCGAACGCCAACAAGGATTCCGGCCTGACCTGGGACGAGGCGACCTTCGCCGAATACATCAAGGACCCGAAGGCCAAGATTCCCGGCACGAAGATGATCTTCGCCGGCATCAAGAACGAGAAGGAAATCGCGGATCTGATCGCCTTCCTCAAGCAGTTCGACAAGGACGGCAAGAAGCTCTGAGAGCGCCGCCGCCGCCCTGCCGGGCGATCCGTTCCAGCCGGAGCCTGTCCGCACCTCTCCGGGAGACGGACAAGCTCCGTCTTGTCCTGCCGCATTGTCTTCCCGCGAACCGGAACCCGCTTCGCTCGAAAATGCGCCGGGCACATTCCATGCCGCGACGCCGCCCCCTGCGCCGCGGCTCGCTGTGTTCAACGCGTCACGGACGAGGTTTTTGGCAGAACGCCTCTTCCATTTTCGCGATCCGATGCAATATTTGTTCGTTCCGGCTGTCGTATTGATTCGGAGCCGGCCGAATGTGCAGCCTGGGAAGGAGCTCCACGCGCCGATGAAGAAGGCCAAGCGGAAAACGGGGGAGATGCGGTCTCAGATCGCCGCCATGCCGATCCGCCGCGCCCCCGACGGCTCGACGGAACTCCTGCTCGTGACCTCGCGGACGACGCGCCGCTGGATCGTGCCCAAGGGCTGGCCGATGAAGGGCATCAAGGACCGCGACGCCGCCGCGCGGGAGGCCTATGAGGAGGCCGGCGTGATCGGCCGCGTCAGCGAGAAGCCGGCGGGGCGCTACACCTACTGGAAGCGGATGAACGACCATTTCGCCCTTTGCCAGGTGAAGCTCTATCTGCTCGAGGTCGAGCAGCAGCTCGACAGCTGGGCCGAGCAGCACCAGCGCGACCTGCACTGGTTCAAGCTCGTGGACGCCGCCGATCTCGTCGACGAGCCCGAGCTCAGCACAGCCATCCGCAAGCTCGACACGCAGCTCGCCGTCGCCGCCTGAGCGGCCGATGCTCTAGAGATCGTCGAAGGGCGTGCGGCCGTCGACCGCGATCATGCGCTCGCAGGCGATCCGATCGGCCTCGGCCGGGCTCGCGCCGCCGGTCCGGGCGGTAACCACGAGCCGGACATATTGCTTCACATCCTCGGGCATCGCCGCGAAGAAGGCGTTCAGGCAGAGCGACGGCCGCTCGTTGCCGCAGCTCTTCTGCCGCTGGCAGCCCTTGCGCGGGCAGAACGACCAGATCTCGAACCTGTCCACCAGGCGGCGGTGCTGCCGCGCTCGCTCGGCGTGATAATCGGCCGTCCATTGCGCCTGCTCGGGCGTCTGCCAATCCAGCTTCGCCATGGTCTGCTCCTGCCGCCGCGCGCCGGGCGCGAAACGCTCATAGATCTTCGGTCGCCCGGCTCGCGCGCGGGCGTTCGTGGATAACGAGGGGCAGCGGAGCGCCGCGAGGCGCGGGGTATCGGCCGCTTCCATTGAGCCAGGATGCGGCGCGGATGGATTGAGCCACCATCCGCACGCCCCGTGGCGCTCCGCTTGCCGGCGTTCTTAAAAGCTGCGGGCCGCGCTTCCGTTGGGCGGAGCGACGATCGCGGGCGGACAGGACGCGCAGCTCCCCTCAACGGGTCGCCAATCGCCTGCCGCCGCGCAACCGCCGCGCCACCTCTCCTAGCGAGGCTCCTCGCGCAGGGGCCGTAGTACCCCCAGGGCGGTTCCCGCAGCCTCCCGAGTCCGGGTTGCAAACCCGGCCGCAGGGCGCCGCCCTCACCCCGCCATGCAGCATGCCTCCGGATGGCCGCCCCTCGGGATGAGGTGAGCCGAGGATAGGGGCGGTTTTGGGAGGCGGGGATTAGTTTTCGCGGTGGCGACTGCTGCGCGCGGGGACCCCTCTCCCGGATGGGAGAGGGGCAGGGGTGAGGGACCGCCGTTGATCGCTAACGCGAGCGCGTTCAACATCTGCTCCCAATGACCACCGAGCAACGCCAGTTCGCCCGAAAGCTTCGGCAGCAATCCACCAAACCGGAGGACATCCTCTGGTCGCTGCTGCGCAACCGCCAACTCGACGGGCTGAAGTTCCGCCGGCAGGTGCCGCTGCTCGGCTACACCGTCGATTTCATCTGCATCGACCGAAAGTTGATCATCGAAATCGATGGCCGCCAGCATTGTTGGGAAGCGGGTTACGATGCCGCGCGAACGCGCGAAATCGAAGGGCACGGGTTCAGGGTCATCCGCTTCGGAAACACCGATCTGCTCTGGGATCGCGATGCGGTCATCGCCGCGATCCGACAGGCGCTGTCTGACTGAAGCACGACGCCCTCTTCAATGGCGGTGGGAACCACGACGGCTCTGCCTTCTCCCGAATGGGAGAAGGTGGCACGGAGCGCCGGATGAGGGCCTGCGGGCGCCACAGGAGGCGCGACGGCATCGTTGCGCTTCCATGATCGGCAGTAGGCCCTTCCCTGTCGTCATCAAAACAATACGCTGGAACCACAACGCCCCTTCCTTCTCCCGGATGGGAGAAGGTGGCGCGGAGCGCCGGATGAGGGTGTGCCCTTGCCGCAGAAGGCGCGACGGAGCCGTTGTGGCTCAAAGATCAGCGGCAGGCCCTCACCCCTGCCCCTCTCCCATCCGGGAGAGGGGTTCCCCGCGCTTGTGCTTACCGCCGGAAGGTGACGAACACGGCCAGCACCGACTGCCAAGTCTGATGCGTGGTGGCATGGCCGAGCTCATCGCGCGCATCGAGCAGGAAGCGCTCGAAATCGCGCGAGGCGTGGACGAAGGCGGAGGGGACGGTCATGGCAGGAGGATAGCACGTCACCATATTACCGTTATCGATCAACGAGCTTGTTCGAGCGGTGGCCCAAAAGATGGGATTCCGTTCCTGATTCTGACGTGCTATTAGTTCGAGCAGGAGAACGAATTTAGATGACCGGAAGGCGCCCCCCTTCAGACGTCGCTCCCACGCTCGACATAAGCAGCCTTGTTGCTGCATTTTCGGAAGAGCAGGTTGAGCGGATGACCAGCCTGACAAAAGGCCGGCTTCGCTATTGGGCAAAGACTGACTTTTTCAAGCCCAGCTTCGTCGAAGAAGATGCACGCCTTGCCTATAGTCGTTTCTATTCCTTTAAGGACGTTGTAGCTCTGCGTACCCTCGAAATGCTCAGAGTCCAGAACGGAGTTCCACTTCAACACCTTCGGAAAGTTGCCGCGAAACTGGCCCATCTAAAGGATGGACTATGGACGAAGACTACTCTCTTCGTCGTGAATAAAGAAGTCAGCTTCGTGAATCCAGAAACGGGGAAGCCCGAAGGAGTGCTAAGTGGTCAATATCTTCTTGGTATTCCACTAAAACAGGTCATTGACGACACGAACGCAGATATTGTTACATTCAGCAAGCGCCGGAAAGAGACGCTCGGCCACCTGAGCCGCAATCGCAGCATTGCGCGAAATGCGTGGGTTGTTGCTGGCACACGCATTCCTGTCGCTTCGATTAAGCGCCTGCATGAAGACGGCTATAGTGTTCGACAAATCATCGATGAGTACCCTGACCTAACACCCGAAGACGTACATGCCGCAATTCAGCATAGCGATATGCGTGTAGCGTGACAGATCTCTCGGCTATGCAGTTCTTCATTGATCACTGCGTACCCGAATCGGTAGCCAAGGCGCTCGAAGCGGAAGGCCGTGTAGTCATCCGGCTTCGCACCAAAACAGCTCCAGACTCGCCAGATACGCTGGTTGCGGCCGTAGCCGAAGCAAACAATGCCGTTTTGATTACGATGGACGGCGATTTCAAGGCCATCGCAGCTAGAACTGGGATCGGTCAGCGACGGTACCGAAAATTGAGTTTGATACGCTTCGAAAAATGCCGCGAGTCCCAAGCAGCTTCTCGCCTATTAACCGCTATCTCTTTGATTGACCACGAATGGAAAGCAGGTAACGGCACGCGAGATCGTCGCATGTTTGTGGTGATCACGCCGGAATCTATTCGAACGCACCGGTAAACATCTCTAGAACTACCTCCTTTTCCGTCTCTCCGCAGCCCCCTTAGGCCGCGATTCCGGCACCGGGCCCATCTCGTCCAGGGTCGGCTTCCGCGCCCGTGAGGTGCCGGTCAGCAGCGGGTTCGGCTTCTCGCCGGCTTTCGGCTTGCCCTCGCCGCCGCCGAAATTATGCGGGCCCATATCCGCGTCAGTCGGCTTGCGGGCGCGGGTCGGCGGCAGGTTGGCGCTGGAGCCGTAGCTGCGCTCGCCCTTGTACTTGCCGGCGGAGGCCTCGACATCGCCCTGCCGGGCGAGCGGATCGTCCGCGATCGCCAGCTCCGTCGCCTGCAGGCGCTTGATCTCGTCGCGCAGGCGGGCCGCCGTCTCGAATTCGAGATCGGCCGCGGCCTCGCGCATGCGCTTCTCGAGATCGGCGATCGCGGCCTTGAGGTTGTGGCCCGAGGCCGGCGCCACCAGCCCCTTGTCGACCGTGACATGGTCGCGCTCATAGACCGAGCCGAGGATGTCGCCGATGGCGCGCTTGATCGTCTGCGGCGTGATGCCGTGTTCCTCGTTATAGGCGAGCTGCTTCTCGCGACGGCGATTGGTCTCCGCCATCGCCCGCTCCATCGAGCCGGTGACGTGGTCGGCATAGAGGATGACCTTGCCGTCGACATTGCGGGCGGCGCGGCCGATGGTCTGGATCAGCGAAGTCTCGGAGCGCAGGAAGCCCTCCTTGTCGGCGTCGAGAATGGCGACGAAGCCGCATTCGGGGATGTCGAGGCCCTCGCGCAGCAGGTTGATGCCGACCAGCACGTCGAAGGCGCCGAGCCTAAGGTCTCTGAGGATCTCGATGCGCTCGATCGTGTCGATGTCCGAGTGCATGTAGCGCACGCGCACGCCGTTCTCGTGCAGGTACTCGGTGAGGTCCTCGGCCATGCGCTTGGTCAGCACGGTGACGAGGGTGCGATAGCCCTTCTCGGTGACCTCCTTGACCTCGTCGAGCAGGTCCGCGACCTGATGCTTGGCGGGGCGGATCTCGACCGGCGGGTCGATCAGCCCGGTCGGGCGGATGACCTGCTCGGTGAAGACGCCGCCGGTCTGCTCCATCTCCCAGCCGCCGGGCGTGGCCGAGACATGCACCGACTGGGGCCGCATCGCGTCCCATTCCTCGAAGCGCAGCGGCCGGTTGTCCATGCAGGACGGCAGGCGGAAGCCGTATTCGGCCAGCGTCGCCTTGCGGCGGAAGTCGCCCCGGTACATGCCGCCGATCTGCGGCACGGTGACATGGCTCTCGTCAGTGAAGACCAGCGCGTTGTCGGGCAGGTATTCGAACAAAGTCGGCGGCGGCTCGCCCGGCTTGCGGCCGGTGAGATAGCGCGAATAGTTCTCGATGCCGTTGCAGGAGCCGGTGGCCTCGATCATCTCGATGTCGAAGGTGCAGCGCTGGTCGAGCCTTTGCGCCTCCAGGAAGCGGCCCATGCGGTTGAGCTCGTCGAGGCGGGCCTTGAGCTCCTCCTTGATCGACTTCACGGCCTGGGTCAGCGTCGGGCGCGGCGTGGTGTAGTGCGAATTGCCGTAGACCTTGATGAATTCGAGCTCGCCGGTCTTCTGGCCGGTCAGCGGGTCGAACTCGGAGATCGACTCGACCTCGTCGCCGAACAGGCCGATGCGCCAGGCGCGGTCCTCATAGTGCGCCGGGTAGAGCTCGATGACATCTCCCCTAACGCGAAACGTGCCGCGGGCGAAGTCATGCTGCGTGCGCTTGTACTGGAGCGCGACGAGATCGGCGATGAGCTGGCGCTGCTCGATGCGCTCGCCGAGCTTCACCGAGAAGGTCA
>JARYGW010000336.1:0-5988 GCA_033792295.1 Allobosea sp.
GGGGTCGATCGCGTGCTGAAATACGCCTTCGAGCTGGCCCAGCGCCGCCCCCGCAAGAAGCTGACCTCCGCCACCAAGTCCAACGGCATCTCGATCACCATGCCGTACTGGGACGAGCGGGTGAAGGCGATGGCGAAGAACTATCCCGGTGTCGCCGTCGACCAGTACCATATCGACATCCTGACCGCGCATTTCGTGCTCAATCCCGATCGCTTCGACGTGGTCGTGGCCTCCAATCTCTTCGGCGACATCCTTTCCGACCTTGGCCCGGCCTGCACCGGCACGATCGGCATCGCGCCGTCGGGCAACATCAACCCGACCGGCGATCATCCTTCGCTGTTCGAGCCGGTCCATGGCTCGGCGCCGGATATCGCGGGGCAAGGCATCGCCAACCCGGTCGGCATGATCTGGTCCGGCGCGATGATGCTGGATCATCTCGGCGAGCATGACGCGGCCAGGGGCATCGAAGCCGCGATCGAGCGGGCTCTGGGCGACGCCCGCACCCGCACCCGTGATCTCGGCGGTTCGTTGGGCACGGAAGCCGCCGGCAAGGCGGTCGAGCAGGCGCTCGGCTAGCCATAGCCAGCGGCAGGCTGGAGACGATGAAGCCGGCGCGGTCGCGGTCGCGCCAATCGGAGCAAATGGAGTCAGAACCGGGTTCGGGGCTGACGATGGAAGTCACGCAACCATGGATCTGGCATCGTTTTCGCTGGGCGACCCCCTGCTCTGGGGCAAGCTCTTCGAGATCATTCTGCTGAACGTCATCCTGTCGGGTGACAATGCCGTCGTGATCGCTCTGGCCTGCCGGGCGCTCGCGCCCGAGCAGCGTATCAAGGGCATCGCGCTCGGCGCAGCCGTCGCCGTGGTGCTGCGTATCGCCTTCACGGTGATCATCGCTTCGCTGCTGAGCGTTCCTTTCCTGCGCATCGTCGGCGCGGGGCTCCTGGTCTGGATCGCGGTGAAACTCCTGGTCGAGGACGGCGAGCAGGACGAGGATTCGATCGCCGCCAGCTCCAAGCTCTGGAAAGCCGTGCAGACGGTCGCGATCGCCGACATCGTCATGAGCCTCGACAACGTCCTCGCCATTGCGGGCGTGGCCCGCGACTCGATGGCGCTGCTGGTGGTCGGTCTCGTCATCTCGATCCCGCTGATCGTGGTCGGTGCCTCGCTGATCACGAACCTCCTGACCCGGTTCCCGATCCTGGTCTGGGCCGGCGCGGCCCTGCTCGGCTGGGTCGCGGGCGAGATGCTCGACAGCGATCCCTGGCTCGTCACCCGCTTCGGCGCGGAAGCGCTGCACACGCTCGAATATCCCGCCGCGATCCTCGGCGCGCTCATCGTGCTCGGGCTGGGTTACCTCATCAAATCACGCCGGCCGGACCCGGCCCTCTGATGCTTCATTTTAACGCAATTCCCGACGCAGAACAGCTTCGCACTTCTGCTGGAATGGCTTGAGGGACTGACCGACACATGGATTTCTCCTCCTCGACCTTCTGGATCTCGCTGCTGCAGATCATTTGGATCGACCTGCTGCTCTCCGGGGACAACGCGGTCGTCATTGCGCTGGCTTGCCGGTCGCTGCCGGAGAACCGCCGGAAGCTGGGCATTTGGTTGGGGGCCGGTGCGGCGGTGGGCTTGCGCATCATCTTTGCGCTGATCGTCACCTATCTCCTCGGCGTGCCCTATCTGAAGGTCATCGGCGGCATTCTGCTGTTCTGGATCGCGATCAAGCTCGCTGTCGGCGAGGAGGAGGCCCATGGCGAGATCGAGGCCAGCGATAGCCTGTGGAAGGCGGTGCGCACCATCGCGATCGCCGATGCGGTGATGAGCCTCGACAATGTCATCGCCATCGCCGGCGCGGCGAAGGGCCATCCCGAGCTCTTCATCTTCGGCCTGCTGCTCTCGATTCCGCTCATCATCATGGGCGCGCAGCTCCTGACCTCGATCATCGAGCGCTTCCCGATCCTGGTCTGGATCGGCGCCGCGCTGCTCGGCTGGATCGCGGCCGAAATGATCCTGGGCGATGTCGCTGTGCTGCAATGGCTGCAGGTGAACCTGCCGAGCTGGGTCAAGGCGGTGCCGCTGGATACCAACCCGCTCGGCATCGGTCCCGCGAACCTGCCGCACTATACGGGGGCGGTGATCGGAGCGGCCTTCGTCTGCGTCGCCGGCTACATCCTCAAGCGCAAGCCGGCCGATCAGCCGGGCTGAGCTTCACGCTCCCTCGAGAACGATCGCAGCGGCGGCCAGGGTTTCCCGGCCGCCGTTTTCGATGGTGCGGAGCAAGCCTTCCGCCCTCAGGCCACGCGACGGGTCGTCGATACGGAACCGCTCGGGCGAGGGCAGGGAAACAGCGAAGCTCTCGGGCGGACGAGTGAAGCCGGTTCCGAGGGCCTTCACATAGGCCTCCTTCGCCGCCCAGAGGCGTGCGAAGGCGAGGGGGCGCATCCCGGTTTCGATCGCACCGAGCATCTGCTGCTCATCCGGATGCAGGGCCTCGTGCGGAATGGCGCCTGCCGGATCGACCAGCTCGACATCGACCCCGACCGGTTTCTCGGCCAAGGCGATGGCGACGATGCCTGCCCGCGTCGCAAGCGAGATGTGCAGCCTGCCCGCTTGCGAAGCTGCGAGCTTGGGTTGCCCGGCAGGATCATGGCCGATGGCGATTTCGCCTTCGGGGCAGCCGAGCTGCCGCGCCAGCAAAGCCCCGGCGGTCTCACGCCGCAGCTGCGAGCGTTCCATCAGGTTGCGCGGCCGCCGCGCCGTCTCGATCAGCCAGACGGCGGGGTAGCTGGGCGCGGTCGCCTCGATGGAGCGGAGCCAGTGCATGCCGGGAGATTATCGCATGCGGCCTTCTGCGGAACCATGCGGCCGTCCGGGGGCTTGGCTCGCCATCCATGTCATGGCCCACTTTCGGCCTCTGCCTTGCATGAAACACATGCGCGGACGCAATCGGCATGCGTTGACGGAAAGCGCCTTCGGCCTTTGGAAGACATCATGCAGCCTGACAATGACGAACGGCCTCCTGCCGAACATGCCGCGCCCCTGACCCTTCAGGGCATGCTGCTCGGTCTGCGCAGGGTTTCCGTGCTGATGCCCGGCGTGATCGTTTTCGCCGTCGCCTTCGGCGCCGCTGCCTCGGCCAAGGGAATGAGCCTCGTCGAGGCCCTGATGATGAGCGCCTTCGTCTATGGCGGCGTCTCGCAGCTCGTGGCGATGGAACTCTGGCGGCCGGAATGGAGCTGGGGCGCCATCGCGGGCCTTGCGGTCGTCACCGCCACGGTCAATGCCCGGATGATCCTGCAAGGCGCTTCGCTGCAGCCCTGGTTCGCGCGCTATCCCAAGGCGGTCAACGCCTTCCACCTCTTCTTCTTCACCGATGCCAACTGGCTGATCGGCACGCGCTATCAATCCGAAGGCGGGCGCGATCTCGGCGTCCTGATCGGGGCGGGGCTCGGCTTGTGGGCCGTCTGGATCATCGCCACGGCGCCCGGCCATATGCTGGGAGCGCTGGTCTCCGATCCGCGCCGCTACGGCATCGACCTCGTCATGCCGATCTTCTTCGCGGCGATGATCGTGCCGCTCTGGCGCGGCCGGCGCGGCCTCGTCCCCTGGATCGTCGCAGGGGGCGTCGCCCTGCTGACGGCGAAACTGATCGACGGCTACGCCTTCATCATCACCGGCTCGCTCGCCGGGGCCATCACGGGAGCCTTCCGCGATGACGCTGCCTGATCTCGGCTCCTGGGGGGCTGTCGTCGCGATCGGCGCGATGGCCGTGGCGACCTATCTCTGCCGCATTGCGGGGGTCGCGGTGATGAGCGTCGTGCCGCTGACGCCGCATGTCCGGCGCGGCCTTGCGGCGCTGCCGGGCTCCATCGTGGTTGCGACCGTGCTGCCCCTGATCGAGCGGCTCGGCGTTGCCGCAGGCGTCGCGCTCCTGGCCGCCATCGGCGCCATGGTCGTGAGCCGCAACGAACTCGTCGCGCTGCTGACCGGCATGGCGATGATCTCGGCCGCACGGTTCCTCGGGTTCTGATCCATCAGCCCGTCGGATGGCTTCCATCACATCCCGTCATCGCACCATGCGCCGCTTGCTGTTGACGGCGCATGGCGGCAGGAGGACGGTGCAAATCAGCAAGACTGACTAAAATGGAGTGCCCCCATGGCATGGTATTCTCAAACTTGGACCTGGTTCGACGGAGCCTGGCATGAGGGCAATCCCGGCCTCGTGGGTCCACGCAGCCATGCGCTCTGGCAGGCTTCCTCCGTGTTCGATGGCGGCCGCTATTTCGATGGCGTCGCGCCGGATATCGATCTGCATGCCGCCCGCGTGAACCGCTCCGCGGTCGCGCTTGGCCTCAACGCCACGGTCACGCCGGACTTCATCGTCGAGAAGATGCATGAAGGCGTCAAGAAATTCGCCCCCGGCACCGCGATCTACGTCAAGCCGATGTATTGGGGCGAGGCCGATGGTCCCTCGACCATCATGCCCGATCCGGACTCGACCCAGTTCGCGCTCTGCCTGTTCGAGGCGCCGATGCCGCAGCCGAGCAATGGCTTCTCCGTGACGAAGGGCATCTATCGCCGCCCGACCTACGAGACCGCTCCGACCGATTCCAAGGCCGGTTGCCTCTATCCGAACAATGCTCGCATCCTGAAGGCCGCCAAGGCGGCCGGCTTCGACAACGCGCTCGTTCTCGACATGCTCGGCCATGTCGCCGAGACCGGGACCTCCAACATCTTCCTCGCGAAGGACGGCGTGGTGAAGACCCCGGTCCCGAACGGTACCTTCCTGAATGGCATCACCCGCCAGCGCGTCATCAAGCTGCTGCGCGAGAGCGGCATCACCGTCGAGGAATGCAGCCTGCGCTATGAGGAATTCGAGAAGGCCGATGAGATCTTCATCTCCGGCAACTACTCGAAATGCATGCCGGTGACGCGGATCGACGACCGCACGCTCCAGCCCGGCCCGCTCTTCCGCAAGGCCCGCGAACTCTACATGGACTTCGCCCATACCAAGGCAAAGGCTGCCTGAAGGCGCCATTGCCCATCTGACCCTGCCGGCGCCATGGCGCCGGCAGGCGGCGGCGTGGCTTCGCCTGAGCGTTGGATCATTGGCCGATGCTTCAGCGCAGCAACCTGAGCAGCCCGGCCACCTTGAGCCCGACGCCGGCGACCGCGACATAGAGCAATCCGGCCGCCATCGAGAGCAGCAGCACCGCCATGAGCAGCGGCTGAGGCAAGGCGCTTGTCCAGATCTGTGCAGGCGTCGCGATTCCCCATGCCAGAATCCCGGCAACGAGCGCCGCAACGCCGACGATGGCCGCAAAGCCGGGCAGGCGCCGGTCGGGCTCGGTCCAGCCGCGTCGCCGCGCCAGCACGAACAGGGTCACCAGATTGACCCAGGCGCCGGCCGCCGTCGCCAGAGCGAGGCCGGGAGCACCCCAATCGCGCCACAGGAGCAATTTGAGGGCTAGGTTGCAGGCGATAGCCGCGAGCGCGACCAGCATGGGCGTCTTCGTATCGCCGCGCGCCTGGAAGGCCGAGACCTGCGTTCGGATCATCACGATCGCCGGCAGGCCGAGCGCATAGGCGAAGAGCACGGTGCCGGCCGCCTGGCTCGCCGCGGCATCGAAAGCCCCGCGCTGAAACAGCCCCGCCACGATCAGGTCAGGAATCGCGATGAAGGCCGCGACGAAAGGCGCGCTGGCGACGAGCGATATCGCGATGGCGCGGTTCTGCGAGCGGTTGGCACCGGCCTCGTCGCCACGCGCGACCTGCCGGCTCATCGCCGAAAGTGCGACGGTGCCGACCGCGATGGCGATCAGCCCCAGCGGGAGCTGGTAGAGGCGTTCCGCATAGTAAAGCGCCGAATAAGCGCCGCGCGGCAGCAGCGAGGCGATGATCGTATCGGCGAAGATCGCGATCTGGACGCCGGCCGAGCCGATCACAGCGGGGCCGAAAGCCTTGAGGAAGCGCCGGACGCCG
>JARYGW010000337.1:0-5985 GCA_033792295.1 Allobosea sp.
CACGGCAAAAGCCCGCCCGGCCGGAAAATCGGGCGGACTATAGCCAGCAATGCCATGAAATCAATCAGACACGCCCGCTCTCGCGAGCGCGTTCCTCACCTATGAGCTTGCCGCCATTCGCGCAATGCCCTTGCGCAAGTTCGTGCAACGCGGTTTAGCTAGGCGCGCAACCGTACCGGACGGTACGGTACGGTTGCCAGCCCAACCAGAAGGCGCATGCCACATGACCGATAAGATCACCGATCAAACCGCCGCCGAGACGCTCGCCACCTTGCTGCGGATCGCCTCTGCGCTCGAGCGCATCGCCCCTCCCCCGCGCAAGCCGATTGATCTCGCCGTTGCGGACGCCTTCGTCTGGCAGGCCGCAGGCTCCGAACTCGTGCCGGTGCCGAAGGTCAATCGCGTCGCTCTCTCGCTGCTGCGCGGGGTCGATCGTGTCCGAGACACCCTGGCCGAGAACACCGAGCGCTTCGCCAAGGGGCTGCCGGCCAACAACGTGCTGCTCTGGGGCGCACGCGGCATGGGCAAGTCCTCGCTGGTCAAGGCGGTTCACGCCGACACCAACCAGCATCTGGCAAAGGGCGGGCTGCCGCTCAAGCTGATCGAGATCCATCGCGAGGACATCGAAAGCCTGCCCGCGCTCATGAGCCAGATTCGCGTGGATCCGCACCGCGCAATCGTCTTCTGCGACGATCTGTCCTTCGACAGTGACGATACCTCTTACAAGTCGCTCAAGGCCGTCCTGGATGGCGGCGTCGAGGGCCGTCCCGAAAACGTCGTCTTCTACGCCACCTCGAATCGCCGCCACCTGCTGCCGCGCGACATGATGGACAACGAGCGCGCCACCTCGATCAATCCGGGCGAAGCGATCGAGGAAAAGGTCTCGCTCTCGGATCGCTTCGGTCTCTGGCTCGGCTTCCACAAATGCAGCCAGGACGAATATCTGGAGATGATCAACGGCTATGTCGGCCATTTCGGGCTGGCGATCGCACCCGAGGAGTTGCGTCGCGACGCGCTCGAATGGTCGACCACCCGCGGTTCGCGCTCCGGCCGTACCGCCTGGCAGTACATCCAGGATCTTGCTGGCCGGCTCGGGAAGCGACTGGAGGGCTGAGGCAGCACCGATTCGCAGCCGCCGTTGTTAGTGCAGCGAAGCAACCTGGGAGACTGGGCGGGACCGCCCGATCCCACCGCAAGATCGGCAATCGGCAAAAACGGGACGGACCTCCTGGTCCGTCCCGTTTCGAGTTCGATCGGCGGGGTCTCGCGGGTACCGATCGAAGGTTGAAACCGGATTGGGCGGCTTCGATCAGTTGTTCAGGTAAGGCGTCGGATCGACCGGCGTGGAGCCCTTGCGCAGCTCGAAGTGCAGCTGCGGCGAGGACACGTTGCCGCTCTGGCCGGAGCTCGCGACGACCTGGCCACGCTTCACCACGTCGCCACGCTTCACCTTGAGCTCGCCATTATGGGCATAGGCCGAGACATAGCCGTTGGGATGGCGGATCAGGACGAGGTTGCCATAGCCCTTCAGCTCGCTGCCGGCATAGGCGACGGTGCCTTCCTCGGCAGCCTTGACCGGCGTGCCGTCAGGCACGGCGATGTTGATGCCTTCATTGCCGCCCTTGCCGCTGAAGCCAGAGATGACGCGACCGCGGGCCGGCCAGCGGAAATCGCCCTTATCGGCGCTCGACGAGGCCGCATCCTGCTGCTTGGGCAGGCTGGCGGTAGTCTTGGGTTCTTGCGTGGGAGCGGGAGCCGGCTCGGCCTTCGCAACCGGGGCCGGCTTCGGCTCGGTTGCCGGAGCGCTGGCGACAGCGACGGGCCGCGCCGGCTCGGCAGCGGGTGCCGCAACCTTGGCAGCGCGCACCGGGGCCGCAGGCTTGGCCTCCGCGACAGGACGGGTGGCAGGGATGGCAGCAGTCTTGCGCGCTTCGGCCTTGGCCTTGGCTTCGGCAGCGAAGCGGGCGCGTGATTCCCGCATGGCCTGAGCATCGGCTTCCGCTTTGGCCTTCGCCTCGGCAGCGGTCGTCGCCTTGGCTTCGGCGGCGCTGCGAGCCTGGGAGCGGCCGTCGGCAACCGCCTGACGCACTGGCGCCGCTCCCTGCACGAAACCACGTGGCTCGGCGGTGGGAGGCGCCGCGCGCCGAACGGGTTCGGCGGCAGCAGTCGCGGCACCGCTGGCGTTATAGACCGGGATCGTCAGACGCATGCCGGGAGCGACATTGGCATTGCTCAAGCCGTTCGCCGACATCAAGGCCGCGCGCGGCACGCCATAACGTGAGGAAATCATGTCCAGCGTCTCGCCCTGGGCAAGCACGATCGGCGTGCCGCCCTGCGCGGTCCAGCCGGCAGCGCTGCCACCCACGGGCTGAGCCGACGGAGCAGGCGCGGCCATCGGCGCCGGGCGCATCGCGGCAGAAGCTTGCGGTGGCGGCAATGCCTGCGAGCGCACGACGGAAGCCGACGGCACAGGCTGCAGCGGCGCACTGGCCCCGGTGCCGATCGAGCCGGTGGTCACCGGATCGCGCATCGGCGGCGAGGACTGCGCCGACCTGAACGGGCTCTCGAAGGGGGTATCGGTGAAGCGCATCGCATCCGACGAGCAGGCGCTGACACCCAGGGCAAGCAGGCAGACCGTCGACAGACGGAAAAGGAGACGGGATTTGACCGTTCCGGCTTGACTAAGCATGGACAGAGTACTCGCGAACGACGCAACTCGATGACGGTCATTAAAGTCCCGTTCAGGTTACGAAAAAGTTTCCCTCGCGAAATTCGATTCACCTTTCTCGATTTTTTTGCCGGCGCTGGCGCAACGGCGGGCGCCGGCGCCGCCGAACCGCCCCCAAAAGCCTTAAAGCGCCTGCGAACGGCCCGGGATCAGGGGCGGCAGACGAACGACCGGTCCGGTGGCATGGTCGAACTGGCTGTCATCCAGGCGAGTCACCACCACCCGCCGGGCGACGCCCTCGATCCGGAGTGCGCCGACGAGACGGCCGCCGGGCGAAAGCCGGCTCAGCAGGGCTTCGGGTACCGCGCTCGTCACGCCGTTGACGAGAATGCGGTCGAAGCGCCCGAGCGTGCGATCCGGCTGGAAGCCGTCGGCATGGCGCAGATCCACGGCCTGGCCGAAGCCGCTGCCGGCAACCCGTTCATGCGCGGCGAGCGCCAGCGAGCGATAGCGTTCCAGTGAAACGATGTCCCCGCCCAGCGCTGCGAGCAGCGCCGCAACGTAGCCGGAGCCGGTACCGACTTCGAGCACGCGTGCTCCCGGCTGCATGTCGAGCGCGCCGAGGAGGCTCGCGACCGTATAGGGCGCGGTCATGGTCTGGCCGCAGGGAAGCGGAACCGAGACATCCTGCCGGGCGAGATCGGCAAAGCGCGCCGGCGCGAAACGATCGCGCGGCACGCGCTCCATCGCGCGCAGCAGCGCGAGATCGCGCACGCCGCGTGCGCGCAGGGAAAGCAGGAAAGCGACGGTGCGCTCGCCCTCGCTGGCCGGCACCTCTTCGCTCATGCCCCCTCCCCGCAGCGCCTCAGGCGAAGACCCGCGCGAAGCGCGTCAGCGTCGGCTCATGGGTCAGATCGAGCTCAAGCGGCGTGATCGAGATGCGATTCTCGGCCATGGCCCGCAGATCGGTACCGTTCGCCGGCTCCTTGCGGCTGCGCTGGAAGGCGATCCAGTAATAGGGATTGCCACGCCCGTCCTTGCGGGGCTCGAGCTTGACCAGTTCCTGGTCGCGCCGGCCCTGGACGGTGACGGAGACCCCCTGCACCTCGCTCGGCCCCGCATTGGGGAAGTTGAGGTTGAAGAGCACGCCCTCGGGAATGCCCTCCTCCAGCAGCCGGCGGATGATGCCCGGCGCGTGGTGCTCGGCGCAGTCCCAGCGGATGGTATTGCGGTCACCCGGCGTATAGGCTTGGCTCACTGCGATCGAGGGAATGCCCAGCAGCGTGCCCTCCATCGCCGCCGCGATGGTGCCGGAATAGGTCACGTCCTCGGCGACGTTCGAACCGCGGTTGACGCCCGAGAGCACGAGGTCGGGCCTCGCCTCAGCCATGACCGAGCGCACAGCCATGATGACGCAGTCGGTCGGAGTGCCGGCGACGGCGAAGCGCTTCTCGCTGATCTGGCGCAGCCTCAACGGGTTCGACAGCGACAGCGAATGGGCGACGCCGGACTGGTCGCTCTCCGGCGCCACCACCCAGACGTCGTCGGAGAGCTGGCGCGCGATCCGTTCCAGCACCTCGAGCCCTTCGGCATGGATGCCGTCATCGTTGGTTACGAGAACCCGCATCTCAGGCCGCCTTCTCGATCCGCGTCACACCGCGCATATAGGGCACCAGCACCTCGGGCACGGTGATCGAGCCATCGGCGTTCTGGTAGGTTTCCATCACCGCGATCAGCGCGCGGCCGACCGCCGTGCCCGAACCGTTGAGGGTGTGCACGAAGAACGGCCCCTTGCCGTCCTTGGTCTTATAGCGAGCATTCATGCGCCGCGCCTGGAAATCGCCGCAGACCGAGCAGGACGAGATCTCGCGATAGGTCTTCTGGCCCGGCAGCCAGGCCTCGATGTCCCAGGTCTTCTGCGAGGCGAAGCCCATGTCGCCCGTGCACAAGGTCATGACGCGATAATGCAGGTCGAGCTTCTTCAGTACGGTCTCGGCGCAGGCGAGCATGCGCTCATGCTCCTCGCGGGATTTCTCCGGCGCGGTGATCGAGACCAGCTCGACCTTCTCGAACTGATGCTGGCGCAGCATGCCGCGGGTGTCGCGACCGGCCGAGCCGGCCTCGGCCCGGAAGCAGGGCGTGAGCGCGGTGAATCGGAGCGGCAGCTCTTCCTCGGACAGGATTGATTCCCTTGCCAGATTGGTCAGCGGCACCTCGGCGGTCGGGATCAGCCAATGGCCTCCGCCGAAGGCGTTGCCCCATTGCTCGGCACGGGCCTGGCCATGGCGCGCGACGGCGAGGTCGCGGCGCAGCTTCTCGAAGAACGCCGTGATCTGATGGCGCTCATCCGCGGAGACCTTGTCGTCGTAGAGCGCCTGCATCACCGAGTCGAAGGTCGCCTGCTCCAGCTTGCCCTCTTCGGAAACCCAGCTTTCCGCCAGCGATTCCCAGACCTCAGCCGCCACACCGTGGTTCTTCAAATGCTCGGGCATCTCGAACGCGACAGCGCGGAACTGATCGCCCGCGAACTTCGGCAGCTGCGCCGTGCCGAACATCGCATCGTCGCGCACCAGCAGCGGCGGGTTGACCTCGGTGTAGCCGTGCTCCTCGGTGTGGGTGTCGAGCATGAACTGCCCGATCGCCCGCGAGAGCCGCGCGATCTGCTTCTCCAGCACGACGAAGCGCGCACCGGAAAGCTTCGCGGCCTTCTCGAAATCCATCTGGCCCAGCGCCTCGCCGAGCTCGAAGTGCTGCTTGGGATCGTTGACGCCCTTGAGCAACCCCCGCTCTTCCGGCTTCACGCCGTGGATATGCAGCACGACGTTGTCATGCTCGTCGGCGCCGTCCGGAACGTCGTCGAAGGGTGCGTTCGGGATCGCCGCGAGCTTTTCGTCGAGCGCCTCCTTGGCGGCCCTCTCCTGTGCCTCCAGCGCCGGCTGCTCTTCCTTCAGCGCCGCGACCTCGGCTTTCAGCGTCTCGGCGAGCGCGACATCCTTCGCGCCCATCGCCTTGCCAATTTCCTTGGACAGCGCGTTGCGACGCTCCTGCGTAGCCTGCGCCTTGGCGATGGCCGAGCGGCGCTTGTCGTCGAGTTCGAGCAGCGAGGACGACAGCGGCTCCAGCCCCCGTCGCGTCAAGCCCCTGTCGAACGCCGCGGCGTTCTCGCGAATCCATCGGATGTCGTACATCGTCTTTCAGGCCATGCATCGCTGCGGAATGCAGCGCTGCATGCTCTAGACCGGGATCGCGCAGGAGGGAACCACTCTGCGCGCATTGATGTACGTTTGCCGGTCGGGGTCGGGGCTGCCCCGACCATT
>JARYGW010000338.1:0-5976 GCA_033792295.1 Allobosea sp.
GTCGCGGTCGTCGTCGCCGGCTTCATCGGGTTGGCCGGGGCGGGGGCCGTCGCGGCGGGGGCGGCGGCCGGGGCCGCAGCGGCGCCGTCGGCGCACTGGGTCTTGCGGAAATCGTTCCAGGACTGGCCGTTCAGCGTGTTGCCGGTCTTGGCCGCCTGATACTTGGTGCTGCATTCCTTCATCGTCAGCGCGAGCGCCGGCGTCGAAGCCTGCATCATGAACCCGCCGGCGAGTGCGAAGAGGCCGGCAGCAAGCGCGAATCTGGTCTTTGTCATCTGATCCTCCCGGAGAGGGGACGCCTGTCGATGCCGCTGCGGCCGGACGGGTCATTCCGGGCGGTCGGGCAGCGATAGGAAGCTAGGACCGGGAAGATGAACCGTCGCTGACGGATTTTGCCCGATTTCGGCCATGTTTCGCCAGATAGAGCCGCGCCGCATTGCCGCCGAAAATCGCGGCGCGATCGGCCTCGGGGAGCGTCGCGATCAGGCGCTCGGCCGCCGCGAGCCAATCGGCATAAGGCGCGCGCAAGGTCGCGACCGGCCAGTCGCTGCCCCAGAGCAGGCGCTGCGGCCCGAAGCAGGCGATCAGATGCGCGACGGCAGGTCGAAGCGTCGCGTCGGACCAGTCCGGGCCGGCTTCGGTGACGAGGCCGGAGAGCTTGCAGAATGTGTTCGGCCGTGCGGCGAGGGCCGCGATGCCGTCGCGCCATTGGGTGAGGTCGGCGCCGGTGAGGTCCGGCTTGGCGCCGTGGTCGACGACGACGGGCAGTTCCGTCTCGCGGTCGAGCAGGGCGATGAGCGCCGGGATCTGCGGCGGCTTCACCAGCGCATCGAAGACGAGGCCATGCTCGTTCAGGGCGGCGAAGGCGGGGGCGAGGCCGGGCCTCGCGAGCCAGCCCGGGTCGGGGATGTCCTGCACCATGGGGCGCAGGCCGACGAGCTGCGGGGCGGCCGCCAGCGCGGCGATGCGGGCGGGGGCGTCGGGGGCCTCGAAATCCGCCCAGCCGACGACGCCGGCGACGAAGGGCGTCACGGCTGCGATGTCGAGCAGGAAGCGCGTCTCGGCCTCGGTCGGCGCGGCCTGGACGAGGATGGTGGACATGATGCCATGTTCGGCGAGATGGGGGGCGAGGTCGGCGGGCGCGAAGTCGCGATGGATGGACCCGAGCGCGGGCGTCAGCCAGCCATAATCGCCGCGGGCGAGCCGCCAGAAATGCTGGTGGGAATCGATGCGGGGCGGGTTCGTCACGGGCGGCTCTCGCGGAAGGTTCCGTACCGGAAGGGGCGGCGTGGCGTCACTATGTGCACGCCAACATGTTAGCTTGCAACCGGCCCGAAACCGGATTAGCGTCCTGCCCGATCGCGGAAGCCGGAGGCGTTCTTCGCCTCGTGTTCCGCGCGCTATCAAAGGCCCAAAACGGGCCGTCTTCAAGTCCTGGGGAGGACGCCGATGACCGACAGCATTCTCAAGCCAACCCGCCGTGTCCTGTTGGGCGGTGCGGCCGCCGCGCTTGCCTCGCCGCTCGTGCTGCGCAAGGCGCAGGCGCAAGGGGCGTTCGACTGGAAGAAATTCTCCGGCCAGTCGATCGATGTGCTCCTGGTCAAGAACCCGCGCTCGGACCTGATGCAGCAGGCCGAGAAGGAGTTCACCGAGCTCACCGGCATCAAGGTCTCCTCCGAGCAAGTGCCGGAGCAGCAGCAGCGCCAGAAGGCGGTGATCGAATTCGCCTCGGGCAAGCCGAGCTTCGACGTCAGCGGCATCTCGCTGCATGTCCAGAAGAGGATGGCGGCCAAGGGCAAGTGGTTCGAGAATCTCGACCCCTACATCAAGAACGCGGCGCTGACCGCGCCAGATTTCGACTTCGCCGATTTCGGCGCGGGCCCGGTCGCCTATGCGCGGCAGGCCGACGGGGCGCTCGATACGATCCCGTTCTTCGTCGACTACTGGATGATCTACTACAACAAGGAGCTCTTCGACGCGAAGAACGTCGCCTATCCGAAGACGATGGACGAGATGTTCACCGCGGCGCAGAAGCTGCACGACCCGGCGAAGGGCGTCGCCGGCTTCGTCTCGCGCGGGCTGAAGAACGCCAACATCCCGGTCTGGACCTCGCTGATGCTCGGTCAGGGCATGGAGACGGTCTCGACCGACGGCAAGCTGCTCACCGACACGCCGGAGGCGGTCTGGGCGGGCGAACTCTACAAGAAGCTCAACAAGGAGACCGGCCCGGTCGGTCAGGTCGGCTTCAACTGGAACGAATGCCAGACCACCTTCATGCAGGGCCGCGCCGCGATGTGGCTCGACGGAATCGGCTTCGCCACGCCGCTGGAAGACCCGACCAAGTCGCGGATCGTCGGCAAGGTCGGCTATGGCGTGACGCCGCCGGGGCCGAAGGCGCATTACGCCGGCATGTTCGCCGACGGCATGGGCATCTCGCGCGGCTCCTCCAAGAAGGAGGCGGCCTGGCTCTACCTCCAGTTCATGACCAACAAGAAGAACCAGATCGCGATGCTGAAGAGCGGGGCCGGTGCGCCGGGGCGCTCCTCGGCCTATCTCGATACCGAGACGATCCAGGCCTCGAAGTTCGGCAAGCAGTATTTCGAGTGCCTCCTGGCCTCGGCCAAGATCGCGCGGGCCGGGCTGCCGCAAATCGTGCCGGTGACCGAGTTCCGCGACGTCTTCGGCGTGGCGCTGACCAATGCGATCGGCGGAGCGGATGTCGCGGCCGAGCTCAAGAAGGCGACGGAAACCTTCGCGCCGGTGCTCGCCAAGAGCGAGCAGGGGTGAGGCAACGCGCGACGCGGGAGGCGTCATGGTCGGGCTTGTCCCGACCATTCACGTCTTCCTCGGCCGCAGAGCGCGTTCAAGACGTGGATGCTCGCCACAGGGGCGAGCCTGACGATGGGTTTCCAGTGAAGCAGAACGCATGACCAGCACGTCCCTGCCAGCCAGCCTGCCGAGCACGACGCGAACGAGCGCCGCGGCGGCTTCAGCCGACTTCACGCCGCGCTACTGGCTGTTCTCGTTGCCGGCGGTGCTGGTGATCGCGGCCGTGATCGTGTTCCCCTGGCTGTTCACGCTCTACATGTCCGGCCAGGACTGGAAGATCGGCGGCGGGGTGGAATTCGTCGGCCTCGGCAATTTCGCCGAGCTGATGAAGGACCAGCGCTTCATCGAGTCGATGGGGCATACGCTGTATTTCACCGTGCTGGCGGTGGTGCTGCCGATCGTGTTCGGAACCGCGGCGGCGCTGGTCTTCCATCGCGAGTTCCCGATGCGGGGCCTGCTGCGCACCATCTTCGTCATGCCGATGATGGCGACGCCGGTCGCGGTCGCGCTGGTCTGGACGATGATGTTCCACCCGCAGCTCGGCGTGCTGAACTACCTGCTCTCGCTGGTCGGGATCGGGCCCTCGGGCTGGGTCTACGAGCCCTCGACGGTGATCCCGACGCTGGTGATGGTCGAGGTCTGGCACTGGACGCCGCTGGTCATGCTGATCGTGCTCGGCGGATTGGCTGGGCTGCCGCGCGAGCCCTATGAATCCGCACTGATCGACGGCGCCAATGACTGGCACATGTTCCGGCACATCACGCTGCCGCTGGTCTGGCCGTTCATCATGGTGGCGATCGTGATCCGCACCATCGATGCGCTGAAGGCCTTCGACACGATCTTCGTGATCACGCAGGGCGGGCCGGGCACGGCGTCGGAGACGCTGAACATCTTCCTCTATCTGCAGGCCTTCCAGTTCTACAAGATCGGCTACGCCTCGGCCGTCGTGGTGATCTTCTTCGTCATCATCATCATGCTCTCGCTGCTGCTGCTCTATGCCCGGCAGAAGTCGAAGTGGAACGCGTGATGATCGAGCTTTCCAGCTTCGCAGCCCTGGCTCTCGGCGTGATTGCCCATGCAACGTCATCCCGGGCTTGCCCCGGGATCCATCGGAGGGCTCGGTGCCCCACGATGGATCCCGGAGCTCCGCTTCGCTCCGTCCGGGATGACGGCGCCTTTTCCTGCTGCGGTGCGGGCAGGGGAGAACGCTCATGAACCGCACGCTCAAGAAACTCGGCTTCTGGGCCTCGGTCTTCGTGCTGGTCTCCCCTGCGGTTCTGGTCTTCCTCTGGATGATCTCGCTGTCGCTCAAGAACGAGCTCGACAACACCGCCTTCCCGCCGGTCTTCATTCCCGATCCGCCGACGCTGAAGAACTATGTCGACGTCTTCGCGCAGAACAATTTCGGGCTCTATCTCTGGAACTCGATCCTGGTCACGGGCGGGGCGGTGCTGCTCGGGCTGATCGTCGGCGTGCCGGCCGGCTATGGCATCGCGCGCGGCAAGGCGCATAAATTCGCGGTGTTGATCCTGGTCGCGCGGATGACGCCGGCCCTGTCCTACCTGATCCCGCTCTTCCTGCTGTTCCAGATCACGGGGCTCGTAGGCTCGATCACGGCGCTGGTCATCACCCATCTCGTGATCACGATCCCGATCATCGTCTGGATCATGATCGGGTATTTCGAGAACGTGCCGATGGAGCTGGAGGATGCCTCGCGCATCGACGGTGCGACCACCTGGCAGGCCTTCCGCCATGTCGCGCTGCCGTTGGCCAAGCCCGGCATCGTGGTCGGGGGCATCCTCGCCTTCATCTTCTCCTGGAACAATTTCATCTTCTCGGTGGTGCTCGGCGGCAAGGCGAGCCGGACGCTGCCCTCGGCCGTCTACAACTCGCTGACCTTCGAGCAGATCTCCTGGGGGCCGCTGGCGGCGGCTGCCCTTCTGGTGACGCTGCCGGTGCTCCTCGTCACCGTCATCGCCCAGCGCCAGATCGTTGCCGGACTCTCCGCCGGAGGCCTCAAGGACGGCTAGCAAAACCGATGCGGGGGGCTTGCGGGCGCTTCTATCTTCATACTAACATGTCAGTCAACGTTCAGCTCTGAAAGCTTCTTCCATGGCCACTGAAAAGACCCGCTTCGGCCTCTCCTGTGCGATCACCACCCCGATGCGGGAGGGAGGCAGCGTCGATCTGTTCCGCCTCGTTCACCACGCCCGCCATGTGTTGGCGCGTGGCTGCGATTCCGTCACGCTGTTCGGCACGACGGGGGAGGGGGCAGCGCTCGGCCTGCCGGCGCGCACGGCGATGATGGGCGCGCTGATCGGAGCGGGGATCGATCCGGGTACGAAGATCTATGCCGGCGTGGCCGCAGCCTCGTTGCATGAGGCGGTGGAGCAGGCACGTCTGGCGCTCGATGCTGGAGCGAAAGGACTGCTCGTCGCGCCGCCCTTCTACTTCAAGGGCGTCAGCGACGAGGGGCTCTATGCCTGGTTCTCGCAGTTCTTCGAGAAGCTCGGTGCTTCCGCCCGCAATGTCGTCGTCTACCACATCCCCTCGGTGACGGCGGTGGATATCAGCGTCGAGTTGGTGCAGCGGCTGAAGACGGCGTTCCCCGGCCTCGTCATCGGCGTGAAAGACTCGTCGGGCGACTATGCCAATACCGAGGCGCTGCTGAATGCGCATGGCGAACTCTCCATCCTCGTCGGGGATGAGCGCCAACTCGCCAAGGCGGTGCGCAATGGCGCCGAGGGCACGATCTGTGGCCTGTCCAATCTGGTGCCGGAGCTGCTGCGGCCGATGGTCTATGAGGGCAAGGACAGCCCGGCGGTGAACGCGCTCGTCGACGAGATCTGCTCGCACCCGGTGCTGGCGGCGGTGAAGGCGCTGACCGGCCATATCCATGGCGATGCCGGCTATGGTGCGATGCGCCCGCCGCTGGAAGCGCTGGACGAAGCGACGCGCAAGCGGCTCTTTGTGGCTTTCGATTCGATCACGCAGGCGAAGGCAGCCTGATCAGGGGCTGTCTGAAGGAGGGATTGTGAGCCAGCCGGAGCAGGAACCGCACGAGGGCGAGCCGCTGAAGCTGAGGGAGCGTGCCTATGCCTCCTTCACCGAGCGATTGCTGGCGCGCGAGATCAAGCCCGGCCAGTT
>JARYGW010000339.1:0-5976 GCA_033792295.1 Allobosea sp.
GGCTATACCGGGGCAGGCTCCAAGACCGTCATCCCGGACGAGGCCCGCGCCAAGATCACCATCCGCCTCGCGCCGGGGCAGGACCCCGACCAGGCCAGCCGGGCCCTCAAGGATCATATCCTCGCCAAGGCGAGGCCCGGCGTTCGGATCAGCTTCGAGACGATCGGCGGCGGCTCGCCTGCTTCGACGCTTGCGGTGGAACATCCGCTCGTCCAGGCCGCGACGACTGTCCTGCGCAAGACCTCCGGGCAAGAGCCGGTCCATGTCCGGCTCGGCGCGACCGTGCCGATCACCGCGATCTTCAAGGAGACGCTCGGTCTCGACACGCTGATGTTCGGCTTCAACCTGCCGGACGAGGACGTTCACGCACCGGTGCTTCCTTCATCGCGGAGGTGAAGCCTACGCAAAGCTGCCGCAGCGCGACCACATAGGGGTTGCGCGCCAGGAAGCTGGCTTCTCCGAAATAGATTGGAATTTCGGGCAGTTCCGGCAGATCGATCGCGGTGATCGTGGTTTCGGTGCCGTCCATGCACCATGCGGGAATGATGGCGTAGCCGAGGCCGGCTTCGACGCAGCGTTTCACGCTGGAGCTGCCCGATGTCGAGATCGCGATCTCCATCTCGGCCCCGTCGGGCTGCAAATAGTCGATGGCGAGATTGCGAAGGAGCTGACCCGGTTCATAGGTGACGAAGGGTCGCTCGCGTACCCACTCCCTGATCTCGGCGCTTGGCGGCGGTCCCCAGGCGCGTGGCGAGACGAGAGCCGGCCGATACGTGCAGACCAGATGCTGCGGCACGTTCGGATCGCCGAAATAGCGCTCGTTGATGCACAGGTCGAGGCTGCCGTCCTTGATCATCTCGGAAAGCGCCGTGTCGCGCTCATAGGCGATGATCTCGACCTGCGGGAAGAGTTCGCGGAACCGGGCGAGGATCGGTGGCATCAGGTAGAAGAAGATCGCCTGGGGCAGGCCGATGCGCAGCACCGGCCGCTCCTTCTGCAGGGTGCGGTCGAGCCGGGTCAGCACCGTGTCGAGCTCCGGCAGCAGCAGTTTGTAGAGGCTGCGTCCGCGCGGGGTCAGGGTCACCGTCTTGGCGCCTTGCTCGGAGACGACCAGCCGCTCGGCAAGGAGCTGCTCGAGCCGGCGGACATGGTTGGCGGCCGACTGGTAGCTCATGCCGAGCTTGCGCGCCGCGGCGGAGTACGAACCGTCCCGCGCGACGATGAAGAATGTCTGGATGAGCGTCAGATTGGCTTCGCGCATGATCCCTTCCGCCAGCAGGCCCGTCCTTCCTACCTACAACAGCTCGCTTTCCGCCACTTGCAAACAATGAGGCAAGTCGAGGCGGATCATTTGCATCGACCCGACAGGTGAAGCCAACGAGGTTCTGGCCATCGCTCGATGGGACGAACCGCTTCGGCATGGCCTCTTCTGCATCCGTACATGTTGCCGTGATCGGCGCCGGGATCGTGGGCGCCGCGGCCGCGCACTTCCTGGCGGCAGCCGGGGCGCGCGTGACACTGCTCGATGCCTCCGGGCCGGCGGCCGGCGCGACCGGCGCCTCGGACGGGGCGGTTTCGGTCGCCAGCAAGCGTCCCGGTCCGATGATGGACCTCGCCCGCCACGCTCGCGCCTTCTATGCCCGCTGCGAGCAGGACGGGTTGTTCCGCGGCCTGTTCCATCGCCGCTCGACCTTTCTCGTCGCCCGGACGGCGGTCGAGGCCGAGCTCGTCGCCCAGCACGGCGCCGATCTCGCGGCAGCCGGCGAGCGCGTCGTCGAGGTCGACCGCGCCTCACTGCTGGACCGTATCCCGGGCCTGGGCGCCAGCGTCTGCGCCGCGCTCGAAATTCCCGATGACGGACATGCTCTCGGCTACGAGATCACGGAGAGGCTCCTGGGCAGGAGCCTCATCGACATCCGCCGCAATGCGCCGGTTTCCGAAATCGTCATGCGGGCCGGGCGCGTCGCCGGTGTCGCGATCCGGGACGAGCTGCTCACGGCCGATGCCGTGCTCGTCGCCGCCGGCATCGGCTCGGCGCCGCTGCTGGGCCTCGGCGACATCCTGATCCCGCGCAAGGGGCAGATGGCCGTGACCGATCGCGCCAGCGCCGCCGGCCCCGCGATCGACGGCCACCTCATGGCGGCCTCCTACCTGGCGGCCAAGCGCGGAATCGTTCGCGACAACAATCATATCGGATTGGTGATCGACCCGCTGATGACGGGCCAGTTCTTGATCGGCGGCAGCCGCGAAGACAATCGCAGCGACCATTCCACCGATGCCGTGACCATTGCGGCGATCCTGCGCGAGGCGCTCGATCTCTACCCGCCGCTCGCCCATCGCCGCATCCTGCGCAGCTTCGCCGGAGTCAGAACCGCCTCCCGCGACGGACTGCCCATCGTCGGCCTGCACCCGCAGCGAGAAGGGGTGGCGATCGCGACAGGTTTCGAGGGAGACGGCATCTGCCTCGGCCCGTTCATGGGCGCAAGCGCCGCCCGCCTGCTGCTCGGAGAGACGCCGGAAGCCGACCTGTCCGCCCTGACGCCGCAACGCTTCCTCCGCGTCGAGGCCCACGCATGAACGGCCATTTCTTCTGGAACGGCGCGCCGGTGGCTTTCCGGCCGGGCGAGACGATCGCCGCGGCATTGCTCAGGGCCGGCGTTGCGGATCTCGGCCAGCCCCATGAGGCGCCGGGTGGGCGCGTGTTCTGCGGGATCGGCGCCTGCCAGGGCTGCGTCGTCGCCGTCGCCAATGCGGCGCCGGTCGAGGCCTGCCTGACGCCTGCGCGAGAAGGCCTCCGGCTCGGCCCCCTGCCCGCGATCGGAGCCGATCATGCGTGAGGTGCCCATCCTCGTCGTCGGTGGCGGCCCTGCCGGCGCGAGCGCAGCAGCGACCCTTGCGGAAGCCGGCCTGCCCGTCCTCCTGAGCGAGCAACGCGACCAGCTCGGCGGCGCCATTCATCGCCAGTCGGCAGGCGGCACCGAAAGCCATGTCTGGCGGCCCGGACGGCATCGCCGCAACTGGACCGCGCTGACGGCGCGGTTGCAGGCCGCCGCCGATCGTGTCGAGATTCGGACACAAACCATCTTCCTCGGCGTCGACGGCGAAGGCCGCTTCCTGTTCGACGATCGCCGTTCCGGCCGTGTCTTTGCGCGCCAGCCCCGGGCGGCGATCATCGCGGCCGGCGCCATCGAGACGATCCGTCCCTTTCCCGGCTGGGAGCTGCCCGGCGTCATGACGGTCGGTGGCGCGCAGGTTCTGCTCAAGGAAACCGGGCGCCCACCGGCAGGCCCGATCCTGGTCGCCGGCAGCGGGCCGCTGCTGCCCGCCCTGTCGGCCCAGCTCGCCAAGGCCGGCAATCCGCCGGTCGCGGTGCTCGAGCGTGGCCAGCCCTGGCGCATGCCGAAAGCAATGGCCCGCCTCGCCCTGTCGGGCGGGCCGATAGGCGAAGCCGCAGCCTATGCCGCGACGCTCGCAGCCCACCGTGTGCCCTATCGTTGCGGCGCCGTGGTGACGTGCGCCGAACCGGATCGCGACGGCCTCAAGGTCGGAATCCGTATTGGCACGAGCGAGCAAACCCTGCGCGTGCGGCACCTCCTGATCCATGACGGCATCGAGCCGAACCGGACCGGAATTCCGTTGCCTGCTCCGGACGCGACCGTGCCGATCCTGCTGGCGGGCGACGGACGCGAGGCTCTCGGCGCCGATGCCGCGCGGCTCGACGGCCGGCTCGCCGCATTGCGGCTGCTCGGCCGCCTCGGCCGCGCCATTGCAGGCACGGCCCCGGAGGAGCAGGGCCTGCAGCGGGCGCGCGACTTCCAGACAGCTCTCGCAAGAGCCCTCCATAGCGAGCCGATCCAGCCGGCACCCGAGACTGTGATCTGCCGCTGCGAAGGCCGCAGCTATGCGGATTTGCAGGATTTGGCCGACGACGCTTCAGCCCGAGAAATCCGGCTGATGGGCCGCTTCGGCCTCGGCGCCTGCCAAGGGCGCTTCTGCGGCCCGATGATCGCAGCCCTCAGGGGTCGGCCGCTGCCGGCCACCTCCCCTCCGCGCTGGCCCCTGCGACCGGTCTCGGTCGCGGCGCTCGCGCGCCTCTCCATCGATGAAACGGAGTGACCTCACCGTGACCATGCCTCTCGCCAAGCCCATCCGCACGACTGCGGCCTCCCTGATAGAGGTCGTCAATCCGTTCGATGGCTCCGTCGTCGGGAAGCTCCGCCAGGCCGACGAGGTCGCGGTCGCCGAAGCACTGCGTCGGGCCCGCACCGCCTGGTCGGCCTTCCGTTTCAGCACGCCGGCCGAGCGCAAGGAGCTGCTGCACCGCCTTGCCGACCGGCTCGGCGATGAAGCCGAGGCGATGGCCCAAACGATCTGCGCCGAGGTCGGCAAGACGATCACCGAAGCGCGCAACGAAGTCCGCCGCGCCCGCAATACGCTGCGACTGAGCGGTGACGCGGTGACCGTGCTGCATGGTGAGGTGTTGCCGACCGCCATCGTACCGGGCGCGCCGGACAAGCAGGCGGTGATCACCCATGAGCCGGCCGGCGTGGTCGGCGCGATCACGCCGTTCAACTATCCGCTCAACCTGCTCTGCCACAAGCTCGGCCCCGCCATCGCGGCGGGCAACGCCGTCGTCGCGAAACCTTCGCCCAAGGCACCGCTCGCGGCGCAGCGCCTGGCGGAGCTGGCCGAGGAGGCAGGCTTCCCGGAGGGCCTGTTCGGCATCGTTCATGGCGGCGCCGAGGTCGCGGCAATGATCGCAAGCGGCGATATCGACCTGCTCAGCTTCACCGGTGGCCCCGCCGCGGGCCTCGCGCTCAAGAATGCGTCGGGTCTGGTCCGCTGCCTGATGGAGCTCGGCGGCAACGACCCCCTCATCGTCATGCCGGATGCCGATCTGGACCGCGCCGCCGAAGTCGCGATCGCGCATCGCTTCGAGATCGCCGGCCAGAGCTGCGCCGCTGTGAAGCGGCTCTACCTGCACGAGGCCATCCGCGAAACGATGATCGAACGCATCGCGGCGCGGATCGCCGCGGTCACGACCGGCGATCCGGCCGATGCCGCGACCGTCATGGGCACCGTCATCGACGAGCCGGCGGCCACGGAAGTCGAGCGGCGCGTGAAGCTTGCCGTCGCGGACGGCGCCCGCATCGTCGCCGGCGGAAGCCGCCAGGGCACGCTGTTCGCGCCGACGCTTCTCGACGCCGTGCCGGCGCAGACGGAGCTCGTCCGCTCCGAGACCTTCGGACCGGTGCTCTCCATCCGACGCTTCGACGATCCCGATGCGGTGATCGCCGAGATCAATGCCGGCGCCTACGGGCTGCAGGCCGGCCTCTTCACCAACGACCATGCGCTGGTCAAGCGCGTCGGGCGCCGGCTGCGCGTCGGCGGCGTGATGGTCAACGAGGGGCCGGATTTCCGTGCCGAGAACGTGCCGTTCGGCGGCATCAAGTCGAGCGGGCTCGGCCGCGAAGGCATCCACATGACCCTGCGCGAAATGAGCGAAACCAAAGTCGTCATCGACTGACGATGCAAGGAGCCAATCCGATGATCGATCCCAAATTGCGCCAGCGTTTGACCGGCGTCTTCACCGCCCTGGTCACGCCATTCCGCGACGGCGCCGTCGATATGCCCGCGCTCGAAAAGCTGATCGCGGCGCAGCTCGCGGCCGGCGTCGCCGGGCTCGTCCCGGTCGGCACGACCGGTGAGGCCGCGACGCTGAGCGACGACGAGGCCGAGGACGTTATCCGCACCACGGTGAAGGCCGCGTCCGGGCGAGCTTTCGTCATGGCCGGAGCCGGCTCGAACGCGACACGCCTCGCCATCGCCAAGGCCGAACGCGCTCAAGCCGCGGGCGCCGACGGAATCCTGTTGGTGACGCCCTACTATAAC
Source organism: Allobosea sp. (assembly GCA_033792295.1). Classification (GTDB taxonomy): domain Bacteria; phylum Pseudomonadota; class Alphaproteobacteria; order Rhizobiales; family Beijerinckiaceae; genus Allobosea. The sequence goes on from JARYGW010000339.1 coordinate 5,893, forward strand.
AAGCCGTCGCAGGACGGGTTGTTCGACCACTTCTCGGCCATCGCCAGCGCCGTCGACCTGCCGATCATGCTCTACAGTGTGCCG
>JARYGW010000033.1:0-24094 GCA_033792295.1 Allobosea sp.
GCGGTCCTCGCGCAGCATGTCCCGCCCGTACCGGACGATGTCGACGAGCTGTCGAACAAGGTGATCCTGCTATAAGGTAATTGCTTGGCAGAGCGGGCGATAGGCTCAGGGCGTCGCCTGCGCGCGCGCCGCGCCGAGGATCGGCCCGGGCATCATGCCGTATTTTCCGGGCTGATCGGTTTGGACGACGACGACGTAGCTATCCGCTTCCGGGGCCTGGGTTGCGCTTAGCGGTGTCGTGATCGTGGTTTCCTTGCCGTTCCAGTCGCCGACACGGACCATACCGCGCACGACATTGGCGTAGGACAGAGTCTTGCCCTGGTTCTCGCCGCGCGTGACCGGCACCGTGGCGAGGCGCGTCATCGGCAGCACCCAGACGCCGGCCGAACGTTCCGCGGCGGTGCTGGAGGGTGTGAGCTGGATTTCAAGATTACCGTTCGCTTCCTTGAGTCCGATCTGGACCGGGAAGCCCGAGGGCGCGAGCTGCCGGATCGTCTTCTGGATCTCGTCCTTGTCGGAGCCCACCAGATGACCCGTGCCGTTGACGACGACCTGCGGGGTATAGACCTGACCGTCGCCACGGGCCTTGGCATAGAATTTCTGGCGCTTGGCGAAGGAGTCCTTGCCGAGCGTGTCCTTCCAGCCAAGATAGTCCCAATAGGTCACCGGCAGGGTCAGGGCGATCAGATCGGGATTCTTAGAGAGCTCGATCACAAGCGCATCCGCAGGCGGGCAGGAGGAGCAGCCCTGGCTGGTGAAGAGCTCGAGCAGCGCCTTGGGCTGCTTGCCGGAGGGCTGCGCCTGGCCGCCCGCGACACCCATGGCGAGGGTGGCGATCGTCACAGCGAAAAGGCGCTTGCCGGGGAACATCATCGAACTCTGCAGAGAAGGTCTTGTGGCGAAGTTACCAAATCCCTCATTTGCGGCATTTGGAAATCACGTTGCCTTGAAAACAGGCGTTGTCGCGCGGCCGTGATCGAATTCTGCCAGTGCGGCGGGTGAAATCATCTTCGGCCGCCAGCGGCGGTGCATCCAGAGCCACTGCTCGGGATATTCGCGCACCCAGCCCTCCACCACCGCCGTCATCATGGCCATGGCGCCCTGCACGTCGATCTCGCCATTCGCATCGCGCGGCAGATCGAGTGGCGGCGTCAGCTCAAGCCGGAAACGATGGTTCGGCAGCCGGATGACGCGCACGCCGTGGACGGGGCATTCGAAGCGGCGGGCGAACTTGCCCATGATCGGGTTGGTCAATGCCGGACGTCCGAAGAATGGCACGACGACGCCCCGGGTGAAATGCTGGTCGATCAGCATGCCCAGATGGCCGCCATTCTCCAGGACACCCTGCATGGCGAAGGCGGCGCCCTGCTTTGCGGCGGCGAGGCCGCCCATCGCGCCGGAGCGGATCTCGTGGACGACGGCGGCGATGGCAGGGTCGTTGGGCGCGCGGAAGACGGCGGTGGTTTCGAGATCGTAGGCGGCCGCGCAGATCGCCGGCAGCTCCCAGTTCGCGAGATGGGTCGAGAAGATCAGGCCCGGCCGTTCATCGTCCTTCAGCGCGATGAAATGCTCGATCCCCTTGACCTCGACGCGCGAGGGCTTGTCGGGATTGTGGTAGTCATAGTCGAAGAGCGTCTTGAGGTGGGCGTATTCCCCGGCAACGCGGCCGAGATTTTCCCAGGCACCCCGTGCGATGCGCCTGACTTCCGCCTCGTCCTTCTCGGGAAAGGCTGCCCGGATATTGGCGAGCGCGACGCGATTGACCGGGATCAGCGGACTCACGGTCCTGAGCAGCCAGCCGCCGAGATCGCTGGAGCGCTCGGGTCCCAGCAGACGCAGGCCGGCGAACAGCGTGCGGATCGTGCCGATCGTCAGCGCGGCGAAAATCCGCCCGGCGAAGAGTTTCAGTCGTCGCAAACCCGATCCCGTCCATTCGCCCGCGAAGTGGAGAAACCGGGCATGATCGCAGCGCCTTGCGACAGGATTGCCGCCGGGTCAAGCCTCGCGAGCAGCGGAGCGGCCTTGCCAGGAGCCGGTGGATGCCCGAAGACCGGTCAAGGTGACTTCGTCCAGGAATGGAGGAGGGGCTGTGAAAGGCCATTTGAAACGGGTCGCCCTGATAGCGGTGACGTGGCTGGCCGGGCTCTCAGGGGGTCTGCCGGCGCGAGCGCAGGAGCCCAGTGCGACGGCACGCCTGCATGAGATCCGGCTGATGATCATGGATCCAGGGCAGATTTTCAGCATCAGTGCGACATTGGCCGAACTCGACGGGCTGGAACGGGGGCTGGGATCCGAGCAAGCCGATCCGACGGGGCATGGCGAGCTCAACTACGCGCGCGGCTTTCTGCATTACCGGGCGGGGCGCCCGGAACAGGCGGTCGGTCCCATGCAGACCGCCCTGCGGATCGATGAAGGCTCGCACTTCCTGAATGAAAAGGAGCGGGCGCGCTTCACCTATCAATTGGCGGACCAGGCCGAGGAATTGAAGCGTTGGGATACAGCTGTCGATGCCTATCGGAAGGCTTCCGCAGCCTTCGAAGCCGATCCGGCCGTGAGCGAGGATCAGCGGGCCGGCACGCTGGAACGGCTTGCCTATTGCCTTCACGAAGCGCGCCGCTTCGGCGAGGCGCGCACGATCAACGAGCGCGTCCTGGCGATCGGCGAGAGGCTGTTCGGAGGCGATAGCGACAAGCTGCTCGTCGTCATCACCAATCTGGCGCAGAATACCTACGAGCTTGGCGATTTCGATGCGGCGCGCCGGTATCTCGATCGCCGCCTGGCGATTGCGACGGCGAAAGACCACAGCTCACATGTCGACGACGCGCTCTTCCAGCTCGGTGTCCTCTCCTTCGAACGCGGCCAGAAGCGCGAGGCCGAAGACTTCATGACGCGGCGGCTCGAGATCGCGAGGCGCAGCGGTGACCACGCGCGCATCACCGCCGCGGAGGAGGCGCTGACAATACTGCACGAGAAGAATCGCTGAAATGACAGTGCCCGGCTTCGCCGGGCGGTGTCATTCAGAAGGTGATCACGACCTTTCCGAAGACCTGCCGGCCTTCGATGCGGGCGAGACCCTTCTCGAATTCCGCGAGGGGGAAGACCGAGTCGATCACAGGCTTCATGCCGCCCGCCATCTTCTCCAGCGACTGTGCGATGTTCTCGATGCGGCAGCCGAAAGAGCCGGTGATCCGGTATTGCTGCTGAAAGAGCTGCATCAGGTTGATGGTTGCCGAAGGGCCGGAAGTCGCACCGCAGGTGACGAGCCTGCCGCCACGCTTCAGGCAGAGCAGCGAGCCGTTCCAGGTATCGGCGCCGACATGCTCGAAGACGACATCGACACCCTTGCGCCCGGTAAGCTTGCGCACCACGCCCTCGAAGCGGTCCTCACGATAGTTGATGACGTGGTCGGCGCCGAGCGCCTTGGCCTTGGCGCCTTTCTCGTCGTCGCCAACCGTCGTGTAGACGGTGCAACCAATCGCCTTCGCCATCAGGATCGCTGCGGTGCCGATGCCGGAACCTCCGGCATGGACCAGCACGGATTCACCGGGCTCGAGCTTCGCATTGTCGAACAGCATGTGCTGGACCGTGCCGAAGCCGATCGGCGCGCAGGCCGCATCCTCGAAGGAGATTCCCTTCGGCGCCTTGATCGTCAGGCGCGCCGGGCGATTCAGCAATTCGCGGGCGAAGCCGTCGATATGGAAACCCATGATGCCGCCGACGTTCTCGCAGAGATTGTCGCGACCCTCGCGGCAGGCCTTGCACTGGCCGCAGGTATCGGCGCCATAGGCGGTGACGGTGTCGCCGGGTGCGAAGCCGGTGACGCCCTCGCCGACGCAGACGATCTCGCCGGCCGCCTCGACACCGGCCGCCTGCGGCATCTTGCGCTTGGCGAAGGCCATGCCGCGGAAACCCCAGAGGTCGAGATAGTTCAGTCCGACGGCCTTGATGCGGATCTGCACTTCGCCCGGAGCGGGTGGCGGCGGCGGCTCGATCTCTTCCAGGCGCAGGTCGCGGTCGCCGTGGAGCTGGAGGGAACGCATGGAATTTCGACCTTTCAGAACAGTTTGATCAGCGATGCACGCCGAGTTGTGCGGTCAGGCCGCCATCGATCGGTAGTACGGTGCCGCTGACATAGGCAGCGGGCTCGCTCATCAGGAAGGCGGCGACGCCGGCGACTTCCTCCGGCTTGGCGAAGCGCCCGGCCGGAATCTGCGCCTGCATCTTGTCGCGATAGGCAGCGTAGGGCGCCATCATGTCCGTATCGACGAAGCCGGGCGCGATCACGTTGACGGTGATGCCACGCTTGCCGGTCTCGATTGCCAGTGTCTTTGCATAGGAGATCAGTGCGCCCTTGGAGGCGGCGTAGGCTGCGTTGCCGGGATTGCCGCGCAGCGCCGCGACCGAGCCTATAGCGACGATGCGGCCGGCGCGAGCGCGGATCATGTTGCGCATCAGGCTCTTGGCGAGGCGCGTGAAGGCCCAGAAATTGACCTGCATCGCCGCCTCGGCCTTGTCCTGATCCATCATCGCGGCGAGCGAATCATAAGGCTGGCCGGCATTGTGGATGAGGCCGAAATAGCTTTCGCCCTCGCGCGCCTCGCAGAAGGCGCCGAGCGCTTCCTTGTCAGCGAGGTCGAGCGGCAACGCGACGATGCTGCGGCCGGGATGGGCGGCAGCGATCTCTTCCGCCAGCGCCTTCGCCTGCTCGGCGGAGGAGCGGAAGGTGAAGTCGACGTCATGACCCGCGGCGGCGAGCGCGCGCACGATCGCGGCGCCGACCCCCTTGGCGCCGCCCGTCACGAGAATCCTGGTCATGCGGCCTCCGGGGGCGCCGTCAGCACGAGGCAGGTATTCTGGCCGCCGAAACCGAAGGAGTTCGACAGGATCGTCCTCACCTTGGCCTTGCGTGCCTCGTTCGGCACCACGTCGAGCGCGATGGCCGGGTCCGGATTCGTATAGTTGATCGTTGGCGGGATGGTGCCGTTGGCGATGGTCAGGAAGGAGATCACCGCCTCGACCGCACCGGCCGCCGTCAGCGTATGGCCGATCATCGATTTGTTCGAGGAGATCGGCAGCTCGGCCATGCGTTCGCCGAAAACGGCGGCGCAGCTCATCGCTTCCATCTTGTCGTTCTCGGGCGTCGAGGTGCCATGGGCGTTGATGTAATCGACATCGTTCGGCGTCAGCCCGGCATCGGCCAGCGCGTCCTGCATGGCGAGGATCGCAGGCTTGCCGTCCGGGCTCGAACGGGTGCGATGGAAGCCGTCGCCGCGCTCGCCACAGCCGGCGACGATGCCGAGGATGGTCGCGCCACGCGCGAGCGCGTGGTCGTAATCCTCCAGCACCAACGCGCCGGCGCCTTCGCCCATGACAAAGCCGTCGCGGTTCTTCGAGAAGGGCTTCGCGGCGCTTTCCGGCGGGTCGTTCTGGGTCGAGAGCGCCGAGAGCAGCGAGAAGCGGATCAGCGCTTCGGCATGGATCGAGCCGTCCGTGCCGATGCAGAGCGCGGCCTCGGTCTCGCCGCGTCGGATCGCCTCGACACCCATCTGGATCGCGGTCGCGCCGGAGGAGCAGGCGGTCGAAAGCGAGATCGGCGAACCCTTGGTACCGAAACGGTCGGCGATATGGTCCGCGACGCCGCCGAAGACGAAAAGCTCGTGCATCGCGCGGTATTTGCCGGTCTCGGCCGCGCGCAGCAATCCGTCATAGTCGACGTCGCCCTCGATGCTCCGGGCCATCTCCTGCTTCTGCGGCCATTCCATCTCGACCGGCGGAACGGCCATGAAGAGTTCACCCGGAAAATCACCCGATGTGCCGAGGCCGCTCTGGGCGACGGCTTCTTCCGCCGCTAGCGTCGCCAGCTTCTCGGAGAGTTGCGGGGCGGTGAAGGGCTCGTCGAACAGGAAGTCGACGGTGCCGCCGATCGTCGTGCGCAAGCCCTCGGTCGGGAAACGCTCGATGCGGTGGATGCCGGACTTGCCCGCTGTCAGCGCCTGCCAGTTCGTTTCCTTGCCCTGCCCGAGCGAGGTGACGACACCCAGCCCGGTGACGGCGACGATCGGACGGCCCTTGGCATCACGATGCGTGGTCATGGCTTCAACCTCTCACGCTTGAATCAGATGCGCGGCGCCTTCGCCGCGCCAATGGCCGGCGCCAGTGACGATCGCTTCCTTCGCCTGCCCGCCCGATACGGCGATGGCCGCGAGGGCCACAGAGACCGGGAAGGCCGCCTCGACGCCGTGGCCGACGAGGTCGCCCGTTGCGATCCGCTTCGCCGAAGGTGCGGCCTTCGCGAGGGCGTTGGCCTCTTCGGCCGTGATGCCAGCGCAGCCGGTGGCAGCGGAGATGGCGAGTGTATCGGAACCGGTGGTTCCGAAGCCGCTCACCAGCGTGGTCAGCGCGGATTCGACCGTGCCCGGAGTGCGATGGCTGCGGGTGGCGCCGACATGGCCGAGCTTCGCATAGACCTTCGCTCCGCGCGCGGCGGCGCGCTCGGCCGATTCAAGCACGAGAAATGCCCCGGCGCTGCCGGTGATAAGGCCTGGCGCATCGTCGCGTGCGAAGACGGGTGCGAAGCTGCCGCGGCGTAGATAGCCGCCGAGCTCGAAGAGCAGCAGCATGTCGCGACGTTCGGCATTGTAGGCACCGCCGACGAGCATGAGGTCCGACTGGCCCGCCGCGATGCGGGCATGGGCCGTGCGGATCGCGTCGACGCCGGCCTGTTCCTCGCCCATGAAGGTGCGCGAGGGGCCCGTGACACCGTGAACGATGGCGATGTTGCCGGCCAGCAGATTGGACAGCTGGGCGAGGAAGAGCGTGGGCCTGAGATCGCCCATCAGATGCTCGTTGAGATAGGTGCCGGGCTCATTGGCGCCGCGTAGCCCTGTGAGGATGGCGGAATCGACGGCATGATCACGCTCGCCGCCGCCGGCCGCGACGATGACCTGCAGCGCGCTCTTGGCGTCGGTATCTTCCTTGATTCCGGCGGAATCCAGGGCGAGGCCGGCGGCGTAGACGCCGAGGCGCTGCCAGGGCTCCATCTGGCGCTGATCGGATTTCTTCGGAATCTGGCGGTCCAGCTCCAGCGCGGCGAGCGGGTGGAGCGGATAGGGCTTGAAGCTCTCGGTATCGACGACCGGCGGCCCGCCGGTCTTCAGCGCCGCGGCATGGGTCTCGATGCCTTCGCCGAGGCTGGAGGCGATCCCGACGCCGGTGATGACCACGTCCCGACGGTCCATCGTCATATCGCTCATGGAGCAGGCTCCGGCTTCAGGCCGATGGCTTCGATGCGGCTCTCCATGAGCGCACGCATATCGGCGGGGAAAGGCATCAGGCGAAAGCGCAATTCGGCATCGCAGATCGGCTTGCCGTTGCTGGTCAGCTTCGCCTTGGTGGCGGCATAGCCCGAGCCCTCGATGACGAGTTCGGCGCTGGCTTCGAGTTCCGTTTCCGGCTCCACGAAGGTGCGGAAGCGCGCCTTGTCCACCGTCATCAGGAAGGGCATCTGCGTCAGGCCGTTGAGGCCGAGCAGCAGATAGCCGGAGGCCTGGGCCATGGTCTCGGTCAGCAGCACGCCAGGAACGAGCGGGTGTCCCGGGAAATGGCCTTCGAAGACCGGGCTTTCCTTCGGGACGGTGGAGCGCGTGACGATGCGCTTCTGCGACGGATCGAAGGAAACGACCCTGTCGATCATGTCGAAATATTCGAGGCGCATGCGATCCCTGACTCAGATGGGGCGCCGGAACGACGCAAAGCCGCGGCGCGGATCGGGCGATCCGCATCGCGGGCTCAATGCTCTATCGGGAGCGGCGCGCCGGCTCAAGTGCGGCGGCGGCGGAAGGCGATCACGCCTTCTTGGCCGCGACCAGATCGTCGATGCGCTTGCAGAGGTTCTCGAGCACGAAATACTGCTCGGCCGGCGCCTTGCCTTCGTTGACCTCCTGCGTCCACTGCTCGAGCGGCAGCTTGATGCCGAAGGCCTTGTCGATCGCGAAGGCGATGTCGAGGAAAGCCAGCGAGTCGATGCCGAGATCGTCGATGGCATGGCTCTGCGGCGTGATCTTCTCACGCGGGATATCGCAGGTTTCCGAAATGATGCCGGCGACCGTCTCGAACGTGGCGGACATGCGGGTGCTCCCGTCTTGAATGATTCTGGCGGGCGACGTCCGGGCGCGGGGTATCCTGCGCCTGCCCCAAGTCTCCGCCGAGGATGGCTGATCGGCCCCCTTACACCGCGCCGGGCGCGAGGACAACCGGGACCAGCCTGGAATAAGAACATGGCCGGCGTGCACCGGCCATGTTGTCGAAATCTTGGTCAATGAAGGTCGCCCCGAGGCGGCCTTCTCGATCGGGGCGCCTACGCAGCCAGGCCGCGCAGCACGTATTGCAGGATGCCGGCGTTCTTGAAGTAGTCGATCTCGTCCAGCGTATCGATGCGGCAGAGGATCGGCACCTTCTTCACCGTGCCGTCGGCATAGGTGATCTCCGCTTCCATCATCTGGCGCGGCTTGACGTTGGCGAGGCCGTGGATGGTGACCATCTCGTCGCCCTTCAGGTTGAGCGAGGCCCAGCTCGTGCCCTCCTGCAGGGTGAAGGGCACGACGCCCATGCCGACCAGGTTCGAGCGGTGGATGCGCTCGAAGCTCTGGGCGATCACCGCCTTGACGCCCAGGAGGTTGGTACCCTTCGCCGCCCAGTCGCGCGAGGAACCATTGCCGTATTCGACGCCGGCGAAGATGACCAGCGGCACCTTCTCCTGCTTGTACTTCATCGCCGCGTCATAGATCGGCAGCTCTTCCTTGGACGGGTAGTGGATGGTGTAGCCACCCTCGCGGCCGTTCGGGCCGAGCATGTGGTTGCGGATGCGGATGTTGGCGAAAGTGCCCCGCATCATCACCTCATGGTTGCCGCGGCGCGTTCCGTACTGGTTGAAGTCGGCCACCGCGACGCCGTGCTCGGTGAGGTAGGCGCCGGCCGGGGAGGCCGCCTTGATCGAACCGGCCGGGGAGATGTGGTCGGTGGTGATCTTGTCGCCGAACAGACCGAGGATGCGCGCGCCCTTGATGTCGGTGATCGCATCCGGCTTCTTGTGCATGCCCTGGAAATAGGGCGGATTCTGCACATAGGTCGAATCGTCGTCCCAGGCATAGGTCTCGCTCCTGGGAGCATCGACCGCCTGCCAGTGCGCATCGCCCTTGAAGACGTCGGCGTATTTGGCCTCGAAGATGGCGCGGGTGACGTTCTGCTGAATGAAGTCCTGGATCTCCTTGTTGGAGGGCCAGATGTCCTTCAGGTAGACGTCCTTGCCGTCCGAGCCCTGGCCGAGCGGCTGGGTCGTCAGGTCCATCTGGACGGAGCCGGCCAGCGCATAGGCGACGACCAGCGGCGGCGAGGCAAGGTAGTTCGCCTGCACGTCCGGCGAGACGCGGCCCTCGAAGTTGCGGTTGCCGGAGATGACGGCGCCCGCGATCAGGCCCTTGTCGTTGATCGTCTTCGAGATCGGCGCCGGCAGCGGGCCGGAATTGCCGATGCAGGTGGTGCAGCCGAACCCGACCAGGTTGAAGCCCAGCTTGTCGAGGTCGGTCTGCAGGCCGGACTTGGCGAGATACTCCGCCACGACCTGCGAGCCGGGCGCCAGCGAGGTCTTCACCCAGGGCTTGACCTTGAGGCCCTTGGCCACGGCGTTGCGGGCGAGCAGGCCCGCCGCCATCAGCACCGAGGGGTTCGAGGTGTTGGTGCAGGACGTGATGGCGGCGATGACCACGTCGCCGTGGCCGAGGTCGAAATCCTCACCCTCGACCTGCACGCGGCGGGAGAGTTCACCGCCCTTCTTGTAGTCGGTCTCCATGGCGGCAGCGAAGCCGGCCTTGACGCCGGAGAGGTCGACGCGGCCTTCGGGGCGCTTCGGGCCGGCCATCGAGGGCTGGACCGTCGAGAGATCGAGCTCGAGCGTGTCGGTGAAGACCGGATCGGCGGTCTCGCGGGTGGCGAAGAGACCCTGCGCCTTGGTGTAGGCCTCGACCAGCGCGATGCGGTCCGACTTGCGGCCGGTGGTGGTGAGATAGTCCAGCGTCTCGGCATCGACCGGGAAGAAACCGCAGGTCGCCCCGTATTCCGGGCCCATATTGGCGATGGTGGCGCGATCGGCCAGCGTCAGATTGTAGAGGCCGGGGCCGAAGAACTCGACGAACTTGCCGACGACGCCCTTCTTGCGCAGCATCTGCGTGACCGTCAGGACGAGGTCGGTGGCGGTGATGCCTTCCTTGAGCGCGCCGGTCAGTTTGAAGCCGATCACCTCCGGCAGCAGCATCGACTGCGGCTGGCCGAGCATGGCGGCCTCGGCCTCGATACCGCCGACGCCCCAGCCGAGAACGGCCAAGCCGTTGACCATGGTGGTGTGCGAGTCGGTGCCGACGAGGGTGTCGGGATAGGCGACGGTCTCGCCGTTCTCTTCCTTGGTCCAGACGGTCTGGGCGAGATATTCGAGATTGACCTGGTGACAGATGCCGGTGCCGGGCGGCACGACGCGGAAATTGTCGAAGGCCTGCTGGCCCCACTTCAGGAACTTGTAGCGCTCGGCATTGCGCTCGTATTCGAGCTCGACGTTCTTGGCGAAGGCCTTGGGCGAGCCGAACTCGTCGACGATGACCGAATGGTCGATGACCAGGTCGACGGGAACCAGCGGATTGATCTTCTGGGCGTCGCCGCCCAGCGCCTTGACGCCGTCGCGCATGGCGGCGAGGTCGACCACCGCAGGAACGCCGGTGAAGTCCTGCATCAGCACGCGGGCCGGGCGGAAGCCGATTTCCTTGCCGGCCTTGCCCTTGTCGTCGAGCCAGGCGACGAAGTTCTCGATGTCGGCCTTGGTGACCGAGCGGCCATCCTCGAAGCGTAGCAGGTTCTCGAGCAGCACCTTCATCGAGAAGGGCAGCTTCGAGATGCCGGGCAGGCCGTTCTTCTCGGCGTCGGGCAGGGAATAATAGGTGTAGCTCTTGCCGCCGACATCGAGTGTCTTGCGGGCCTTGAATGAATCGAGCGAAGCCATGTCGGCAATATCCTGATCAAGGGGTTGCGGTCGCGACCGGCATTGCCCTTGCGGACGCTGCCGTTCGAAGGCCTAATGCGCGTGACGCGCGCGCCGCCCCGGGAGTGCCCGGGCCCCGCGCCGGATCGGCGTGCGGCGTAGCCGCGGGTTCTATAGAGCAATTCCAAGAAGCGCGCTACATGAACGAAATGTGGTCGAATGCATCGGCGGCATCGCTGCCTTGACGCAAATCTCCTTTCCCGATCTGCGGCTTCGCGTCGAGAACCTGTCCTGTCGCCGTGGCGGCAGGCTGATTTTCGAGGGGGTGAGCCTGTCGCTGGGCCGTGGCGAGGTGCTGGCGCTCACCGGACGCAACGGTGCCGGCAAGTCGAGCCTGATCGCCATGCTGTGCGGGCGGCTCCGGCCCGACGGCGGCGTCATCCGCGTCGAGGGCGCGGATGACGCGGAACTCACCGAGCTCAGCCACCTCGTCGGTCATCGCGACGGACTCAAGACGGCGCTGACGGCGCGAGAGAACCTCGCTTTCGCGCAGGATCTGCTGGGGAATCCCGCTGCGTCGCCCGAGTCGGCGCTCGAAGCCGTCGGGCTGGCTCACGTCGCGTCGCTACCGGTCGGCTATCTGTCGGCCGGCCAGCGGCGGCGGGTGGCGCTGGCGCGGCTGCTGCTCTCGCAGCGCCCTTACTGGTTCCTCGACGAGCCGATGTCGGCGCTCGATGCAACCTCGCAGACGATGCTGGCAGGCCTGATGCGCAATCATTTGGGGGCGGGCGGTGCGATCCTGGCCGCGACGCATGGGCCGCTCGGGCTGGATGAGGCGCGTGAACTCAGGATCGGGCCGTGAGACGCGCTTTCCTTGCCATTCTGAAACGCGATCTCGCCCTGGCGGCACGAGCCGGCGGCGGGGGCGAGCTCGCGCTCGTCTTCTTCCTGACGATCGTCGTGCTGGTGCCCTTCGCGCTCGGTCCGGACCTCAATCTGCTGTCCCGGATCGGACCGGCGATCCTCTGGCTTGGCGCCTTGCTTTCCGTGCTGATCGGGCTCGACCGGTTGTTCCAGGCCGATGAGGAGGATGGCTCGCTCGAACTGATACGGGCGTCTTCGTTGCCGCTCGAAGGGGCTGTGCTGGCCAAGGGACTGGCGCATTGGTTGACGACCGGCCTGCCGCTGGCGCTCGTCTCGCCGCTGCTCGGGCTTCTGGTGGCGCTGCCGGGAGAGGGGGTGTTGCCGCTCTTCGCGACGCTTCTCGTCGGCACGCCGGCGCTGAGCTTTATCGGTGCGGCCGGTGCGGCGCTGGCGGCGAGTCTGAAGCGGGGCGGCCTGATCGTTCCGGTGCTGGTGGCACCGTTGACGATTCCGATGTTGATCTTCGGCGTCTCGGCCGCCAATGCCGCGCTCGGCGGAACGGTGCCGTTCAGGACGCCCTTCCTGATCCTTGCCGCCTTGTCGCTCGCTTCGATCGTGGTCGGGACGCTGGCGGCCGCAGCCGCGCTGCGTCAGCCGGAGTGACGGCTGGCGGAATGCCCGAGCTCCACGGCGCAGCCACACTGTGCCGCAAGGCGCGCGACACTCGCGGCGATGTCGTCGAGGCCGGCATCGCCGACATCGTGCTCGCGCTGGATTTCCTGAGCCGTCGCATAGACGTCGACGACGAGCGATTGGCTCGCCTTCGCGCGGATCGCCAGCTCGACCTCGCGCTGGACCGCGTCGGGCAAACGCATTTCCATGGTGATCCCCCGCATCTGGCAAGGGAGCCTAGAGGGCGTGGCCCGAAGCCGCAAGTGAAGAGTTCTAAATCTGTAATATATTCAATGTGATACGGGAGGTGGCGCTGACGTTGCGATGCCTTCCGGCGCGAAAGCCGGAAATGCCAGGCTTTAGAAGAGCTTGTCCTTTACGAAGCGCCGCCCTGCGACAGCAGCTTCGTGATGTCGCAGCCTGCAACCGCGCATTGCTTGGAGGCCGCTCGCATTGCTATTGCTGCGACGCTTCTGCCTTGTGGCACCGTTTGCGAATGACATGGCCAGCCTGATCGACCTCGCCAACCCGACGCGTTTCATGCGCTTTTCCTCCCTGCTGTTGCCATGGCTCACAGGGCTGTCGGTGTTGTTCCTCGCCGTCGGCTTCTATCTCGCCTGGTTCGTGGCGCCGCCCGACTACCAGCAGGGCGAGACCATCCGCATCATGTTCGTGCATGTGCCGGCGGCGTGGCTCGCCATGATGTTCTATTCGATGATGGCGGTCTCGGCGCTGGGTACGTTGGTCTGGCGCCATCCGCTCGCCGATGTCGCGCAGAAGGCGGCGGCGCCGATCGGTGCCTGTTTCGCGTTGGTCTGCCTGATCACCGGGGCGCTCTGGGGCAAGCCGATGTGGGGCACCTATTGGGTGTGGGACGCCCGGCTCACCTCGGTGCTGGTGCTGTTTCTGATCTATCTCGGCATCATCGCGCTCTGGCGTGTTCTGGACGAACCGTCGCGGGCGGGGCGGGCCGTGGCGATCCTGACGCTGGTGGGCTTCGTCAATGTGCCGATCATCAAGTTCTCGGTCGACTGGTGGAACACGTTGCACCAGCCAGCCTCCGTTTTCCGCATGGGCGGCTCGACCATCGACGGTTCGATGCTCTGGCCGCTGCTCGTGCTGGCGCTGGGCTTCACACTCTTCGCGCTGATGCTCCACATGCTGGCAATGCGAGCCGAGATCATGCGCCGCCGGGTGCGGACACTGACGATCCTCGAGGCCGAGCGGCTCGACCGGCTGGCGGTGCAGGCCCAGGGCACACCGGCATGAGCGCGTTGACCCAAGGTCTCGGGCCGCATGCCGGCTTCATCCTGGCCTCTTATGGAGCGGTTGCAGCCATCCTCGTCGGGTTGACGCTGTCGATCATCCGGGACCACCGCGCACAGAAGCGGGCGCTCGCGGCGCTGGAGCAGCGTGGCGCCGGGCGACGGCGTTCGGAGCGGGACACGCCATGAGTTCGACCGAGATCAAGGAAACCGGGTCCGCGACGGAAAGCGAGGCTGCGCCGCGCCGTCGTTCGCCGCTGTTGTTCCTCGTGCCGTTGATCCTGTTCGGCGTGCTCGCCATCGTCTTCGGCATCGGCCTGTTCTCGGGCGATGCGAGCCGTGTGCCTTCGGCTTTGATCGGCAAGGCTGCGCCGGCGATCACGCTGACGCCGGTCGAGGGGCTGCAGCGGGACGGCCAGCCGGTGCCGGCCTTCGGCAACGCCGATCTCGGCAAGGGGCGGGCGACGCTGGTCAACGTCTTCGCGAGCTGGTGCGCGCCCTGCAAGATCGAGCACCCCGTCCTGGTCGGGCTCTCACAGAGTGATGCGGTGAAGCAGGGCAAGGTTGCGCTGGTCGGGATGAACTACAAGGACGAGACCGAGAATGCCCGCCGCTTTCTCGGTGCGCTCGGCAATCCGTTCTCGGCCGTCGGCGCCGACAAGGGCGGGCGCGCCGCGATCGAATGGGGTGTCTACGGCGTGCCCGAGACCTTCCTGATCGGGCCGGACGGGCGCGTTCTCGACAAGCATGTCGGGCCGCTCGACCAAGCGGCCGCGGCGAAGCTGCTGCAGCGGGCACTGAAGGGGAGCTGACGGCTCCTCAGGCGGCCTTGGCCGCGACGAGGCTCTCGAAGAGACCGCGACCGTCAGTGCCGCCGACGAGCGAATCGATCAGATTCTCCGGGTGCGGCATCAGGCCGAGCACGTTGAAGCCCGGCGAATAGATGCCGGCGATATTGTTGAGCGAGCCGTTCGGGTTCGCCTCGGCCGTGACCTTGCCGCTGGCGTCCGCATAGCGGAAGGCGACGAGCCCCTCACCCTCGAGCCGTGCCAGCGTCTCGGCGTCGGCAATGTAGTTGCCCTCGCCGTGAGCG
Organism: Allobosea sp.; assembly: GCA_033792295.1. GTDB lineage: Bacteria > Pseudomonadota > Alphaproteobacteria > Rhizobiales > Beijerinckiaceae > Allobosea. Next base: position 14,918 of record JARYGW010000033.1, read on the forward strand.
ATGCAGACGTCGATCACCTGGCCCTTCGCATAGGCGCGGGTATAGGGCGTGTCATTGCGCTCGACCGTGAGATGCTGGCGCCGGCAGACGAACTTCAGATGCGCGTTGCGCACGAGGATGCCCGGCAGCAGCCCTGCCTCGCAAGCGATCTGGAAGCCGTTGCAGATGCCGAGCACATAGCCGCCGCGTGCGGCATGTGCGCGGGTCGCATCCATGATGTGGGCACGGCCGGCGATGGCGCCGGTGCGCAGGTAGTCGCCATAGGAGAAGCCGCCGGGCAATACAACAAGATCGGTCCCGGCCGGAAGCTCGGTGTCGGCGTGCCAGACATGGGTGACTGCGGCGCCGGCCTGTTTCAGCGCCTTGGCGACGTCGCCGTCACGGTTGGAGCCCGGAAAGGTGATGACGGCGGCTTTCATGGCTCAGCCTCCGATCTCGACGTGGTAGTTCTCGATCACGGTATTGGCGAGAAGCTTTTCGCAGGCGGCCTTCAGAGCGGCTTCGGCGGCAGTCTTGTCCGAGGTCGAGAGCTCGATGTCGAAGACCTTGCCCTGGCGCACGGACTCGACGCCGGCGATGTCGAGCGATTTCAGTGCGCCCTCGATCGCCTTGCCCTGCGGATCGAGCACGCCGTTCTTCAGGGTGACGGTGACGCGGGCTTTCATGAGTCTCTCCGGGCGAGCGTTGTTGCGCGTGCCTTAACGGCGAATCGGGGCGGGCTCAACCGTTTCCCGCGTTTCACGTGAATCAGCGGCTGCGCCAGGCTGCTTCAGCGTCACGCTTGGCTGCTTCGGCATCGTCGCTGACGGCGAGCGCGACGACCAGCCGATCGCCTTCGCGGCCATAGAGGATCGCGGTGATCCCCTGTCGGGCCGGCGCTTCCTTCGCGCGGATCGTGACGAGGATGCCATTTGCACCAGCTGCGTCGAAGCGCGTGTAGTCGGTGATGCTGTCCACCGGTTTGGACTTCGCGGGCTTCTTGCCGGCGCGGCGCTGCTCGGCCGCCTTGACCGCAGCTTTCTCCACGGCGAGCCGCGCGAAGGAGCGAGCGAGCATGGTCGGCTTTTCAGAGAGTGCCTGTTCCATGCGGCGGCCTTCCGCGCCCTCGAAGGCGACCACGGCGGCGAAGCCCTGACGGGCGCAGGCATCGCGCGGGCAGAAGGCCATGGAACGGGCTTCGAGCCCGTCATTGAGAACCCAGGCGCCGATCGGCAAAGGCTGCCATCCGGCAGAGGCGGGCAGGTCGGTGATCGGTGCGCCGTACTGGTTCGAGCAGGCGGTGAGCAGGAGCCCCGCGGCAAGAAGCAGCGGCGCGACATGAAAACGGGAGCGCATGCGCTCCCGCTTCGATGGTAATTGTGGCCGGGCGACGGCGCTCACTGTACGAGGCGCGGGCCGCTCTGGCCGGGATTCTCGTTCTCGCCGAGGATACCGAGGCGGCGGGCGACTTCCGAATAAGCCTCGATGAGGCCGCCCATGTCGCGCCGGAAGCGGTCCTTGTCCATCTTGTCCTTCGACTTGATGTCCCAGAGACGGCAGGAGTCGGGGCTGATCTCGTCGGCGACGACGATGCGCATCATCTCGCCTTCCCAGAGCCGGCCCGTCTCCATCTTGAAGTCGACGAGGCGGATGCCGGCGCCGAGGAAGAGGCCGGAGAGGAAGTCGTTGACGCGGATGGCGAGCGCCATGATGTCGTCGATCTCCTGCGGCGTCGCCCAGCCGAAGGCGGTGATGTGCTCTTCCGAAACCATCGGATTGTTCAGCGCAGCGTTCTTGTAATAGAACTCGATGATCGAGCGCGGCAGCTGCGTGCCTTCCTCGAGACCGAGGCGGGTCGACAGCGAGCCGGCGGCGACGTTGCGCACGACGATCTCGAGCGGGATGATCTCGACCTCGCGGATGAGCTGCTCGCGCATGTTCAGCCGGCGGATGAAATGCGTCGGCACGCCGATGTCGTTGAGGTTCGAGAAGATGTGCTCGGAGATGCGATTGTTGAGCACGCCCTTGCCGTCGATCACTTCGTGCTTCTTCGCATTGAAGGCGGTGGCGTCGTCCTTGAAATGCTGGATCAGCGTACCGGGCTCCGGTCCTTCATAGAGGACCTTCGCCTTGCCTTCGTAAATGCGACGGCGGCGATTCATGGGTATGTACCGTGGCTTGAGGAAATCCAAAGGTCGGCCCTTCTCTGGACGCGATGGGGTCGCGGCGGGATCTTGGCCCCTGAACTGTCGGCTGGTGCCGGTCGCGGCGATCCATGCGAATCGCGGACCGGCTCCCAAAGCCGGCTTCTCGCACTGCGCCGGAGGCGCCATGCGCCTGCTATATGGAGCGTCTCGCCCGCAAACGCAACAAATCGCCTCCGATCCCTCTTCCGGAGGCTTAAGAGCCCTTAAAGCTGCGGGAACCTGCCGGCGAGGCTGGCTCTTACCGCTGCGTCGCCCTATATGGAGCGCACGACGCCATTTCAATGCCCCGCACAGGAGCCCGACGCCGCATGACGACTTTCGACCAGCGCAAGGATGCCTTCGAGAACAAGTTCGCCCATGACGAGGAGCTGCGCTTCAAGGCGACGGCGCGGCGCAACAAGCTGCTCGGGCTCTGGGCCGCGGAGAAGCTCGGCAAGAGCGGCGCGGATGCGGAGGCTTATGCGAAGTCGGTCGTCGTGGCCGATTTCGAGGAAGCCGGCGACGAGGACGTGCTGCGCAAGGTCAAGAACGATTTCGCCCTGGCCAACGTCACGGTCGCCGAGCCGGAAATCCGCCGGGTGATGACCGAGCTGCTGATCAGGGCGGCCGAGGAGATCCAGGCCGGGCGCTGACCGCTCCCCGATTCACGCAAGGCGAGATTGAAACGGGCGCATGGGCGCCCGTTTGCTTTTTGCGGGCCGGCCGGTCCAATTTGCTCTTGCCCGCCGGTCATGAAGAGCGGGCCTGCAACGGATCAATGCCCATGGCCAAGCCCACCGTCCTGTCCTCTCTCGCCGATCGCTTCGCGAAGGGCGGGACCGTCGTTTCGGCCTGGTGCGGCCTTCCCGATCCGTCGATCTCCTCCCTCCTCGCACAGGAGGATTTCGATGCGATCACGCTCGACATGCAGCATGGTCCGATCACGCTCGGCGAAGTCATCCGCGCGATCCCGCTGATCAATGCTGCCGGCAAGCCCGCGATCGCGCGCATTCCGGTCGGCGAGTTCCAGAACGTCTCGAAACTGTTCGACTCCGGGGTTTCCGGCGTGATCGCGCCGATGATCAACACCATGGAGGATGCGCGGACCTTCGCGGCCTATTCCAAGTACCCGCCGATGGGCGAGCGCAGCTGGGGCAGCTACGGTGGGCTCGGCGCCTCGGGCCTCGACCAGAACAGCTATCTCAAGGCGGCCAACGGCTTCTCGATGACCTTCGCGATGATCGAGACGCGCGAGGCGATGGCGATCGTCGACGACATTCTGGCGCTCGAGGGGATCGATGCGCTGTTCGTCGGGCCGTCCGACCTCTCGATCGCGCTGTCCGGCGGGGCGAAGGTCGATGCGAGCGCCCGCGAAGTGGACGAGGCGCTGAAACACGTCGTCGCCCGGGCCTCGGCCGTCAACAAGCCGGTCGCGCTCTATGCGGGGACCGCCGAGCGCGCCAGGGAGGGGCTCGCCATGGGCGCGCGCATGGTGACGGTGATGAGCGACAGCGGCATGTTGCGCGCCGGAGCACAGACGGCGCTCAAAGTCGTGCGCGGCTGAGCTGGTTCACGGCCGTTGGACGGAAGCTGGCTCTCGCTGTTCGGTCCATGACTCAGGCATTGATACCCTCGCGGCGCTTCAGCACGGCATAATAAGCCCAGAGCAGCCGCGCTGCGACGCCGCGCCAGGGGCGCCAGGCCTCCGCCATGGCCGCAAGCTCCGCTGATTTGGGGCGTGCCGTCAGGCCAAAGGCGTGGCGCGCCGCTTCCTGGATCGCGAGATCCCCGGCGGCGAAACCGTCGCGATGGCCCAGGCAGAACAGCAGATAGACATCGGCCGTCCAGGGGCCGATGCCGGAGATCGCCGTCATCTCGGCATGGACCTGCTCGGGGCTCATCCCGTCGAGCGCTTCGAAGACGAGGCGCTTTTCCACGAGCGCGGTCGCCAGCGCCAGCAGCGTGCGCTGTTTCGGTCGTGACAGTCCGGAAAGGCGCATGTCGTCGTCGGTCGCGGCCAGCAGCCGCTCCGGAGTCAGCGGAACGAAGACGCTCTCGAAGCGGTTCCAGACGGCCCTCGCACTGGCGACAGACAATTGTTGCGAGACGATGATGCCGGCGAGGCCGGTCAGGCCGCCCTCGCGCCGTCGCAGAGGCGGCAGGCCGGTGCGGGCGATGATGGCTTGCCAATCCGAGTGGAGCGCGGCGAGCGCTGCCATTCCTTCTTCAAGATCGGCATTGCAGGTGATTCGTTCGGTCATGGCGTCAGCATGGATCGCGGGCGGGACGCTTCTCGTCAGCAGGCTTGGTTCGGACGAAGAGCGCTTCTAGAATACAGGGCTCAAGATCGAACCGATGGCCGCATATCCACCCGTTTCCGGAAAGCCCGTCTTCCGCTTCGCGCCGAGCCCGAACGGGCGGCTGCATCTCGGCCATGCCCTTTCGGCCTTGACCAACGCAGCGCTGGCGCAGCGTTTCGGCGGCCGGCTGTTGCTGCGGATCGAGGATATCGACCTCGGTCGCTGCAGGCCGGACTATATCGATGGAATCCTCGCGGATCTCGATTGGCTCGGTATCCGCTTCGAGCAGCCGGTTCGGCGGCAATCCGAGCATTTCGATGACTATGCTGGGGCACTCGCATCCTTGCAGAAGCAGGGGTTGGTCTACCCCTGCTTCTGTTCGCGGCAGGAGATCAAGACAGCCGTCGCGGCGCGCGAAGGCGAGGTTGGCGGCACGTGGCCTGTCGACCCGGATGGGGCGCCGCTCTATCCCGGTTCTTGCAAGAGGTTGGACGAGGCGAGGACGGCCGGCCGCGTCGCGGCGGGCGAGCCGCACGTGCTGCGGCTCGACATGATGCGGGCTGCGGCGCTGATCGGGGACGGAGCTGGTTACGAGCTGTTCGATGGCGAGGGGCGCCGACGTTTCGTTTTGGCGCACCCTGCGCGCTGGGGCGATGTCGTGCTGGCCCGCAGGGATGTACCGACGAGCTATCATCTGGCCGTCGTCGTCGATGATGCCTTGCAGGGCGTGACTCATGTGGTGCGCGGGAAGGATCTCGAAGCCGCTACCGACATCCATGTCGTGCTGCAGCGCCTGCTCGGACTGCCGACGCCGCTCTACCATTTCCATGAACTGCTGATCGACGAGGATGGCCGCAAGTTGGCCAAGAGCCGCTCCTCCCAAAGCCTGGCGGAATTGCGGGCGCGGGGCTTCAGCGCGGCAGCGATCCGGCAAAGACTTGGCTTTGCCTGAGCTTTGGTTTCCGCTTCGCCCGAACAGTTCTAGCCGACGCCGAGAAAAGTCAGCCAGGCGGCGGTGCTGAACAGCGAGAGCAATGTCGACAGCGTGATCGCGCTCGAGGCGTCGGCCACGCCCTGCCGGTAGCGCTCGGCGAAGAGATAGGCGTTGATGCCGCAGGGGCAGGCGGCGAAGAGCACCGCGACGCCTGACCAGTGCACTGGCATCTCGAAGACCCGCGTCGCCAGCCAGTAGACCAGCAATGGGTGAAGGCCGAGCTTGAGGCCGCTGAGAATGGCCGGCAGGACGAGGCCCGATTCGAGCCCGTAGCGGCGCATGGCGATGCCGAGGCTGATCAATGCGCAGGGCACTGCCGCGCCGGCCAGCAGATCGACCAGCGTCCAGAGTGGCTGCGGAATCTGTGCCATGAAGGGGCGCACGGCCGAGCCGAGGATGATGCCGATGATGATCGGGTGGGCGAAGAGGCGCTTGATCAGAAGCGGGATCGAGGCTGAGCGACCCTCCGCCAGCAAGGTCGCCACGGTCATCGTGACCGGCAGGTGGACGGCAAGCAGCAGGCCGAGCGGTACTGCACCGGCATCGCCATAGGCTTTCAGGATCATCGGAACGCCGACGAAGACGGTGTTCGATTGGGCGGCGGCGAAGCCCGAGACGACGAGCTCCGGACCCTTGCGGGCGAAGCAGCGGCTGGCGATCAGCATCGCCAGCACCCAGACGACGGCAAGTCCCGCGAAATAGGCGATCCAATAACCCCAGGGCTGCGACAATGGGATATCCGCCTTGGCCAGCGTGCGGAACAGAAGGCAGGGTACGGCCAGGACGAAGACGAAATCGGACAGGCCTTCACCCGTGGTTTCGCGCAACAGTTTCGTCCCCCGGGCGAAATAACCCAGTCCGATCAGCCCGAAGACGGGCAAGACGACGAAGAGTGAGGCGAGCATGGGGTAGGGTTCACGCCGCGAAAACAGAATGCCGTTTCGCGGTGTCGTCTTTGCCGGTGCCTGTCAACTGTGGAGGCAGGTCGACGATCCGTGTGCCGGCGCGTTATGCGTTCAGCGCAATTGTGCGACCGTGCCGCCCGCCTTTTCGATGAGGCCACGAATCTCGTCGCGCTGGCGCTTGAATTCGGCCAGACTCGGCCCCTGCAGCTCGCGCCCGCGCGGAACCCGGATCTTCAGCGGATTCACGAAATTGCCGTTGACCAGGACTTCGTAGTGCAGATGTGGGCCGGTGGAGAGGCCGGTCGAGCCGAGATAGCCGATGACCTGGCCCTGGCGGACCTTGGCGCCGGGCACGATGCCCGTCGCGAAGTTCGACTGGTGCGAATAGGTGGTCACGTAGCCGTTGGCGTGCTGGATCTCTGTGTGCTTGCCATAGCCAGAGGACCAGCCGGCCTTGAGCACGGTGCCGTTGCCGGCTGCCAGGATCGGGGTCCCGATCTTGTTGGCCCAGTCGATGCCGGTATGCATCTTCGAGTAGCGCATGATCGGGTGGTAGCGCATACCGAAGCCCGAGCGCAGCTCACCTTCGGCGATCGGCTTGCGCAACAGGAATTTCTTCAGCGACTTGCCCTCGTCGTCGAAATACTCGATCAGCCCGTCTTCCGGCGATTGATAGCGGAAGACCCGGCGTACTTCGCCGTTCACCGTCAAGGTGGCGGACAGGATCTCGGCGCGCTCGCCCTCATCCTCCTCGCTGAAGATCACTTCCAGACTGTCGCCGCCATGGACGCGCTGCTGGAAATCGAGATCGTAAGAGAAGATCCGTACGAGCTCGTCGACAAGTGGCCGGGGCAGATCATGACGCGCGCCGGTCTCGTAGAGGCTCTCATAGAGTCGGGCGCCGCCGGAGCCCTCATCCTCGTCGCCATCTTCCGTGTCCCGCCGCTGCTGCCGTTGGGCGGCCAGATCCTGACGCGGCAGGTTGACGGCGACGAAGGTTCCCTTGTCGTTCATCGCGATCGTGCCGTCTGGCTGGCCGTTGTTCAGGAGCGAGACGCGCATGATCTGGCGCGGATCGCCCGGTGCCGGAGGGGCATAGAGAACCTGCAGTACCTGCCCGTCAGGTAGCGCCGATGTCTTCACCTTGCCACCGAAGGCGGCGATCATCGTTCTGATCTGCTCCGGCTGGGCGCCGGCGCCGCGCATGGTCTGCTCGAAATTCTCGCCACGCTTGGCCATCACAAGCTTGTCTTCGACCTGCGGCTCGCGCGAGGCGGGGATCGGCGTCTTCGGGGCATTGGTGACGTTCTCGGGAACGACGCGGACCTCGATGCCGGAGAAGCGGGTATCGGTCGCGGGTGCGTAGCCGAGAATATCGCCGTTGGCAGGGGCCGTTCCGGTCAAGGTCCGGCTCAACATGAGCTGCGGTGGGATCGGTAAGGCGCGTTGGCGGCCGGAATTGGCGTTGGCTCGCTCTTCCTCGACCTGGGAAACGATCTCGCTGTCTGTGAGCTGCGGCTTGCCGGGCGGGATGTCGATATCGGCAAGATCGCGCTTGACGATGGTCACATCGGCGTCGGCAGTGTCCTGCACCGGCTCGGCATAACGTTCGTCGGGCTGCCCCCCCTCGGCGAAGAGCCGCAAGGGATTGAAGGGCGGAATATTGGTGGCATAGACGCCTGTCGTCAGCGACAGGTCGGTGGCGAGACGCACGAAGGGCCGTACCCGGATTACTTCGCGTGCGCCAACGCGTTGCGACATGGGCGCACGCATCGCATGGCGCGCGGACAGGACCGGTTGATCGGCAACGAGCCGATCAGCCTTGCGGGCGCCGCCGCCGTCCCCCGCCGCGGAGGAGGCCCGTACCGCAACGGTCTCGGGTTGCTCGGGGAAGCTCGTGTCGCCGCGCATGGCGACGAGGATCGCGGCACCCAGCAGGGCCGCGCCGCAGGATCCGACGAGCGCGCAGGCAAAGAGCCAGCGCAACGAGACGCCGCGTCGGTCCAGAGGCTGCTGGCGTCCGTCGCTGGGCACGATCGGTGGCTCGATCCCGAGATCAACCAGCAAAGCCGCCGCCTCGGGGGCAAGCGGCTCGACCGGCTGCGCGAACTCGGGGTGGGCGTTCATCGTGTGCTGTCTTGACCTTGATCGGGAACCCCGCCGGAGCGAGGCGGTCTGGAGCGCGCTCTGAACGAAGGCGTCCCGAGAACATGCCCGTGTCGGCACCCGGAATCAATCCGCTATGCCGTTTGCCGCTGTGGCGGCGGATTACGGCTGTTTTACGAAAGCAGCGCGCCAGGCGCGTCCAGACGGAGGAATCAGAAGGGCTCGCACAAGCCTCGGGAGCAGGTCTCCTGCCGGAGTTTGGGGTAGCCAAAACAAGGCCCCGGGTGCCGCCGGAGAATTCCGTCAAAAAAAGTTCATCGACCGTGTTGACAGGGCTTGGGGCGGCGGCCTATAAGCCACCCATCGAGACGGCGCCGCCGCTGAGCGGCGCTGTTGACGCGCTTCACTGACTGGCAGGGCGTTTGGTCCGGAGGGTTTATCCGGGCGGGACGGCTGTCTTGTGGATCTGAAGAGTGTCGCTGCTGTTTGACAATTGAAGACTGTGAAAGAGAAACGTGGACGGCGGAGTTCTTGCGGACTTGCCTTCGGGCAGGTCAAACGAGACTTCGGTGTGCTGCGTTTAATAAGAACCATTTGCTTGATTACTTCGGTAATTAGGTAATGGCTCCGTCAATACGCAGTGCGATAGCCGGAACAAATCTCATTCAATCTGAGAGTTTGATCCTGGCTCAGAGCGAACGCTGGCG
>JARYGW010000340.1:0-5969 GCA_033792295.1 Allobosea sp.
TGCATGCCGTAAAACATGGGCATGCCCTAAATTCGCCGCTCTCATCACGCCTCTTTAACTGTGATACGACACCGTCGCCGGCATGGGAGCAACCCGCTGCTGCCGCTCCACCCGGCGGCATTTTTGTGCCGGTTGCCCGCGTTCGGATGAAGTTGAAGAGGGAAGAGATGTCGCAACTGAGCCTGACACGCCGCGAGACCGTGCTGGCGCTGCTTTCGGGCGCTGCTTCGGTCGCCGCAGCCCCGGCGTTCGCGCAGCAGGCCGAATGGCTTCAGAATTATGATGCAGGTCCGCGCAATGCGGTACTGCGCTCCTCGACGCCAATGCTTTCGCCTGAGAGCCTGCAAGCAACGGAGCAAGCTATCGTCGCTTACCGCGACCTTGCCACCCGGGGCGGTTGGCAGCCGGTGCAACTGCCTGATCGCATGGGCCTCGGCGCCAGGGGGCCGGCCGTGGCCGCGCTGCGCCAGCGACTCGCGATCACCGGTGATCTCCGGCAGACTGCCGGCGAGAGCAATGTCTATGATTCTTATGTCGAGGCTGCGGTCCGTCAGTTCCAGGCGCGCGTAGGCCTTTCGACGACCGGTGCGATCAACCGCGCTACCGTCATGGCGCTCAACGTGCCGATCGAGCGGCGCATTCGTCAGCTTGAGACGAATGTCGTGCGTCTGCGCACCTGGTCCGGCAACCTTGGCAACCGCTATGTCGTCGCCAATATCCCGGCGGCGATGGTCGAGACGGTTGAAAACGGCCATGTCGCGACCCGCCATGCCGCGGGCGTCGGCAAGATCGACCGCCAGTCGCCGTTGCTTCAGACCAAGATTCCGGAAGTCAACTTCAACCCGACCTGGACGGTTCCCGCTTCGATCATCAAGAAGGACCTCATCCCGAAGATGAGGAAGGAGCCGAGCTACCTCACTGAGAACAAGATCCGCATCATCTCGCCGAGCGGCGGCGAGATCGCACCCTCGCAGGTGAATTGGAACTCGGACGAGGCGACGCGCTATACCTTCAGGCAGGATCCCGGCGGCGATTTCAACTCGCTCGGCTTCGTGCGCATCAATATCCCGAGCCCCTACGGCGTCTACATGCACGACACCCCGGCCAAGGGCATCTTCGGCGACGATTACCGCTTCGTCTCCTCCGGTTGCATGCGCGTCCAGAACGTTCGCGATTACGTCGCCTGGCTGCTCAAGAACACCCCCGGCTGGGACCGCGCCAAGATCGACGAGACGATCAATTCCGGCCAGCGCGTCAACGCTCGCATCGCTGATCCTGTGCCGTGCTACTGGGTCTATGTCACGGCCTGGGCGACGCCCGATGGCGGCGTGCAGTTCCGCGACGACATCTACAATAAGGACGGCCTCGGGCCGGCGCCTGTCGCCGCGCTGCAGGGCGAGAACGACATCTGACCGCCATCGCATCTGACCGAAAAGTGGAATCCACTTTTCGGAACAGTCCGATGTGATGACAAATGGGTATGGATCGTCGTCACCGCGTCCTGCCGGACGAGCGATGATTTAGACGACCTGTTGCGAACGGAAGCCCGCCGAGAGATCGGCGGGTTTTTGTTGGCGCCAAGATCTTGTTCGATGTTCAAGGCGCTTGCTGAAAGTAAGGTCTCTGGAATTCTGATGAAAGCCGTCACGTTCGGCGGTCAAAACCGTCGAGAGCAAGCGTTGTCTTATGGATCTCGACCAGATCGATCTGCGCTGAACCTGGCATGAACCAACGCGTTCATCCTGCGTTACAAAACATGCTGCTTAAATGGCGGCATGGACGAGAGGAGAAGCACATGCGTCGGTTTCTGATTGCCGCGGCCATTGCTGCCAGTGCGGCTGCGACCATGCTGGTTGCGCCGGCTGCCGAGGCCGGCGAAGCGCTCGCACCGGCTACCGCTCGGCAGCTCGATGGTCAGCCGCTCGAATTCAGCGCCAGTGCGGCGCGGCGCGAGCGCATGATGATCATTCAGGAGAACATGGCGCGCCAGCGCTACTACCAGAACCGCGGCTATGGCCGTGGCCCCGGCTATGGTTACGGTCGCGGTGGCGGCTACGGGCGTGGCTACGGCTACGGGCGGGGTCCGGGTTACGGCCCTGGCCCGGTTTACCCGGGTGAGTCGCCCTGGGGGCGAGCTGTCCGGCGCGGTTGGTGATTGTTGGGCGGTTGACGGCGGGCTAGTCTGACCGTGGTCAATGTTGCGCGGAGGGCCGAATGAGCCCTCCGCGTGGTCCAGGCGAAGCACTCAGCTCCAGAAGCCTTCCTGATAGTCGCGGGGCGAGAACGTTTCCGCGTCGTCCTGCTGGATCTCGCATTCGTCCTCGTGACCGAGCTCGGCCTCGGAGGCGCAATTGCAATCGTGCCGTTCGAGCATGAATCTCTCCTTTCGAGTGTGAGGGAGGTGCTTCGGCGAGCGAAAGATATGAGCTCATGTTGCGATGCACAAGGTGTCGTTGCGGGAGTTCTATCGCTGATATCCGGCTAAAATCTTCATATATCTCAAGAAATTTCCGCGTCCGGCGCTGAAATCTCTCGGTGTCCACGAGGTTTGCGCCATTGTCGGGATTCCGTGGCGAAGGCGTGTTTTTGCGCTGCGGCATGGCTGCGCCTGCAGCCGGCCTCGTCTCGCACCGCGACCAGGTGCAGCCCGCGACATACTGACACCTGCGCTAAGCCGGGCCCCTGCTCGGAAGTGGTTTGGCTGCCGGCGCGGGCGCAACATGCGGCGGATATCGGCGCGTCCGCGTGCCTCGGCCTTGTCGGAGGCGGTCTGGCGGCTCCGGTCGCTGGGAGAGCTGCAGCATCTACGGCTTGGACAGCCCTGCGCTGCGTGATAGGGACGCGCAGACGGAGCCGGAGCCTTGCCGGCTGCCGAACTGCAGGAGCCCGATATGAGCGAAGCCGCGCGCGACAAGCACCTCTCGAACTCCTTCTTCGGCGCCTCCCTGACTGACGTCGATCCCGAAATCGCGCGCGCCATCGAGCTGGAACTTGGTCGCCAGCGCGACGAGATCGAGCTGATCGCCTCCGAGAACATCGTCTCCCGCGCCGTGCTCGAGGCGCAGGGCTCGGTGATGACCAACAAATATGCCGAGGGCTATCCGGGCCGGCGCTACTATGGCGGCTGCCAGTTCGTCGACATCGCCGAGAAGCTCGCCATCGAGCGCGCCTGCCGGCTGTTCGACTGCAAATTCGCCAACGTCCAGCCGAATTCGGGCTCGCAGGCCAACCAGGGTGTCTTCATGGCGCTGATGCAGCCGGGCGACACCTTCATGGGTCTCGACCTCGCCGCTGGCGGCCATCTGACGCACGGGGCGCCGGTCAACCAGTCCGGCAAATGGTTCAACGTCGTTTCCTACGGCGTCTGCGTCGTCGACCAGCTCATCGACTACGACGCGATGGAGCGCCTCGCTCTCGAGCACAAGCCCAAGGTCATCGTCGCCGGTGGCTCGGCCTATGCTCGCCATTGGGATTTCGCCCGCTTCCGCGAGATCGCCGACAAGGTCGGTGCCTATTTCATGGTCGACATCGCGCATTTTGCCGGGCTCGTCGCCGGCGGCGCGCATCCCTCGCCGTTCCCGCACGCCCATGTCGTCACCACCACGACGCACAAGACGCTGCGCGGCCCGCGCGGCGGCATGATCCTGACCAATGACGAGGCGCTGGCCAAGAAGATCAACTCGGCGATCTTCCCGGGTATCCAGGGTGGCCCGCTGATGCATGTCATCGCCGCCAAGGCGGTGTCCTTCCTCGAGGCGCTGCAGCCCGAATTCAAGACCTATGCCCATGCCGTGGTCGCCAACGCCAAGGCTCTGGCCGAGACGCTGAAGGCTAAGGGCTTCGACCTTGTCACCGGAGGCACCGACAACCACCTGATGCTGGTCGATCTGCGCTCGAAGAAGCTGACCGGCAAGGCGGCTGAGGCGGCGCTCGGCCGCGCCCACATCACCTGCAACAAGAACGGCATCCCCTTCGATCCCGAGAAGCCGATGACCACCTCCGGCATCCGTCTGGGTACCCCGGCGGCGACCTCGCGTGGCTTCGGCGTCGCTGAGTTCAAGCAGGTCGGCGAGTTGATCGCTGAGGTGCTGGATGGCCTTGCCGCGAACGGGGAAGAGGGCAACGCTGCCGTCGAGGAAGCGGTCAAGGCCAAGGTCACCGCGCTGACGGCTCGCTTCCCGATCTATTGAGGCATTTCGAAGGGGCTCTGAGAAAGGCTGGCGGGCAAAAATGCGCTGTCCCTATTGCGGCTCCCTCGACACGCAGGTGAAGGACTCCCGTCCCACCGACGATCACGCCTCGATCCGCCGCCGCCGTGTCTGCCCGGATTGCGGCGGCCGCTTCACCACCTTCGAGCGCGTGCAATTGCGCGAGCTCACCGTGGTCAAGCGCTCGGGCCGCCGTGCGCCTTTCGATCGCGACAAGCTGGAGACTTCGGTGGCGCATGCGCTGCGCAAGCGTTCCGTGACGCCGGAACGTATCGAGCGCCTGGTCAACGGCATCGTGCGCCAGCTCGAAAGCTCGGGCGAGGCGGAGATTCCGAGCTCGACCATTGGCGAACTGGTGATGGAAGGGCTGAAAGGCCTCGACGACGTCGCCTATGTCCGCTTCGCCTCGGTCTACAAGAACTTCCGGGAGGCCAAGGACTTCGAGGAACTGCTCGGCCAGCTCGGCACGGTCGAAGAGGAGGAGGGCGCCTCCGCCCCGTCGCCTCGCGCTGATGATTGATCGCAGGGCATTTTCCGGCGAAGTGGGTACCGGCTCGTTCGAAGAAGATGCGCCAAACCGGAAACTGGCGGTCGACCGCGCCTTCATGGCTCAGGCGCTTGGCCTTGGAGCGCGCAATCTCGGTGCGACCTGGCCAAATCCTTCGGTCGGCGCCATCGTCACGCGCGACACGCCGGACGGGCCGGTCGTGGTGGCACGCGGGCTGACCCAAGCCGGTGGGCGCCCGCATGGCGAGGCTCTGGCCTTTGCACGCGCGGGCGCCGCAGCGATGGCCGGCACGCTCTATGTCACGCTCGAACCCTGCTCGCATCGTTCGCTCCGCGGCGGCATCCCTTGCGTCGAGCACACCATCCTCTCCGGCGTGAAGCGCGTCGTCTCGGCGATGGCGGACCCCAACCCCTTCATCGCCGGCCTCGGCCATGCGCTGCTGCGCACGGCCGGAATCGAGGTCGTGACCGGCGTGCTGGAAGACCAGGCGCAGCGCGCCCATCGCGGCCATGTCCTGCGGGTCACGCAAGGGCGGCCGATGGTGACCTTCAAGATCGCCCGCACCGCCGATGGCTATGCCGGCGGGGCAGGGGGCACGCCCATCGCCGTTTCGTCCCCGATGGCCGGAGCCTGGGTTCATCTGCAACGGGCCCATCACGATGCGATCATGCTCGGCATCGGCTCCGTGCTGTCCGACGACCCGCGATTGACGGTGCGCCTGCCGGGCATGGCGGATCGCTCGCCGGTGCGCGTGATCCTCGATACGCATCTGCGGCTCCCGCTGGCTTCGAAGCTCGTCCGCACCGCGCGCGAGATTCCGGTCTGGGTGATCGCGGCCGAGGACGCGCCGGTCGAGCCTGAGATCGAGCTTGTTGGGGCCGGTGTCGAGGTGATGCGCGTCGCAGCCGCGCCGGACGGGCATCTCGACCTGCGCGAGGCGCTGACCCTGCTCGGCACGCGCGGTATCACGCGCGTCTTCTCGGAAGGCGGCCCGCGCATCGGCGAGAAGCTGGCGCTCGCGGGGCTTGCCGACGAGGTCATCGTCTCGACCGCACCAAAAACGCTGGGTGAACCCGGCATCGTTGCCGTGCGGCCAGGCCTTGCGGGGCTGCTGGCCGATCCCGATCTCTACCGCCTTGCCGAGACCGAGCTGATCGGCGGCGACCGTTTTGAACAATTCGTGAGGAGAGGCTGATGTTCACCGGAATCGTCACCGCCATCGGCGAAGTCGTCGAGTCCGAGCGCAAGGGGCC
>JARYGW010000341.1:0-5889 GCA_033792295.1 Allobosea sp.
GCGCGGGGCACAGAGCAGGATATCGAGCGGCGGCTTGGTCACGTCCAGGAAAATCTCCGGTCCGGATCGTCTCGCATCCAATCTAACGCAAGGCGATCCAGTTTTTGTTCGGGCACCGGATTTTTCCGAAAAGCGGATTTCCCTTTTCGGTCCGACGCCCAGCCAGCGCCTTCTTTCGGCGGGATCGCGGCGATGTCAAGGAAGCGCCGGCATGGATTGACTTATAGGTTGATATCAACACAGTAAGGTGATGCGAAGCTCCATCCCCACAGTCCCATTCCAGACCACCCTGCATGTGCGCGACCACTGCCTCTGTCTCTATGTGCAGCGAGCGGCACGGGTGCTGGCGCGACGCTTCGACGAGGCGCTGCGGCCCCACGGCCTGACCAACGAACAGTTCTCGCTGCTGATGTCCCTCAACCGGCCGGAGCCGCCTGTCATCGGCGCGGTGGCGAAGCTGCTCGGCACGGACCGCACTACCCTGACCGCCGCACTGAAGCCGCTGGTGCGGGAAGGCCTCGCCGTCGTTACCCCCGATCCGGACGACAAGCGCGCGCGCCGCATCTCGCTGACGGCGGCCGGGCATGCCCGGCTGCTCGCCGCCCTGCCCGTCTGGCACGCACAGCACGGGGCATTGGAGGCGATGCTCGTCGACCCGGATGCGCAAACACTGCGGGCGGGGCTGGAAACACTGGCCGCCTGGCCGGGCGGCGCTCCCGATCAGAAACAACCGGAGGACACGCCATGACGACGATCCGCCTCTCCGCCTTCCGCTGGGTGCCACCTTTCGCCCAGGGCCATGTCCGCGATCTCAGGGTGCGCTGGGCGCTCGAGGAGGCCGGGCTGCCCTATGAGGCGGCACTGATCGGACCGGCCGACCAGGCATCCGGAAGCTACCGCGCCTGGCAGCCTTTCGGGCAGGTGCCGGCCTTCCGCGACGGCGAGGTCGAACTGTTCGAATCCGGCGCGATCGTGCTCTATCTTTCGCGCCAATCGCCGGCCCTGGCTCCCGCCGACGAGGCTGGCCGCGCCCGCGTCGCGACCTGGATCCTGGCTGCGCTCAACTCGATCGAGCCCCATATCGGCCAGCTCGCCCTGACCGACATCTTCCACAAGGGCGAGGCCTGGACCGTCGAGCGGCGCCCGCAGATCGTCGCCATGGTCGAAAAGCGGCTGCGGCAGCTCGATGCCTCACTCGATGACAAGGACTATCTCGAAGGGCGCTTCACCGCTGGCGACCTGCTGATGGCAAGCGTGCTGCGCGAGGTACCGGACGACATCCTGGCGCAGTTTCCGCGGCTCGAAGCCTATCGAGCCCGCTGCATCGCCCGCCCCGCCTTTCAGCGCGCGTTCGACGCCCAGATGCAACCTTTCCGCGAGAACGCGCCGGCTGCCTGAAACCACACGCGCCACGCGATGCACGTAGCGCATAGCGTCAGGCGTTTCCCCCTCGCGCTCCGCGGAACGAGCGCCTAGATAGGGACGGTCGGCCCTGAAGCCGGCTGCCCCTTCAGCGTGAGCCCTCCATGGCCGATGCAGCCTCCCATGCCAGCTACCTGCCGCCGATCCTGACGTTCTGCGCCGGTGCGGTGATTGCGGTGCCGCTGTTCCGCAAACTCGGGCAATCGGCGGTGCTGGGCTATCTGGCGGCGGGTGTCATCATCGGTCCGTCCGTCCTCAGCGTGATCAAGGATCCCGATGCGATTCGCGGCACGGCCGAGATCGGCGTCGTGCTGCTGCTCTTCCTGGTCGGGCTCGAACTGCAGCCCTCGCGCCTCTATTCGATGCGGCGGGATATTCTGGGCCTCGGACTGGCGCAGATGGCTCTGAGCGCAGCCGTCATCGGTTTCGTCGGCTGGCGCTTCGGCCTTTCGGTCGGCGGCGCAGTCGCGGTCGGCGTGGCGCTCGCGCTCTCGGCCACCTCGATCGCCCTGCAATTGCTGGAGGAGCGCGGCGACGGCAACGAGACCTATGGCCGGCGGACCTTCTCGATCCTGCTGTTCCAGGACATCGCAATCGCCCCCGTGCTGGCGCTGCTCCCCCTGCTCGCGACGACCGCGACCCAGGCCGGCAGCCCGATGCGCGCGCTGGGCAGCCTGGGCATCGCGATCGCAGCCATCGTCGCGATCGTCTTCGCCGGACGCTACCTGCTCAACCCGCTCTTCCGCATCCTCGCCAACAGCGGCGCCAAGGAGGTGATGACCGCGGCCGCGCTGCTGATCGTGCTGGGCGCGGCGCTGCTGATGGAGCATGTCGGCCTGTCCATGGCGATGGGCGCCTTCCTCGCCGGCGTGATGCTGGCCGATTCGCATTTCCGCCACGAGCTTGAGGCCGATATCGAGCCGTTCCGCGGCGTGCTGCTCGGCCTGTTCTTCATGGCGGTCGGCATGTCGCTCGACCTGAAGCTGGTGGCCGAGAACGCGCTGCTGCTCGCCGTCGCCGCCCCGGCACTGGTGCTGTTCAAGATCGCCATCGTCGCCTCGATCTTGCGCGTGTCATGCTCGACGACGCTCGAGGCGGTGCGGGCGGGCGCCCTGCTCTCGCCGGCCGGCGAATTCGCCTTCGTGCTGTTGCCGCTCGGCCTCGCGAACGGGCTTCTCGACCAGCAGCAGGCCGCCATCGTCACGGCGCTGGCCGCAATCAGCATGCTGCTCGGCCCGGTCGTTGCCAAACTGCTCGATGGCGTCCTGCTCGCGCGTGTCGGCGAAGAGACCATGGACGAGGATTTCGACGGCATCGACGAGAGCCAGGTGATGGTGATCGGCTTCGGCCGCTTCGGTCAGGTGGTGACGCAGGCGCTGCTGCTGCAGCACGTCAACATCACCGTGATCGATTCCGACGTGGAGCAGATCAGGGCCGCCGCGCGCTTCGGCTTCAAGGTCTATTATGGCGACGGGACGCGGCTCGACGTGCTGCGCGCGGCCGGGGCGGGCAAGGCCCGCGTCATCTGCATCTGCGTCGACAACAAGGACGCGGCGCTGCGCACCCTCGAGATGGTGAAGGCCGAATTCCCGAATTTGCGCGTGCATGCACGGGCTTTCGACCGCATCCACGCCATCGAGCTGATGAAGGCGAATGTCGACTACCAGATGCGCGAGACCTTCGAATCGGCGCTCGATTTCGGCCGGGTCACGCTGGAGGCAGTCGGCCTGACCCGCGACGAGGCCGAACTCGTGATCGACCATGTCCGCGACCGTGACGCGCAGCGCATGGAGATCCAGTTCCACGAGGGCATCGCAGCGGCCCTCAACCAGATTCCGCGCGTGATGCCGGAGCCCCTCGTCAAGCCGAAGGGCAAGTCCAAGGCGCTCACGGCCGAGACCCAGGAGGTCATCGAGGATGGCGGAGCCGAGGTCGCGGTCGGCGGAGTCGGCGAGCCGGAGCGGTGACGAACGCTTCGACCGCGCCGAGCCGGGCCGTCTTCGTCGATGGCTCGCTGATGCGCCATGTCGCCGTGATGACGGCAACGGGCTCGATCGGCCTGATGGCCGTCTTCGTCGTCGACCTCCTGTCGCTGCTCTACGTCTCCTGGCTCGGGCGACCCGAGGCCACGGCCGGCGTCGGCTATGCCACCATCGTGCTCTACCTGATGGTCTCGGTGAATGTCGGGCTGATGATCGCGGTCGCGGCGCTGACATCCCGCAGCATCGGTGCCGGCGACCGGGAAGGAGCGAGGCGCATCGCCGCCTCGACCCTGGTCCTGATGGCGCTCGCCGCGCTCGTGCTGTCGCTCGCGGCCCTGCCGCTGCTGCCCTGGCTGCTGCGCACCATCGGCGCGCGTGACCAGTCCTACGCCGTCGCCCTCTCCTTCCTGCACATCACCCTGCCCTCCAATGTGCTGATGGCGATCGGCATGGGCTTGTCCGGTGTGCTGCGCGCCATCGGCGACGCGCGCCGGGCCATGTTCGTGACGCTCGGCGGCGGCATCGTCACTGCCGGGCTCGACCCGCTGCTGATCTTCGGCTTCGGCCTCGGACCGAACGGCGCGGCGATCGCGATCGTGCTGGCGCGGATCATCATCGTCGCGATCGGCTTCCATGCGACCGTCATCCGCCACAACATGGTGGCCCGCCCGCGCTGGAGCTGGGTGGAACAGGACAGCGCCCGGACCTTCGCGATCGCGGGACCGGCCATCCTGACCAATCTCTCCAACCCGATCGCCAACGCCGTCTTCGCCAGCGTGGTCGCCCGCTTCGGCGACGCGGCGGTGGCGGCGCTCGCGATCATGGACCGGCTGGTGCCGGTCGCCTTCGGCGCCGTCTTCGCCCTCTCGGGCGCGGTCGGCCCGATCCTCGGCCAGAACTGGGGCGCGGGGCGCTTCGACCGGATGCGGCGCGGCCTCACCGATTCCGCCATCTTCGCGACCGGCTGCGTCGTCGTCGCCTGGCTGCTGCTGCTCGCACTGCGCGGCGTGATCGTCTCCGCCTTCCAGGCCAGCGGGCTGACGGCCGAGCTGGTCGATTTCTTCTGCCTGATCGCCGGGCCGATGTGGCTCTTCGTCGGAATGCTCTTCGTCGCCAACGCCGCCTTCAACAATCTCGGCATGCCATTCCTGTCGACGCTGTTCAGCTGGGGCCGGGCAACGCTGGGCACCATGCCCTTCGCCATCCTTGGCGCGCAGATGGCCGGGCCGAAGGGTGCGCTCGCCGGATCCGCCCTGGGCGCGGTCGCCTTCGGCGTGCTGGCGCTGGTCTTCGCCTATAAGGGGATAGCCCGGCTGGAGCGCGAGGCCCTGCAGCGGCGCGGCATCCTTGATTTGCCAGACCAGGACACCCTGCTATCGTCCTCCGAGGCGCGGAGTTGAAGCCGGCCGGGAGGCGTCCATGATGAACCTGTTCGAAATCATGCAATCGGCCCAGAACGGCCAGGCGATGCAGAACATGGCCCGGCAATACGGGCTCAGCCTGCAGCAGACCCAGGCCGCGCTCGACGCCCTGCTGCCGGCCTTCTCGATGGGGCTGCATCGCCAAACGCAGAACCCCTACGCCTTCGGCTCCCTCGCCCAGATGATGACGGCCTCGCCCTATGCGCGCTTTTTCGAGGCGGGCGGCAACAGCATACCGCCGGGCGCACAGATGGCCGGCAACGACGTGCTGAGTCAGCTCTTCGGCTCGAACGAGGTGAGCCGGGCGATCGCAGCCCAGGCCGCCGCGACGAGCGGCGTCAGCCAGGCCATCCTCAACCAGATGCTGCCGGTGATCGCCTCGATCCTGATGGGCGGCCTGTTCAAATCGACCAGCAACGAAGGCCTCGGCGGCATTCTCGGCCAGTTCGCCGAGATGATGCGCGGCCAGATGCCGGGGATGCAGCCGGCGCCGCAGCCTCAGCCACAACAGCAGATGCCGGGCAACCCGATGGAAGCGATCCTGCGCGGCATGTTCGGGCAAGGCGCCGGCACGGGCCAGCCGCAGTCTCAAGGCAATGCCGGTGGCTCCGCGAGCGACCCCTTCGGCGGGATGCTGGGGCAGATCCTCGGCGGCATGTTCGGCGGGGCGGCAGCCGGCGCACCGGCGCCCGCTCCCCAGCCGCAGCCGCGCAGCGCCCCGCAGCAGCGTCGCGCACCGGCACCGGAACCCGAGCCGGATGAGCCGCCTCCGTCATCTGCCACCGGACCGGGCTCGATCGGCCTCGACGCGCTGAACCAGATGTTCGAGCACGGCCGCCAGATCCAGGACGACCACCAGAACGCGCTGAAGTCGATTCTCGACGCCATGCTCGGCGGCGGCCAGCGGCGCTGAGGCGACGAGCTGGATGCAGCGGCGTCCGGCGACCTTTCGCAAAACGACAGCCCTCATCCTGAGGAGCGGGCGCAGCCCGCGTCTCGAAGGATGCTTCAGGAGGCGCCCTGGCGCTCACTGGAACAACACTCGAGACGCCGCTAACGCGGCT
>JARYGW010000342.1:0-5881 GCA_033792295.1 Allobosea sp.
TGATGTCGATGCGCATGCCGTCCTCGACGGCGCGCAGCTGCTCCAGCCGCTCGCGCTTCTCCAACCCGGAAGGCGGCAGCGAGACGAAGCGGTCGAGTGCGGCGCGGCGATAGGTATAGAGGCCGATATGATGGTAGAGCGGCCCCTCCCCGCTCGGCGCGGTCGCACGGGTGAAGTAGAGCGCCCGCATCCGGCCAGGCGCGACCTCGCTGCCGATCGCCTTGACGACGCTCGGCTCCGTCTTCTCCTCTTCGCGCGTGATCACGGCGGCGAGCGTGACGATGTCGACAGCCGGATCTTCGAGCGGCTTCACCGAGGCGATGATGACGCGCGGGTCGATGGTCGGCAGGTCGCCCTGAACATTGACGATGACGTCGTGACGCCCTTGCGGGTCGACGAGGTCGGCGGCTTCCTTGATACGGTCGGAGCCGGAGGGGTGATCGGGACGGGTCAGCGCAGCGCGGCCGCCGGCCTTTTCCACAGCCGAGACGATCTCCGGCGTGTCGGTGGCGACGACAACGGGCCCGAGGCCGGTTTCCATGGCGCGGCGCCAGACATGGACGATCATCGGCTCGCCATGGATGTCGGCGAGCGGCTTGCCCGGCAGGCGTGTGGACTGCATGCGGGCGGGGATGAGAATCAACGGATTCGGCATGATCGGCGGCGGGCCCGGTAGGACACCGCACCGGATCGGAAGCGGCATCGAAAAGTTCTCGAAACGAAGCGCGCTTATACGAGTTGCAATCAAGCGCGCAAAGCGGTTAAGCAGCATCCGAGGCTGGAGCCGTTCAAGACTCCGGCCAACCGTTATCTCGTCTCCCGCGCCTCGGCTGCGGTGGGCTCCAGGGTTCGGATACGATGAATATCGAAGCCAACAAGATCGCCGGTGCGGTTCTCTCCACGCTCCTCGTGGTGATGGGTCTCCAGATGGTGGCCGGCATCGCGTTCGCGCCGCACAAGCCGGCCGTCCCCGGTTACGACCTGCCGAGCGCCGAGGCTACGGCTGCTGGCGGCCCGGCCCCGGCTGCCGCGGAAGATCCCCCGATCGTCGAGCGTATCGCCAAGGCCGACCCGGCGAAGGGCGAGAAGGCCACCGCCGCCTGCAAGGCCTGCCACACCTTCGAGAAGGGCGGCCCCAACAAGGTCGGCCCGCATCTCTACGACGTCTATGGCCGCAACGAAGGCTCCGTCGAAGGCTTCGGCTATTCGGCTGCGATGAAGGGTCGCACCGACAAGAACTGGGAGGCCGATGGCCTCGACCATTTCCTGAAGAACCCGAAGGCCTATGTCCCGGGCACCGCGATGTCCTTCGCGGGCATCAGCAACCCGCAGACCCGCGCCGACGTGATCGCCTATCTCAACACCCTGTCGGATTCGCCGAAGCCGCTGCCGAAGCCCTGATCGGCTTCCCACTGCGTGCTGCGCGACCGCTTTAAGCCGGTCTTAGATCGCCGCGCGTCCAGAGGACGCGCGGCGATCTTTGCATTTGATGCCGCATCGGATGCTTTTGAAAAGCGCACTCCGCTTTTCGGTCCGATACGGCGCCCGGCTTTTTCGTGCGGCGCCCTGTTCCCGCCTTCACCATGGCGAGAATGGACGGCATTGCCGTTCCGGCGCCCGCGGGCGACAAGGAACAGGCGAATCGGAGAAGGAGACGCGAGACGATGGCGACGCGCATCACACGCCGCGGGCTGCTGGAAGCCGGAGGCGTCATGGCGGCAGCGGCCGCCTTGCCGGAATTCTCCGGGGCAGCGCTCGCGCAGGAAGCCGAATCGCACGGTCTCTCGACCTTCGGCGAGCTCGCCTTGTCGCCGGATTTTCCGCATTTTCCTTATGTGAACCCGAAAGCGCCGAAAGGCGGCACGCTGACGGTGCAGATCAAGAGCACTG
This sequence comes from Allobosea sp., assembly GCA_033792295.1. Lineage (GTDB taxonomy): Bacteria > Pseudomonadota > Alphaproteobacteria > Rhizobiales > Beijerinckiaceae > Allobosea. The sequence continues at coordinate 1,891 of JARYGW010000342.1, forward strand.
GCGGAAACCAGAGCTTCGATACTTTCAACACGCTCAACATCTGGGTCCTGCAGGGCGACGGCGCGGCCGGAATGGATGCCTGCTTCGACAGCCTGATGGCGGGCTCGGGCGACGAACCCGGCGCACTCTACGGGCTGCTGGCGAAAAGCGTTTCGATTTCCCCCGACAAGCTGACCTATCGCTTCCGGCTCAGGCCCGAAGCGAAGTTCCATGACGGCTCGCGGATCACGGCCAAGGACGTCGCCTTCTCGCTCAACATTCTCAAGACCAAGGGACATCCCTCCTACCGCCTGGTCCTGGGCGAACTCGTCTCGGCCACCGCGGAAGGCGACGATATCGCCGTCGTGCAACTCTCTCCCAAGCGCAGCCGCGATCTGCATCTGGTCGTGGCCAGCCTGCCCGTGTTCTCGGAAGCCTACTGGTCGACACGGGACTTTACGGCCTCGACGCTGGAAGCACCGCTCGGCTCCGGCGCCTACAAGGTCGGACGCTTCGAACAGGGCCGTTTCATCGAATTCGAGCGTGTCGCCGACTACTGGGCCAAGGACCTGCCCGTGAATGTCGGCACCAATAATTTCGACCGGGTGCGCTGGGAATATTTCCGCGACCGCCAGGTGGCGTTCGAAGGTTTCAAGAGCGGCGTCATCACCTTCCAGGAGGAGTTCACCTCGCGCATCTGGGCAACGGGCTACGACTTCCCGGCGGTCAAGGAAGGCAAGGTCAAGAAGGAGTCCTTGCGGAGGACGGAGCCCGTGGCCTCGCAGGGCTGGATCTACAATCTCCGCCGCGAGAAATTCGCCGATCCGCGTATCCGCGAGGCGCTGGGCCTGGCCTTCGACTTCGAGTGGACGCGCAAGACCATCATGTTCGGCTTTTACGAGCGGCTGACCTCCTATTTCGAGAATTCGGATTCGAAGGCCGTCGGCAAGCCTTCTCCGGAGGAGATCGCGCTGCTCGAACCCTGGCGTGGCAAGGTGCCGGACGAGGTTTTCGACGAGCCGTGGCTGCCGCCGGTCTCGGACGGTTCGGGCAGCGACCGCGCCCTGCTGCGCAAGGCCGACGAGATGCTGCGCGCCGCCGGCTGCAAGCGGGAGGGCAATGTGCTGAAGCTGCCGAACGGCCAGCCCTTCGAGATCGAGTTCCTCGATTCCAACCCGGCCCTGCAGCCGCATACGCAGCCCTTCCAGGCCAATCTGAAGAAACTCGGCATCAATGCGACCTCGCGCTTCGTCGACCCAGCGCAGTATCAGCGCCGCCTCGACGAGTTCGATTTCGACATCATCACGCGCGCACTGAGCGGCAGTGCGATTCCCAGCGACACGCTGCGCGTGGTCTATGGCTCGGAGGCTGCGAAGACGCGCGGCTCGCGCAATCAGAACGGCATCAGCGATCCCGCCGTCGACGCCATGATCGAGAAGATCGGCCAGGCCAACAGCTATGCCGAGGCCGTCACCGCAGCGAAATGTCTCGATCGGCTGCTGCGCGCCGGCCGCTACTGGATCCCGATGTGGTGGAACAACGAGGTCTGGCTGGCCCATTGGGACATGTTCGACCGGCCTCAAACCAAGCCGAAATACGGCTCCGGCGCGCCGGGCATCTGGTGGTACGACGCCGAGAAGGCCAAGCGGATCGGGAAGGCGTGATGGCTGAGATCCCCTCCTCCGGCAAGGTGCAGGGCACGTTGCGGCAGATCCTGCGGCTCGAGGCGCTGCTGCTCGGCCTGCTTTGCCTCTGGCTCTTCCAGCGCTCGGGCGCCTCCTGGTGGCTGTTCGGTGGGCTGATCCTGGTGCCCGATCTGACGATGCTCGGCTATCTCGCCGGGCCCCGCATCGGTGCCGCCGTGTACAACGCCGGCCATACGCTGCTCGGGCCGGGCCTGCTCGCCGCAATCGGGCTCGGGACGCAAAGCTCGCTCGCGCTCGCCATCGCCTTGATCTGGGGTGTCCATATCTTCATAGACCGAACGCTCGGCTACGGACTCAAATATCCGACCGCCTTCGGCGACACCCATCTCGGGCTCATCGGCCAGGCGGGAAAGGGGGCTTGAGCGGATGCTGAGCTACATCGCCCGGCGTCTCGCCCTGATGGTGCCGACCCTGTTCGGCATCCTGCTCGTTTCCTTCGTCATCGTGCAGTTCGCTCCGGGCGGCCCGGTCGAACGCGTGATCTCGCAATTGCAGAACCCCAATAGCGGCGCGGCCGACCGTGTCGGCGGCGGCCAGGGTGGCGATGCCGGCGCGCAAGGCGGCGAGGCATCGGCCTATCGCGGCGCGCAAGGGCTCGACCCCGCCTTCATCAAGGAGCTGGAAAAGCAGTTCGGCTTCGACAAGCCGGCGCCCGAGCGCTTCCTGAAGATGCTGACCGACTATGCCCGCTTCGACTTCGGCCGTTCCTATTTCCGTGGCGCGCCGGTACTGCAGCTCATCAAGGAAAAGCTGCCGGTCTCGATCTCGCTGGGCTTATGGATGACGCTCCTATCCTATGCGATCTCGATCCCGCTCGGCATCCGCAAGGCGGTGCGGGAAGGCTCACGCTTCGACACCTGGACCAGCGCCGTGGTCATCGTCGGCTATGCGATCCCGAGCTTTCTCTTCGCGATCCTGCTGATCGTGCTCTTCGCCGGAGGCTCGTTCTGGCAGATCTTCCCGCTACGGGGGCTCACCTCCGACAACTGGAGCGACCTTTCGCTGATCGGCAAGGTGAAGGATTATCTCTGGCATATCTGCCTGCCGGTGACGGCGATGGCGCTCGGTGCCTTCGCGACTTCGACCCTGCTGACCAAAAACTCCTTCCTCGACGAGATCCGCAAGCAGTACGTGCTTACCGCCCGGATGAAGGGCCTGACCGAACGCGGCGTGCTCTACGGCCATGTCTTCCGTAACGCGATGCTGATCGTCATCGCCGGCTTCCCCGGCGCCTTCGTCAGCGCGCTCTTCGCCGGCTCGCTCCTGATCGAGACGATCTTCTCGCTCGACGGGCTGGGCCTCCTCTCCTTCGAGGCGATCGTCAACCGCGACTACCCCGTCGTCTTCGCCAATCTCTACATCTTCTCGCTGATCGGCCTCCTCGTGCATCTGATCACCGACCTGACCTATAGCTGGGTCGATCCCCGCATCGATTTCGAGACGCGGGAGAGCTGAGCATGAGCGATACGCTGCTCGACGTCCCTCCGCCATCGCTCCGCAGCGATGCGCCGCTCGCCCCGATCGAGGCCCAGCAGGGCTGGCTGAAGCTGACGCCGATCAACCGGCGTCGGCTCAACAACTTCAAGGCCAACCGGCGCGGCTGGTGGTCGTTCTGGCTGTTCCTGGCGCTGTTCCTGCTCTCGCTCTTCGCCGAGTTCATCGCCAATGACCGGCCCCTCCTGGTCCACTACAAGGGCGAGTGGCTGTTCCCCGTCGCGGTGAACTATCCGGAAGAGAAGTTCGGCGGCTTCCTCGCCACGACCGACTATCGCGATCCCGTCATCGCCAAGGAGATCGCGGCCCATGGCTACGCCGTGTGGCCGCCGATCCGCTACAGCTACAACACCAACAATCTCGACCTGCCCGTCCCGGCGCCCGCCCCCCCGACCTGGCTGCTGAAGGACGAGCAATGCAAGCCGATCGCCGAGCGAACCGGCGGTGCGACCTGCCGCGACCTCGAATGGAACTGGCTCGGTACCGACGATCAGGGCCGCGACGTCGTCGCGCGCCTGATCTACGGCTTCCGCATCTCGGTGCTGTTCGGGCTGATCCTCTGCGCCTTCTCCTCGGTCATCGGCATCGCGGCCGGCGCCGTGCAGGGCTACTTCGGTGGCTGGACCGACCTGATCTTCCAACGCCTGATCGAAATCTGGACCTCGATCCCGGCGCTCTACCTGCTCATCATCGTCGCGGCGATCATCACGCCGAGCTTCTTCGTGCTGCTCGGCATCCTGCTGCTGTTCTCCTGGGTCTCGCTGGTCGGGGTGGTGCGCGCCGAATTCCTGCGGGCGCGCAATTTCGAATAT